>JAFUUX010000017.1 GCA_017471325.1 Lachnospiraceae bacterium | reverse complement strand
TTCACAGTCGAATCGCGCACTTGCTGCGCGATTACGACCCAAAACATTCCGGGAGAGAAGGGTTTTGCCCATCGCCGCAGGCGATTTTCATTGGCAAAACCCGTTACTATCACAGCACGAAGGGCTGTGAATAGTAACAGCGTTCCAAAAGAGATTGTCCGGGACTGCCCGAAATCCTGATGCGGCGGTTTTTACGGGAATTGATCGTGCGTGGGATCGAAAAGATAACCTCAAACGGGAAATTTGCCTTGTGCAAACCGCCGGAATCGTATAAAATAAAGAAGATTTTGAGAAAAAAGGGTTTCACCCCAAAAAGAGGGAGATATCATGCAGTTTGATCTACAAAGCATTGAAGAGAACATACGCAGATACGGCTCGCCGCTGTATGTTTTCGATGAAGAGGCATTTCTGGAAAATTACAGGCGCTTTGAGCGCACGTTTCAGGGGATCTACGGTAGTTACAGGATCTCGTATTCCTACAAAACAAATTACGCGCCTTATATCTGCCGCCTGATCCGGCAGGAGGGCGGCTATGCGGAGGTGGTCTCTGATATGGAACTGGCCATCGCCCGAAAATGCGGCAATCCCGATGACCATATCGTCTACAACGGCCCCTGCAAGGGGGAGGCGCTGGAGTCATTCATCCTAAACGGCGGCATGGCAAATGTGGACAACTTTGAGGAACTGGAGCGCATCCTGGCATTTGCGGGGGCGCATCCGGACAGGACTTACCGCTTTGGTCTGCGGGTAAATATCGATATCGGCCAGGGCTTTATTTCCCGCTTTGGCATCGATGAGGCTGACCTGCCGGCGGCATTTGCCAAAGTGGCGGAAACAGAAAACGCGCAGGTTATCGGTCTGCACTGCCATATCGGTCGCTCACGCACGGAGCAGGCATGGCGGAACCGGGCGGAGATCATGCTGGAACTGGTAAAGCGCTATTTTCCGGAGGGACCGGAATATCTGAGTTTAGGGAGCGGCATGTTTGGCGAGATGGACGGGCGCCTGGCGGAGCAGTTTGGTAAAGACCTGCCGGATTACGAGGCGTATGCCCGCGCGGTGGCAGAGCCTGTGGCAGCGCAGTATGCCGGCGAAAAGAAGCCGGTGCTGTTTACGGAGCCGGGCACCACGCTGATCAATAAGTATATTTCCTTCATCACAAAAGTGGTGTCGGTAAAACATATCAAAGGGAAAACCTTTATCACGGTAGACGGCAGCAAGCACAATATCGGCGAGATCTGCGAGTTAAAGCAGCTGCCCGTACAGACCGTGCACGCGTCCGGCGCAGCCAAAGCGGTGGAAAACGCAGATATCGTGGGCTATACCTGTTTAGAGCATGATGTGCTGTACCGCGGCTATACCGGACAGATCGCCGCCGGGGATTATCTGGTATTTGGCAACGTGGGAGGCTATTCCAATGTATCCAAGCCGCCCTTCATCAAGCCCAACTGCTGCATGGTGTCTTCCACCGGGGCAGTGATCAAGCGGGCGGAAAGCGTAGAGGAGGTGATCTGCACTTATGAATGATCAGGTAAATATTCAGAACTGTCAGACCCTTGAGGGGGCTGAACAGTTACATGATCTGACGGTATTGGTAACGGCAGCCGGCAACCAGTATATGCCGGGCTTTGTGGAATGTTTAAGAAAGAACGGCGAGCGTAATATCCGCATAGTGGGCGCGGATATGAATGACGATCCCACCATCCTGCAGATGATGGATGCGATGTATCAGGTGCCTGCGGCTGCGGATCCGTCCTATACCGACCGCCTGTATGAGATCTGCGTGCAGGAAAAGGTGGATATCATCATGCCCATCATGTCGGCGGAACTGCCGGGACTGGTGGCGGACAAAGAGCGCTTTGCGCAGATCGGCACCATCGTTTCGGTATCCAATCTGGAATCGGTGATGATCGCCAATAATAAATACAGGCTGTATCAGTTTATGAAAGACCATGGCATGTCGATGCCGAGATTTACGCGGATCGATAAAGCGGATGATCTGGAGGCGGCATTCCGCTATGTAGGGTATCCGGAATCGCCGGTGTGCGTAAAGGCCACGGAACTGAGCGGCAGCAGGGGCATACGCATCGTGGATCCTTCCAAGTCCCGTTTTGACATTTTGTTTTCGGAAAAGCCGAATTCCCTCTATATCACCTACGAGGAACTGGATACGATCCTGCATGAAAAAGAGGAGATCCCGGAACTGCTGGTGATGGAGGCGCTGCCAGGCGCGGAGTTTTCCATCGATCTGGTGGCGGATCACGGAAAGATCCTGTATATGGCTGCCAGACAGAGCAATTCCATCGTGGCCAGCATCCCGATGGAGGCTACGCTCTTCCATGATGAGGAGGCGTACCGGATCGCGGAAAGGGTGGTGGAACTGCTGCGGCTGGACGGAAATGCGGATCTGGATTTTAAGTATGACAGGAACGGCAGGCCGGTATTGATGGAGATGAACCCGCGGCTGGCTGCCACGATGGAGATCTTTATGCAGGGCGGTATGAACCTGCCCTATCTGCGCATCAAGCAGCTGCTGGGCGAGGAACTGCCCAAATGCGAGATCAAAACCGGCGTAAAGATGAAGCGGCGTTATGCGGAGATGTTCTGCAATACCTGATATTTCCGCTTTCCTGTGCGGGGGAGGCACCGGTCCCTGAAAAAGATGCTTGCACAATGGATGGACTTCCGCTAGAATAGATAGAGTTAGATATATAAAACCGTGGGGATATGCAGTGCCCCCCGGGTTTTCAGGAGGATCAGACATGAAAATATTAGCAGTAGGCGCACACCTGGATGATATCGAGATCGCTTGCGGCGGCACGCTGGCCAAGGCCGTGGAGAACGGGCATCAGGTCAAGGTGCTGATCATGAGCAAATCGGGATATACCAATATCGACGGCAAGATGCAGCGTTCGGACGAGGTGGCCGTAGAGGAAGGCACCTCGGCACTGCATATGCTGGGCGTGCAGGATATCGAGATCGCGGATTTCCCGACCAAGGATATTCCCTGGCGCTCGGATGTGGTGAATGTGATCGATGTGTGCATCACGCAGTACGATCCGGACGTGATCTTTACGCACCACCCCTTTGATACGCATCAGGCGCATTCCGGCGTGAGCAATGCAACGGTTTCTGCGGCCCGCAGAAGGAACACGATCTTTTTCTACGAGCCCATCACGCCTTCCGGCAGGAGTTATGTGGCATTCCGGCCGCAGATGTATGTGGATATCGAGCAGACCATTGAGAAAAAGGTGGCTGCCCTGCGGGAGCACAAATCCGAGTATAACAAGTTTGGCGGGGAAGACTGGGTGACCGGCGTGCATGCGCGCTGCGGCTTCCGCGGCTATGAGATCGGCAAAAAATACGCCGAGGCTTTTGAAGTGCTGCGGATCGAGATGGGCTTTGAGCCAAACAGCATTTTATAAGTTATGAAAGAACGCAAGCCACTGGTCACGATCATCATACCGGCCTATAACATGCAGGACTATGTGCTGCGCAGCATCCGCTCGGCCGCGGAGCAGACCTACCGGGAGCTGGAGATCCTGGTGATCGATGACGGCTCCGGGGATGCCACGGCAGAACTGGTGCAGCAGGCCGCAAAGGAGGATGCGCGCATCCGTTTTTATCATAAGGAAAACGGCGGGCTTTCTTCGGCGAGAAACGCGGCGCTGGACCGGATGCAGGGCAGTTATTATGTATTTCTGGACTCGGATGACTGGCTGGAAAAAAATGCCGTTGAGCGCCTGATGGCCTTGCAGATGGCGGATGAGGCAGCCATGATCGTCTCGGAGTGCGCCTATGCGTCGGAGGACGAAAACGGCGAACTGGTGGTAAAGCGCCGCAGTGACGGCGGGGATGCAGGCGAGACGGTACTGTCTGCAGCCGAGGGCCGGCTGGATCTGAGCGTGGGAAGATACTGCCTGCAGAGTGTGTGCCAGAAACTCTTTTCGACAGAACGGACGGGGCATCTGCGTTTTGATGAGGCCATACGCCAGGGGGAGGACAGGCCGTATATGTATCAGTGCCTGCTGCAGTGCGAGCGGGTGCATTATATTCCGGATGCCTTGTGGGTGGCTTATGTGCGGCCGGGCAGTTTATCCCGGGGGCCGCTTTCGATGCGCTGGATGCAGCCCATCGAAGGGATCGACCGCATGATCGAACAGGAGCCGGATGCGCAGGTGGCGCAGGCGTTTCAAAAGTACCGCATGGAGCAGATCATCCTCTATATCGGTGCGTACATCAGCCGTGACAGCGAGGATGAGATGTTTTATCAGGCGCTGCGCAGGCTTGCGCGGGAAGGCATGCCGGCATACAAAAAGAGCGGCATCACATTCCGTGAGCGCCTGGCGGCAGACTTTTATACCAGAATGCCCGCGGGGCTGATCCGTACTTATCTGAGATTGCGGGGGAAGGAATTGTAGAACTTTATCCCATTTTAAATGCCTGGAATAATGGAAACGGCCTGGCAGAATTTGTTGTCCGGCATTGTAAGAGAAAACTGACCATTCCATTTTTCAGTATAACGCTGTACATTTTCAAGTCCAAATCCATGATCCGGGGCAAAACGGGAAGTTCCGGTATCCGAATTGTCCGGACAGGAATTCTCGATATAAATGATAAACAGTTTCTCACGCGTGCTGATGGATACGCGGATGTAAGGCTTGTGTTTTAATGTGGTCCGAAGGCAGGCCTGATATGCGTTTTCCAGCAGATTGCCAAGAATGATGCACAGTTCATAATCCGGCAGATGGATCAGGCTGCGCTGTATGTGGATATCAGTATCAAATGAAATCCCGGCATTCTGGCACATGCTGATATAGTTGCTGACAAGCGCATCGATCACCAGATTTCCGGTATTTATAGTGATAAATGTTTTTTCAAGATCCCCCAGAAACTGATTCATGGCAGGGATGAGTTTCGTTGTTTCACCCTGCTCAATTCCGGTACGCAGATAAAAAATATGGGATTTCGTTTCGTGGATCACACGTCTGGTATTACGATAGGCTGTTGAAATTGCATTAAAATGTTCGGTCTGCATTGAAATCTGCTGGTCAAGTAAGGCATTCTGTGCTGCCAATTCCTGATTCCTTAAAAGATTTTCCAGAAGATAATAGTTGAAGGCATTGAGTGATAAAATGCTGCATAATGTCACGAGAGGGAACGCAGAGTTGCTATAAAGTATGTTGCTGTCTGAAATGGAGACTAAAAGGATGAGACTGATGAGAGGCGTGATAAATACAGATATTTTAAACGCAAAAGGGTAAGGTTTTATTCTCCTGTTCCAAAACAGGCTGACGGCCAGCAGAAGAAGAAAACCGATCACTTTACATGCAAAGGAAATGTAAGCATCATTGATGAATATATCCCATTTTTTATCGGAAGGGTTTAACCGGCCGGAAAAGAAAAGGAAAAACACAGTCTCACTTAAGCCGTTAAGAAACAAAAGCAGTATCAGGGTAAATAATTTTTTAGAAAATGGTGACTGATACAAGGTCATCAATAACAGATAGCAGCAGATATTTACGAGAAGTGAAATAAGTATCTTGCCGGTTGTATAGGATCCGGCTGATATCAGCGTATAGAGTGCCAATAGAAATTCGGTGAGAATGAAAAAAAGCCAGTATAGTGCTGGAGGCAGTGCCGTCTTTCGCTGAACCAGAAAAGTATCAAGGGCTGTTTTTGTATAGAAAATATCAAAAAGTGAGCCGATGAACATAATAAGAATGCTAAATCCGGAAATATAAGTGTACATGTTACTTGTCCTCTTCCTGAACTTTCTGCATCGTTTTGGTAATATATTGGATATAGTGCTGTTTGAGGCTGCGCTCATACCGCCTGCTCAAAGGAAGCCGGATCCCATTGGTCAGCTGGACATCGGTTTTCCGGATGAGATGGATAAAATACGGATTCACAAGGATCCCTCTGTATACATACAAAAAACCATGAGAATAAAGAGGTGGTTCATAATCTTTTAGGATCCCCTTGCAGGAGATGGTTTCTGCCCGGAGATGAAAGATAAGATTTCGGTTTTTGTTTTGCTCGGCCTCTACATAGTACAGTTGCATGGGATCCACCAGAAATTCGCTCTGATCGCTTTTGATCAAAAACCTGTTCCTTGCACGAAACCGGTATTCACGGACAGCCTGGTCTAATACGGAAAACAGGCTGTCTTCATTTAAAGGTTTCTCAAGAAAATGATAAGCCTGCACATCAAAGGATTTCTGCATATATTTGGGATAATTGCTGATGAAGATGAATTTCACGTCAAAATCCGGAAGATCCCGGATCTTTGCGGCAGTCGATATGCCATCCCCATCCGGCATTTCCACATCCAGAAAGATGATATGATACCTTCCGGGTGTCTGGCAGGAAGACAACAGGGCACTCGCTGAAGTAAAGGGATCGATCTGAAATGATAAACTGCAATCCTGCGCATATTTATGCAGGCTGCTTACTATGCACGCAACATCATCGGAGTTATCATCACATACGGCTATATGAAAGGTCATCTGTTTGTCCTCACTAGAGTGTTTCAGGCTGTTTTCGGAGGGGGAGCAGTCAGTGTGAGCCTGCCCCACATGGAAAACACTACGTTCATTATTATACATGAGGAGAGACAGTTAATCAAATCCCTGTTCCGGAAAAACAGAAGGATCAGATACGCTATGGTAAGAATGAAGAAGTACTTTAATGCAATACTACGTAATTGTGCTTTCCTTGTGTCAGAAAAAAACTTGTTTGCATGGTCAATGCAGGGAAAGAGTATTAACAGGACGATGGACAGTATATAAATAGAAAACAGCAGTTCAACAGGTAATAGTTCCAGATAGGGGGAAGCCAGAAAAACCAGTGGTGGGATCAGTGCCGAAAGAACAGTACATTTACGTTTTGTGCCTGCGTGTATACCGCCGCAAAAACTTCGTACAGGTATAAAAACTAATGAAAACACGATACTGTAAGAGATGCAGTCCATCAGTGTGCCTATCCCGAAAATATAGACAATAAAGCAGATTTTTTCAAGCAGTTTCTCATAACTATAGACATAAAGAGAGCGTGAAGACTCATCAACGATATGGTTTTCTATCATCATTTCTGTTATCGATTTACTGACTGTTTTTAAAGCAGACATATCATCATCCTCCGACAATCAGATTATATCAGAACGGGATCATTATATCATCAGCCATATCGACCGCTTAATGCAGAAAACTGACCGCTTACTGCAAAGCGGTTTTCAAGCAGGCAAAAAAGTATATGCTCACTTGGAAAAAAACATTTGGCACGCATCGTGCAGAAAAGGAGAGCGTATGAAGAAAATGAAGAATGCAGTAAAAAGGTTTTTGTTAAAGCATGGTAATGTATTGACCAGTCTGGCGGTACTGGGTGCAATATCGACCAGTGAATGGTGCGGATGGCTGTTTTATCAGGAAGAAGAGCCAAAAGGCCTGAAGGAATTTGCGCAGCGGGCAGTAAAAAAGGATCAGCAGTAAAAGAGGAATCAGTGTAAGAAGGATCAGCAGCAGGAAAGGAAAAGAACCATGAATTATCGCAGGAACAGAAAGAACAGACCGTTTGGGATATTTTTGGCAGCAGCGATGCTGGCGGAGCAGCTTGCCGCATTTGCACCGGCCATTACAGCACATGCAGAGGAAGAGACTGACTATACGCTGGAACATAGGATTACTTCGGCATGGGAAGGTGGCTACAACGCAGAGATCACGCTGACAAATCTATCGGAAAAAGAATCAGAAGATTGGACAGTCACTTTCTGTACTGCGGACGAGATCACCGGATTGTGGGGCGGGCAGATCACGGAACATCTGGAATTTCCTGCTGCTGGAACTGATGAGGAACCAGATGGCATAGACAATGCAGGGGAAGATGCGTATAATGGATATCATCAGTATACCGTGAGTGCGGAAGCATACAATGCAGGACTTTTCATGGGCGGGCAGGCAACGATCGGTTACACTGCTGAGGGAGAGGGACAGGAGATCTGGGATGCGGAAGCAGAACTGACGTTTCCGGCGCAGGAACCGGAAGCAGATACGGAAAGCGGAAATAGCGCAGAAGAAGATACAGAAAAAGATGAAGAGGCGGGAGAAAATACAGTAAGCAGCGACGATACAGAAAATACCGAAAGTATAGAAAACAGCGAAGATGCAGGTATATCGAAACCGGAAGGCGGAGCATATATCGGAGATGGATACCGGGTAGATGTGACAGTTACGGATAGTTGGGAAGGCGCATACAATATCCGACTTTTGATCACGAATACCGGCGACGAGACATTGCATAACTGGGGCTTTGTCATGGAAACCGGTGACAGCATCACCGGTCTGTATAATGCAGTGGAGCTGTCAGATCAAGACGGTGTGCGCCTGATCAAAAATGCCGGATACAATCAGGACATCCGTGCAGGAGAAAGTGTAGAACTGGGGTACACCGCCTATTATGAGGGCAGTGCGGATGTACCGCGGGAGTTTGCATTATCGCACATTGAAAAGAAAGTGGAAACAACGGAGTGTGAAGTGAGCCTGTTTGTCACGGATGAATGGGAAGATGGCGGCATGGCACAGATCATTCTTGGGAATATATCAGATCAGCCTATCGAGGATTGGATGCTGGAGTTTGACAGCACGCTGGAGATTACAGATCTGTGGGGTGGCGTGATCGAAAGCCATGAAGGAGAACACTACTTTATCCGAAATGCGGAGTATGCGCAGAATATCCCGGTGGGAGAAACATGGACGGTCGGCATGCTCTTTCGCGGGGATGCTGCAGAGATCCGGAATGTGGAAGCAAGGCAGATCGTGGTAGAAGATACTGTGCAATTGTCTGATGGCATTTTAACGGTTTCAAAAGAGCATATGACGCTTAATGAATATGGAAATTATGAACTGGACGCGGATTTTAGCATGTTCTCCGGCGGATTAGCACGAGCAGATGAAGTGACTGCTTTCACTATGCAAGTATATGATAAAAATGATATACTGATATATGAAACAGATATCGCGCCGGGATCCAAATGGACAGTTGAAGATTTTGCCTTTATATACGGGATCGACCGGTTTGTATTTGAGGTTTATTTTGGGACGGAACATTACGCAGAGGAACTGTTGATCGACTGCAAAACCAATTATCATTTTGATAAACTGAACCTTGATCTGGAAGACAATGATAGTGATGGATTACAGAATTATCTGGAAATCTATTTTGGTACGGACCAGAATCTGACCGATACGGACAATGATGGATTAACGGATCATCAGGAATTATACACACTGGGATATGATCCGTGCGATCCGGATACAGATGGCGACGGGATCATGGATTGTGACGAGGACGAAGATGAGGATGGCATCAGCAATAAGGCAGAATATGATATGGGAGCGAATCCTATTTCTATAGATTCTGATCATGACAGATTGCAGGATTCTGTAGAGTTTAGTTACGGCACATCCCTGATCGACGAGGATACGGATCATGACGGCATTTCGGATTATGAAGAATACACTCTGGATCAGATGGGGGCAAGTTATAATAGTTCGGAAGGCACTTATACAGCTGTATTTTCAGCAGAAAGTATGGGGATTGCCTATGATAAAGCAGTCATCCCATCTGTTACGGTAACGGGGGACGTGTCTGCAATAATGAATTTTTCGACATCAATGGTCACGAATAATTATTACCTAAACGCTACTATGGTTGGTTATATGGGGCAGGCGTATGAATTTACTACAGACGGTAATATGGCAGGTGCTGAATTAAAATTCACATATGATGAGAGATTCATTGATGAGGATACAATAAATGCCCCCGATTTTTGTCCGGCAATATACTACTTTAACGCTGATGATGGCACTTTGACAGAAGTAGAGAATCAGGCGTGGAGCGGAAATGAGGTAACTGCACATTTAGAGCACTTTTCGACATATATTTTAGCAAATAAATCGGCTTTGACAGCGTTTTGGAACAGACCATGGAATTTGGGTTTGTATGGTACAGAACTGTCCGGGATCGCGGATGGCGGTGTTTTAGAAACAGACGTAACAAATCTGGATAAAGGCAAATTGCATCTTTCGGTAACCGATCCGGATGGGAATCCGGTTCCAGGTGCGGATGTACGTATATACCATATGGATAAATGTTCAGCCAATGTTATGGGAGGAATGAGTTGGGAATGCGCAGATCCACATTCTTTCCTTATGAAGGCCAAAACAGATGAAGAAGGGAAACTGGAATGCTATCTGGACGCGGAGAGTTCCGATTATAATGGGTGTTATACCATATTAGTAGATAAGGATAACAGAAGAGGAAATATCGTAAATATCGGTCGTATGGAATGGCCGAGATGTCTTTACTATGATGGAATTGCAGCAGGGGAAGATTATGACCTTAATGTGGTTCTTGAGGCATATTCTGCAGTTTCGCTTAAAAATAATGTTTCCTTTCAAGCGTACAGCAACAAACCAGGGGAGGGAATCCTGCTTTCCAGTAAAGTACGTCTACATGAGGGTTGGGATCTGATAGACTTTAGTGATCCGGCATATGAAGTACAGCAGTCAGATGGTGGATGGTTTTCAGAGATCTTCAGAATAGATGTTCCGATGGGACGCTATACCGCTGAGTTTATTAAAGCAGGGTATCCGATTAAACACATGGAAATATTGGTAACAGGAAATGGCCAGAACTATTTTGCGGTCATGGGGGAAGACGACAAAATAGTAGACTGCAATGCACAGGAAATTGATCGCGATGTAAATGATGATGGATTGGATGATGAACTGACCAAACTTATTTGTCAGGGAGAGATTACAACTTATACAGGCACGACAGTTTTTTATCAGAAAAATACTATAGCATGGGGTGGAAGTTATTCTGAGATAATGGAGAATTCTGATTGGGATAATGATGGATTAAGAAATGGTGAGGAGATTGAAATATATTATAAGAATGGAAGATATTACATTAAAATGATTAGTCATCCGCAAATAAGAGATTCGGATTATGATATGGTTTTTGATAACAATGAAGTAAATATATACTATACAGATCCAATGAAGACCGAGGCGATCATTTATGCTAAAGATTTAAATGATTTAATTATACGTAATACATTCGAATCAGCTAAAGCTTATGATGCATATCTTAGTCAAGGGAATATCTCATTAATGGCTGAATATGAATTAAATGTTGTGCTATGTGGGGGTGAAGCTTCAATAAATAAACTAGCGAGAAGAGAAATGCTGGATTTATTTATTAAGTATACTGAGCAAAACAAAGAAGATTTAGAATTATTTGGGAGTATTAATTCTTTGAATTCTTTATTAAGGGGGATAAACGACACAGTTTTATTGAATACTAAAGCAGCTGATTTATAGTATTATAGGAAGATAAATGAAATACAGAAGGAAATACAAGGAATAAGAGGACTTTACGGAGTGGCAGGAAATGAAATAGAACTTTTGCATTTAAAACAACAGGTGCAGAATTTAATTACAGAAGAGGTAGTTTTAAAAATCAATTCGGCTGCCGGTGAAAGTGCTCATATAGCAGAACAAGGAACAAAAATGGTCGGAGGAGTATCTTTTGTATTGAGTGCGATAATTGCAGGCAAATTGACTGTAGAGGATATAACTCAATATTCCGCTGGTTTGGAAGTAGTTAATCAATATGAGTATATTCTTAATGAATTAATGCATTGTGGTGATTTAAACATTGAAGATGCTGCGCAAAAAGTTAATGCTGACCTTAATGATACCATTTCAAAATATAAAAGATATGCTATGGATGGTTGTTGGGATATAGGGCATGTTGGACTTGAAACTGGTTCGAGTGCTATATTAGCTACGCTTGGCATTCCTGGCATATTAATTGATTTAGGGTGGTTATTATCTGGTATAGTTGCTGGAAAATCTGGTTCCAATAAGATTATAAATCATATTTCCGTTGAGTGTGTAAATGCTGTAACAATGGCTACAAAAAGACTTATATCATCTGGAGACTATCAAATTACGAGAGAGGGAGATATGATTATAGTTGTTACATCAGATTCGGAAAAAATAATACCTGCTGATACTAACCCAAGGATGTGGGGTAATACGTTTATAAACTCAAAGGATTTAGATATGTTTGAATCAGTAAAAGAAATGATGCAGTTTAATAGTTTTGCGTGGAAGTGGTCAGAAGAGAAATATAGGGATTATTTAACAGATAATAGTTTAGGATTTGATGGTGATTTCTTTTTTGAAAAAGAGAATAAAGGAGAGGATGTTATTAAGAATGCCGAGGTAAATATAGCTAATATGGAACGAATTAGGGAAAGTTATCTTGAATATGAGAGGTGATGAATTATTATGAAATATAAAACTGCTAGGCAAACAGGAATAATATACACATTCATTTTCTTCCTTTTTTGTATAGGAATCGGTTTATATGTTATCATGGGTGCGGAGGAAGGTGAGATTTATCCCTACATTTTTGCACTCTGTACTTGGCTGATCGGAATACTGCTTTTAGTTTATTCTCTGTCATATGATTTAAAACGTAATTCTTTTAAGGAAAATGGAATTTGCATCCCTGGCCGCATAATAGGTGCGGAACGGGTAGTTAGCGGCGATGCAACATATTTCTTGAAAATTCTGTTTTATGATGAAGGAGAGAGGATTTGGTATACACATGGATATACAGGGAATCCCAATAAAATTCTAAAGGAATGTAAATGCAATATTTATAAATGGAAGGGTAAATATATAGAGGCGGACTTTAATACTTTGGATAAAGAAGAAATACCTTTGCAGATAATTCCTATTAAACTCATATGGTCTTATCCATTTTTTAGAATCGGTAAGGTAAAAGAGAGTAATGAATAAAGGATTTGCGCGGCATCGCATTGTTGTTTTGGATGATACCCATTCTATGAAACCACAGTATTTGTTGGGAGGATTTATATTAGTGAAAAAAAAATGGGCGAAGAAAATCAGTTTTTTATTATTCGCATCTGTCCTAGTGGCAGGATGTGGAGTTCAAGACTCCGATACCTATGATATGTTGAATAATGAAAGAGAAGATTTTGTTGCAATAGTCAAGGAAAAATACGCCGGTTATTTTGATGACGAAGGATATATGGTATTAGGCAGTTACGAACAAAATGGATATGATGATGGGGTTGAACCTATCCAATGGGAGATACTGGATATTAATGAAAATGGTATTTTGCTAGTCAGCCATTACCTGCTGGATTACCGTTCTTATATGCGGTTTATAAATATAGACGAAGATGAGGATATCACCTGGGAGAAGTCTGATCTTCGGGAATGGCTGAACAATGATTTTTATAATATGGCTTTTTCCGATGAGGAACGTGCTATCATCAAAACGGTAAAACTTGATAATGCGTGTTTATCAGAAGAAAGTCCGGATACTTATGATAATGTTTTTATGCTGGGGATAGATGAAATACAGAGATATTTTGTTTTTAACTCATGGGAAGAAGATGAAAGCAACGGCATGGGAAATGGTTATTGTCAGGCATTATTGACAGAACCGACAGCATACGCATTCATGCAAGCCATGGGGTATTTCTATACACCGGAGCGTGCAATGCAAAAAGTGACCCATATTGATGAAATGGATTATTCTGTTCTTGAATCAAAAGGATATACAAGGGATTGTCTTGGCAAGATAAAAACCACCTGGATGCTCAGATCTGAAGCGGGTAATAATATGATATCAAGGTCGATTGAAGGGCATAAAATCGTCCCTTCCGCCTTATAAAAAATAATTTTCCAGGTACATTGATAATTTCATACATTGACTATCAGTAAGTACCCCCATATGAGGTGTATACTGAGGGATTTCCTGC
>JAFUUX010000062.1 GCA_017471325.1 Lachnospiraceae bacterium | reverse complement strand
TCAGCGGCCAAAATCCGGCGCAGTAAACGACAAAACGAAAATAGTTTTGTCGTTTACTATAAATATAGACAAATTGTTTTTGTCGTTGACTTAAAAAACATATACAACTACAAGATAAAAGGGGAACAGATATGAGTGGGAAAAGAACGTATCAGAATCCGGTACAGAGGGGATTTTTTCCGGATCCGTCGGTGATCCGGGTGGGAGATGACTACTATATGGTCAATTCCAGTTTTCAGTATTTTCCGGCAGTTCCGATCTCACATTCCAGGGATATGGTGCACTGGCATATCATCGGCCATGCCATCAGCAATCCGGAATGGCTGGATCTGAGTGATATCAAGGATTCCCATGGTATCTGGGCACCGGATATCGAGTATGTGGACGGGAAGTTTTATATTTACGTGACACTGCGGCTGAATGCGGACGGCAAGCGGGAGAATAACGTAATGCGGCGCCAGCTGGTAATGGTTTCGGAAAAACCGGAGGGGCCGTACAGTAAACTCGTATGCCTGGAGGTGGACGATATCGATCCGTCTCTCTTTGTGGATGATGACGGCAGCCGGTATATGGTGATCGCGAAGGCGGCAAAAACCGTGCCCTTAACGGCGGACGGACTGGCTGTGGCAGGACCTGTGCGCAGTGCCTGGGAGGGTACCGGCGAGCGCTGTTCGGAGGGACCGCACATCTTTAAGAAAGACGGATACTATTACGCGATGGTGGCAGAGGGCGGCACAGGATACGGTCATGGCATCAATATGGCCCGCAGCAGGGAACTGTATGGTACTTATGAGGAATCACCCTACAACCCGGTGATGCGCCAGATGGATCCTGCGTCACCCATCCAGAGGGCCGGGCATGGCAAACTGGTACAGGATCAGAACGGAAAGTGGTGGTGCTATTACCTCTGCGGGCGGCCCAATGAAGGACGCTATACCACGGTAGGCCGCGAGAGTGCGCTGGATCCCGTGGAGTGGACAGAGGATGGATGGTTTACGATCAACGGCGGCAAAGGTCCCAGCAATGAGCAGGAAGCGCCGGATCTGCCGGAGTGCGTGTATGAGCGTAATCTGTTTGATGATTTTGATCAGGATACGTTGAACCTGGAGTGGGAATTTGTGCGCAACCCGGACAACGGATCCTGGTCCCTGACGGAACGGCCGGGGCATTTCCGCATCTGGACCAGGGACGGGCAGTTAAACGAGATCCGTGCAAAGAACACCCTGCTGCGCCGGGAACAGGAACTGTCCTACGTGGCAGAGACCAAAGTGGAATTTTATCCGGACCGGGACGGCGAGCAGGCGGGGTTGTGCTGCTATTACAGTACGGCGACGTATGCCAGATGTGCAGTGTGCTGTGAAGGCGGGCGCAAACTGCAGCTGGTCATCAACCGCAACCATGGTGAGGAGCTGGTAGCGGAGGTGGCGGATATTCCGGAGGCACCGGTATATCTGAAGGTCGTGGTGGAGAAACTGCGCCGCAGTTTTTATTACAGCCTGAATGGTAAGGACTGGACGCCGGCAGGGGTGCTGGAAAACTGCATCTATCTGTGTGACGAGGGCGTACCGGACGATCCGAAGCGGCATACCGGCACGCTGGTCGGCATCTATGCAAACAACGGCGGCTGCGGCAGCAGGAAGCCTGCGGATTTTGATTTCTTCCGGTATGAAGATTGAAAAGTGCGTCGGCTGATCTGACGCGGCCTGCCGCTGACAAACAGGGGATCGGAGGGGAGCAGAACATGTTGGATGAGAGAAAACAAAAGATCATGCTTGAGTGCGTTTCCATAGGCAGGTCGGCGGCGGGGCTGATCTGCATGGTGTTTATCCTGCTGCAGATGGGCGGGTTCCGGTCTTTTTTGCAGACGGAGGATAAGCTTGTTTTCTATATAACGACCGTGTTCGGGACACTGATGCTGCTGTTCGCGCTCCTGTTGCTGACGTCTGCCGTGGAGCATGCGCTGATGCTCAGGCTGATCCTCCGGGATGAGGAAGAGAGCGGATCCGGAACGAAACTGCGTGCTGTGATGGGCATTGTCAGGACCAGTCTGTCGGCAGTGATGATGATCATCATGGGCGTGGTCTTTGAGGCGATCATCATTTTATCGGCTGTTAAGGAGAGCAGTTCAGGGGAAGCAGAGAAAGGTTTCATGGGTGTATCTGTTATTTTTCTGCTCGCAGGACTGGGGCTGATCGTTTCCGGCATTTTTCAGATCGTGAGGTCAATCCAAAAACACTGAGCGGCAGCAGCAGGGTACTTGAATAAAATGTTCTGATAAAGTATAATCTTTTAGGATGAAAAAGATGCTTCGCAGCCGGATATCACGGGGAAGGATAGACGGTATGGAAGCAGAAGGGAAACATAAAAACCAACACAAATCATTCGATCGGAGGAAGAAGAAATGAGTGCGGAAAACATCAAATGGAACAACCTTGACACCCTGAAAGCGTTTCAGGAACTGGGCAAAAAAGAGAAGGTCAGCCTAAAGGACGTGATGAGCGGTGAAAGCGGCGCGGCACGTGTAAAGAAGTACACAATGCCGATGGCAGCCGGCCTGGCATACAATTATGCGGCAAAGGCCGTGAATGATGACATCATCGACGGTCTGGCGAAACTCGCAGAGGAGGCGCAGCTGACGGATAAGTTTGCGGCGCTTTACAACGGTGAAGTGATCAACACCGGCGAGAAGAGGCTGGTGCTGCACCATCTGACACGTTCCCAGTTAGGGGAAGATGTGGTGAAGGACGGCACAAATAAGCGCGAGTTTTATGTGGCACAGCAGAAAAAGATCGAAGCCTTTGCCAATGATGTGCATGCCGGTAAGATCGTAAACGGCGCAGGGGAGAAATTCACGACAGTAGTACAGATCGGTATCGGCGGTTCCGACTTAGGTCCCCGTGCGATGTATCTGGCTCTGGAGAACTGGGCAAAGCAGACCGGCAATTTCAATATGGAAGCAAAGTTCATCAGCAATGTGGATCCGGATGATGCGGCAGGCGTCCTGCAGGGCATCGATGTGGCACATTCCCTGTTCGTACTGGTTTCCAAGTCCGGCACAACACTGGAGACGCTGACCAATGAGTCTTTTGTGAAGGATGCGCTGGCAAAGGCAGGTCTGGATGCTTCCAGGCATATGGTAGCCGTGACCAGTGAGACATCCCCGCTGGCAGGCAACAGTGATTACCTGCAGGCATTCTTTATGGATGATTTTATCGGCGGCAGGTTTTCTTCGACTTCCGCAGTAGGCGGTGCAGTGCTTTCCCTGGCGTTTACGCCGGAGGTATTTGCGCGTTTCTTAAACGGCGCGGCAGAGGAAGACAAGCTGGTTAAGAATGCGGATGTAAAGGCAAACCCGGCTCTGCTGGATGCGCTGATCGGCGTATATGAGAGAAATATACTGGGCTTCCCGGCAACGGCGCTGCTTCCGTATTCCCAGGCACTCAGCCGCTTCCCGGCGCACCTGCAGCAGGCGGATATGGAGTCCAACGGCAAGAGCGTAAACCGTTTTGGGGAGTTTGTAAACTACCCGACCGGTCCGGTACTCTTTGGCGAGCCGGGGACGAACGGACAGCATTCCTTCTATCAGCTGCTGCATCAGGGCACGGATATCGTTCCCCTGCAGTTCATCGGCTTTAAGGACAGCCAGCTGGGTGTGGATGTGGATATCCAGGGCAGCACCAGCCAGAAGAAACTTTGCGCAAACGTAGTGGCACAGATCATCGCTTTTGCCTGCGGCAAGGAGGATGACAACAACAATAAGAAGTTTGCGGGCAATCGTCCGTCCAGCATCATCATCGGCGGGCAGCTCACGCCGGAGGCAATGGGTGCGCTGCTTTCCCACTATGAGAACAAGATCATGTTCCAGGGATTCTTGTGGAACGTGAACAGTTTTGACCAGGAAGGCGTACAGCTGGGCAAGGTGCTGGCAAAGAAGGTACTGGCACATGAGACAGACGGCGCTTTGAAGGAATTCAGCGAACTGTTTGAGATCTGAAAAGGGATTATATAGGAAGAAAGCGAGTAATTATACAGAACATACCGCGATACCAGTTCTTACGCTGTATAGAGTTGTTGTAAGCAGCAAGCTGCAGCAACAACTTCTATGCTCATTGATCGAAGTGAGATTAGCAGGACTGTATGCAGAGCAGATACGAAAATGTGAAACAGGCAGAAGAGGGATACGCATCTTCTGCCTGTTTTATAGTAAGCGCAATAAATAATTGCGCTTACTATAACGCTCCGCGAGGATGCGCACGGATTTTGTAAGGAAATATGCCGCTTTCAGCGGCCAAAATCCGGCGCAGTAAACGACAAAACGAAAATAGTTTTGTCGTT
>JAFUUX010000016.1 GCA_017471325.1 Lachnospiraceae bacterium | reverse complement strand
GCGCAATAAATAATTGCGCTTACTATAACGCTCCGCGAGGATGCGCACGGATTTTGTAAGGAAATATGCCGCTTTCAGCGGCCAAAATCCGGCGCAGTAAACGACAAAACGAAAATAGTTTTGTCGTTTACTATACTTTTATTCCTCAATATGAGAAGGAATACACCGCAGCCCCGTAAGGCGGTAAGTCAAACTGGATCGCATACTTGCGGCCGTCGCACTCAAAATCTTTCGCCTTTAACTCTGCCGGCAGTTCATGCCCGTTCCCGGCAAAGCGCTTCTCATCAGAATTCAGCACCAGCTTATATCTGCCCTTCTTCGGCACGCCTACCGAATAGTTATCCAGAGCGATCGGCGTCATGTTCAGCACAAAGATCATATTGTTCCTGCCGTCTCTGGACTTGCGGATAAAGCTGTAAGTGCTGCGGTACGCATCATTGGCATTGATCCACTCAAAACCCTCCCAGGAATCATCCAGTTCATACAGGCAGCGGTTGTTCCGGTAGATATCCAGCAGTTCCTTTACATACTCCAGCATGCCCTTGTTCAGTTCGTTTTCCAATAAGAACCAATCCAGCTCCCTGGCTTCGCTCCACTCACGCTCCTGCGCAAATTCCTGCCCCATAAACAGCAGTTTCTTACCGGAATGCCCAAACATAAACGCATAACCGACACGCAGATTCGCGTATTTATCCACCTGATACCCCGGCATCTTATTGACCATGGAACATTTTAAGTGCACCACCTCGTCATGGGACAGCGGCATGATATACTTCTCCGCACAGTTATAACTCATGGCAAAGGTCATCTTATTATGGTTGTCCTTGCGGAAATACGGATCCAGTTTCATATAATCGCAGAAATCATGCATCCAGCCCATATTCCACTTAAAGGTAAAGCCCAGGCCGTCATCCTCCGGCCGCGCCGTCACCTTCGGCCAGGCCGTGGATTCCTCCGCAATGGTCATGGCACCGTTGTTCAGATTGCGGATCACGCTGTTTAAGTGCTTGAAAAATTCGATCGCATCCAGGTTTTCATTGCCGCCGTATTTGTTTGCCACCCACTGGCCGTCCTGCTTGCCATAGTCCAGATAGAGCATGGACGCCACCGCATCCACACGCAGACCGTCGATATGGAATTCCCGGATCCAGTACAGCGCGTTTGCGATCAGGAAGTTGCGCACTTCGGTTTTCTGATAGTTAAAGATCTTGGTTCCCCAGTCCGGATGCTCGCCCAGACGTGAATCCGGATGCTCATAAAGTGCCTCACCGTCAAACTCTGCCAGGCCGAAGGCATCCCGCGGGAAGTGCGCCGGTACCCAGTCCAGGATCACGCCGATGCCTGCATTGTGCAGTCTGTTCACCAGATATGCAAAATCCTCCGGTGTGCCATAACGGGATGTCGGCGCGTAATAGCCGGTCACCTGATATCCCCAGGAACCGTCAAACGGGTGCTCCGCAATGCCCATCAATTCCACATGGGTATATTTGACTTCTTTTAGATACTCGCAGATGCGATCCGCAAACTCACGATAATTGTAAAAGCCGTCCTCCGTACCGTCCGGATGCTTCATCCAGGAACCGATATGGCACTCGTAGATCGCCATGGGCTCCTGAAAATGGTTTTTCTGCGCACGCGCTGCCAGCCACTTGTCATCCGACCATTTCAGTTTTTTCAGATTATATACGATAGAAGCCGTGCCCGGGCGAAGTTCCGCATAGTTTGCATACGGATCCGCTTTATAGATGCCCTCGCCGGAAGCCGTAGTGATATAAAACTTATACAGTTCCCCTTCTCCTATGCCCGGTACAAATGTCTTGTAAATGCCGCCTTCGCCGATCTTTTTCATCGGCGTGGCATTGACATCCCAGCCGTTGAAGTTTCCTACCACATGCACGGCCTGCGCATGGGGCGCCCAGACCGCAAAAAACACACCCTTTTTTCCATCCTTGGTGCAAGGGTGTGCGCCCAGCTTCTTATAAATCTCATAATGCGTTCCCTGTCCGAACACATACTGGTCCGCATCAGAAATGAATACGGTCTCCTCCTGCAGCGACTGTGAAACCTTCTCCTGTTTTTTTGGTGCCATTCCATTCCCTCCAAGTGTTGTTCTTGATATCCCCCATAAGCGGGTTTCCCCATATTACATTCTTTATCCCTGAAAGTTTATTTTATCATAATTCCCAAAAAATGTGAAGTCCTGCAGCATATTTTTGTGCATAGTGTTTCCAATGTGCCCCCGCTTATTGGAAATCTTTTTCCCTTAAGATGATCATATCCTCATAATCATAGCGTTTTCCGCCCAAAATCTGGAAAAAGGCTGAAATATGCGCTTTTGATGAGTGCTCGATCGCTGCATCCACGAGCTCTTCGATTTCCGCCGGCGTTACATTATGCTCGCCGATCTGCCGCTCGCTGATCCTCTGGTGCAGAGCCAGCACCCCTCTTTCCTCATCGATCTTATACTCCCTGCCGTATGCATATTTCTTTGCATAGTCCACCAGGGCATTATTGCTCATGGGCTGGATATCGATCCTTGCATTGAAATACCCCGTGATCATCTCATATTTTTCCAGCAGGCTGTCCATATTCTTTTTCGTATCCATCAGGATCACAAACAGCCCGTCCTGCATGCCGTCCAGCGTCTTGCCGATGGTCTCCAGGGTTTCTTTGGACATATCTGACGCTTTATCTACCAGCAAAGCACCGTTCCCCAGTTGCGAAAACATCGATGTTATGTTCTTGCGGTTCATCTTGTTTCCGCTGATCCGTGCGATCTTATCGGAAAGGAAATTTTCATCGATCATCTGGATCTCTTTGACCAGGGCTTTCCCAAGTGTTTCCACACCATAATCCGCTTCGCCGGTCACAATGGCATTTCCCATATAGGGTGCCAGGCTGATCTGATTGACAGCATCCAAAATCTGCGCATACATCTTCTTTGAATACATAAACTCCGAAAACAGTTCCTGCTCCTCCACGGAAAGTCCCTGCCCGTCTTCATCCCCGACGTATACATCTTCATTTTCATTGACGGTTTCCACGCCCACACGGTCGGCATCCGCCTCCAGCGCACCCGAGATTTCTTCCAGTTGCGCTGTATCTAAGCCGGTTGGCAGATCCTGCGTATCAGATCTCTCATCTCTCTTCAGCACGGCCTCCAGATATGCATCATCATCATATTGCTGATAATCCGCCTGCTCTCCTTCCGGATATTCTTCCCCGTCATATTCCCCTTCCGGGTATTCTTCCCCGTCATATTCCCCTTCCGGATACTCTTCTCCCTCGTATTCTCCTTCCGGGTACTCTTCCCCGTCATATTCCCCTTCCGGGTACTCTTCCCCGTCATATTCTCCTTCCGGATACTCTTCCCCGTCATATTCCCCTTCCGGATACTCTTCCCCGTCATATTCCCCTTCCGGGTACTCTTCCCCGTCATATTCCTCTTCCGGGTATTCTTCTCCGTCGTATTCCTCTTCCGGATATTCTTCTCCTTCGTATTCCTCCTCCGGGTACTCTTCTCCACCGCTGTATTCTTCCGCAGCCTCTTCCCTTTCCGAATCTTCTCCCGCCGGTACCTCTGCTGTTTCCTTGTCGGCAGGCTCTTTCGCATCCGGTATCATCGCGGCATTCCCATCCGCTGTTTCTTTTTCTTCCGCGGATCCACCTCTCTCCTCCGGCAGTACCGCTTCAGGAGCACTGTCTTTGGGCTGTTCATCTGACGGTGCCGGTTCCTCTTGCGTTTCCGCTCCAGACACTTCTTCCGGCTTTTCTTCGGTTTCCGATCCGGTTTCTGCTTTTACTTCTTCCTCCTCTTCCGCATCTTCACCCTCAAAAAATCCCTCCTCATACCCCCGGGTATCGTCTCTTGAAGGATCTTCACTTTCTGCCTCGGCAGAAACCGTATCTACCAGATCATTTGCCGCATATACGGCAGCATCCACCAGACCGGTTCTGGTCTCACTCATTTCCTGATCCGCTTTGATCGCCTCATCCACTTCTTCCCAGATGGATTTGCCCTTTGCGAATACTTTTCCGGTATCGGATCTGTGAAGAAGATTGATATGCTCCTCTGCCTGCTCAGGCACTTTTTCCTCTGCTTCCGCCGCAGCCGGTTTTTTCCGGTTTTCCTCCAGTACCTCATCCACATTGCGGAACTCGATATCATCTGCTCGGTACTTATCCGCAAACAACTTCTGCTGACGCTCCATCTCCTCGATCAGACCATTGCGGCTGCGCTCATCAAAGCCCGCAAAGATCGGGCCGGTACTGTCATTCAGTTTCTTTTCCAACGCCTGCTTCTGTGCCTCACTCTTACGGCGTTTCTTATCTTCCCACTCAGCCAGATAATCATTGATCTCGATCTGGCCGGTGATCTGTTTCTCCACACTCTGGGACTGCGGCACCGCTAAACCGATCTGCCCATCCGGCGCAGTGTAAAGCATATCCTCAAACGCATTTTTCGCCGGACGCTTTCTGCGCACCTCCACATCCGCAGGTATTTCCTTCGCTTTCTCCTGCTTCTCGAGCCGTTCTTCGTCACGCACGCTTTCCGCCATACGCTGCATGCTTTTATATTCCGGATTTGTCCCGCTGGGCAGGCTGTCGATCACGATATCCGATGTTTTGTCTTCAAAAAATACTTCCTCCGGCCCTTCTTCCGATGCCGCAGGTGCCTCCTCCCGCTCTGCCATAGCAGCCGGCTTCTCCGGTGAAAGATCCGCAATGCGGATCTCGCTTAAATCACCGGTTCCCAGAACAATGCTGTTCTGGGATACGGCTGCATCCGTCACCACGATATCCTGTTCCGCTCGCTCGTACGGGGCAGGCTCTTCTGTATTTTCTGCCGCAGTTTCTTCAAAGAATACACCGTCTTCCGTATACGCTTCTTCACCTGCTCCTGTCTCTTCCGCTGCACTCCCACCTTCTGTATCTGCGCTTTCTCCGATATAACTATCTTCTTCCGGATACTCGCCCTCGGCATAACCGTCCTCCTCCGGATATTCACCTTCGGCATAACCGTCCTCTTCCGGGTACTCACCTTCGGCATAACCGTCTTCTTCCGGATACTCACCTTCGGCATAGCCGTCTTCTTCCGGATATTCACCTTCGGCATAACCGTCTTCCTCCGGATACTCACCTTCGGCATAGCCGTCTTCTTCCGGATATTCACCTTCGGCATAGCCGTCCTCTTCCGGATATTCGCCCTCGGCATAGCCGTCTTCTTCCGGATATTCACCTTCGGCATAGCCATCCTCTTCCGGATACTCTCCCTCAGCATAGCCGTCTTCTTCCGGATACTCGCCCTCCGTATAGCCGTCTTCCATTTCTATGGGATAAGCCTGCTCTGCATAGCCGCCCTGGGGAATAAACATGGTACGCTCATCATCCCCCGCCGGTTCCTCTCCCAGATACATCTCATCCTCGGGCTCAGATTCCAGCGGCTCCGTTTCATAGCCCTCCATCTGTTCTTCCAGTTCCGCAGTGCTCATGTAATCATCATCCATCATGGGTTTCATGATACGGCCGGTGATGCGGTTATTGCGTGCCTGTTCCTTATCTGTCATCAACTCCCGCATGCTTTCCGCAAGAGCCTTCTGCAGATTGATCGTGTTAAACTTGCTCATGTCGATGGTCTTGACATGCCAGTCCACATCATCATTATCCGGATTCAGTCCGGGTTCCGGTGATTCCGTGGTATATTCATCGCTCTCATACGCATGGATCTCGTTTGCGATATGCTCTCTCCGGTCATATACTGCCTGCTCATCCGGTTTCAGGCGGGCATGCAGCATCTTCAATTCCATGGCTTTGATCACAAAAGGACCGTCACCAAACCAGGCGATCATGTCCGAACAGGTCTCCACGCATTTCGTACCCAGGCCGATCCGGTGATACAGATAGGCCAGCTGATATACCCATTCCTCCTTATATTCGATCCGAACATACTCCTCCAGCAGGGCGATCTGATCCTCTATGGAAGCCCCCTGCATCTCCTGGATCTTGTATTGCAGGATATAGGAACCGGCATCCTTCGGCGCCAGGCGTTTGAACAGTCCCAGAAATTCCAGCGCCTTGATCTGATTGTTCAGCAGGATATATAATTCGCATAAACTGTAGACGATGGAACGGTTTTTCGGATTGCGGTCATAAGCCATCAGCATCAGTTCCAGCGCATCCTCATACCTGCGGTTTAACTGGTACAGTTCACTGATCTTCATCAGCGTACTGAAACTCCGCACCTTCCGCCAATCGATCTGATCCGCGATCTCAGCCGCCTCCGCAAACTGCTCGTTCGCGATCAAAGATGTGATCTCTTCCGATAATATCTTATATTCCCGCCTGTCCACTTTTCCCTACCTCATATAGTTATATTTCAGCACTCCGCCAAACGAAAACAGCATACGCGCACATCCGGCGGTTACCATAACTTTTTCTTTTTTTCAGGGCATAGTTTGCCCAAAATACAATATCGTTTTGATTTTAACACATGAAAAAATAGATGTAAAGAAATTTTATGTAAATGATATCAAGGTCGATTGAAGGGGCTAAAAATCCCCCTTCCGCCTTAAAAAAAATTTTTCCGGGTACATTGACAATTCCATACGTTGACTATTAGCATTTACCCCTATATGAGGGCTATAACGGTGGTATCATCATCCCTATTAGCAGCTTATTGTTGCTAATATCGGATTTTGGGCATAGTTTCCCTTCCCCCGCTTAAATGTGAGCAGTTTTTTGAAATTTAGTGCGCCGATTTTAAATCCCAGAAACAATCGCCCGCGTGTCTTTCCCCTGGGCATCTTGTCAACATCATAGATGTTTCTCAGGATGGACGGGATTGTTTCAGAAGTGACATTTTTGTAGTGACAGAATGTCACTTCTAATGTATAATGATGTCACTTCTATAAGCGGAGGGACACATGAAAAACTTAGGCAAAGAAACGGAAACACTTGAATTTAAGAAGACCACAGGAGAAATGAAGGCTGCGATGATTTCTATCGCATCCATCTTAAATAAACATGGTGTCGGAACGTTATATTTTGGCGTAAAACCCAATGGGGATGTGGCAGGGCAGGATGTGTCTGAATCTTCATTGAGGGATGTTTCCAGGGCGGTATATGAAACCATAAAACCACAGATATATCCGGCGATCACGGAGGAGGTTTTTGAAGGCCGTAGCACTATAAAAGTCGAATTCAGCGGTGAGAGCTCTCCGTATTCAGCAGCAGGACGATATTATCTCAGAACAGCTGATGAGGATCGTGAAGTTACACCCGAAGAATTGAAGGTATTCTTCGGTGCCAACAAATATAGAGAAAAATGGGAAAAAGGTCTGTCAGAACTGACAGAAAAACAAGTGGATCGTTCTGCTATAAAAAATTTTTGGCAGAATGCAATTGCGGCGGGAAGATTGCCAGAGGGGAGATACACATGCCCTATTATCCTTAATCGCTTTGGCTTGGTTAGGGACGGACATCTGACAAATGCAGGGGAAGTTCTTTTCGGAAACAATCATCCGATATCCTTGAAGGTGGGGATTTTTGCGACTGATGAAAAGCTGACGATTCTTGATATGAAACTTTTTGAAGACAATATTTTTAATCTTATGAGGTTGGCCGAGGAGTATATTCTTCAACACATAAGGTGGAGAGTTGAAATTGTAAGCTGGGAAAGGGATGAAATCCCTGAGGTGCCTGTTGCAGTTGTTCGTGAGATTTTGGCAAACAGCTTTGCCCATGCAATATATGGCGGAAGAACAACTCATGAAATATGCATTCATCCCGGAAAGATTACATTTTACAGTCCAGGAGAATATGCGAGCAAATATAAGCCAGAGGAGTATATCAAGAAAGACCTGGAGTCAGAAATAAGAAATCCTGCCATATCGAAGATACTGTTCCTAAACCATTCCATAGAGAAGTTCGGAAGTGGATTTAAGAGAATTGATAGTCTCTGTAAAGATGCGGGTGTTAAGTATTCGTATGAGAATGGACAGAACGGATTCAAGTTTATTATCAAGAGAAATCCGATTACAAGTGACACTGCGGATGTCACTTCTGATGTCACTACAGATGTTACTTCTGTTGATGAGCTTAATCTTACCGAGAAGACTATATTGGCAATTCTGAAGTCTAAACCGGATGCTTCAAGAGAAGAGCTTGCCGAGAAAGCTTCAAAAACAGTAAGAACTGTACAGAGAACCTTGAATTCCTTAAGAGATAAAGGATATATTGAGCGTGAAGGAGCCAAACAGAACACCGTTTGGAAGATCAAGAAATAATCATTTTATTAAGATTTTTGAGAGAGGATCGGAGCAAAATCCGGTCTTTTTTCATGCCTACATTTAGAGCAGTTTTCGGGTATTTCCACAAGAAAAAGTACAAGATACTATTGACAATTAGAATCAGGTGTGACAACAAAATCGATACCGGTGGCGCCTAATGACAAATGGATCATTCTTTATGATTTTGGGCGCTGTGATGGCGGTGGTATCGGTTTTGATATTCTATATGATCTTCATATTTGATATATTGCCCGGAGCTTGTTTTTTCTGCTGTTTATAACAACTCATACGACATATTTTAGCCCTCCCTTTTAAGTGCGGAAACAAGTTCAAATGCACTGTCTGTAATATATTTTGATTCTACAATGAAGCGTATATCATGATTAAGATTTCTCTTTGTAGATGCTTCCAACAATTTCTTTTTATCCAGTGTTCCAAGCCGGATCATGTTCTGGTATATTCTTGCCAATTCCTGAATGGAAATCGGATACCCATTTCTTGTCACTGCATAATACAGATCCAGGAAGGCCTTCTCCGGCGTAGCAATTCCCCTATCATTATAATCAGAGTTACTGCTTACATATACGACCGCTGATACTGAATCACTCCCGGAGAAAACGAGTTTTTCATATTCGCTTTTTAGTTCTGTTGGCTTCATGACCACTATGCCATTTCTTCTCAAATCATCAATCATGGCATCCTTTGCATCCTTCTCTACAAACACCACTACCGGGAACTGCTCTGGGACATGCTGCATATACTTCAGCACAATATCCGTACCGGAAATATAATATTCAAAACCAACTTCGTCTAATATATCCACAATTCGTTCGGCCTGCGGTGATAGGTTGACTTTGTTCTTTCCTTTCCATTCATTGATAGAATATACCCCTCTGCGAACACGGTTTAAATATCCTCCTTCAACAAGTTTCGAAAGCGTCCAATTGATCGTATTCTTTTTCAAATTCGGAAATAAGCTAATAACATCATCCGTATAAAACATTGGCTGATCTTTGAATTCCTCTTCAATCAATTTGAATTTATCTTCCAATGATCCATTCACAGCTTAATCACCTCGCCTTACAAGTTGTATCTCCATTATAATAACAGTCCATCAAATTTTCTATTGCAAATTAGCGATTTGCATATATTAGTTTGATATTTAACACTTTCTTTACATGAAATCTAATTTATCCTTAGATTTCAACTACAATCATAGTATATATCGCAAATTTGAAATTTGCAACATTTAATTTGTATTGTTCGAATAGAGCTGTCCAATCCTTAACTTTTCCCCAAGCATATAACTAACTCACCTTATTCAGCTTTGCTACAGCCTTATTCAGGTATGCATCACTGATCCCAAACGCCTCCAGGATCTTGCGCTGCCGTTTGGTCAGACCATATCGCCGGACATATATTCCGTTACCATTCTGTACCGCCACGATCTTTTCCAGTTCATTGATCGCTGCAGGAACAGTATAGTTCTTCTTGTCGTTTCCTTTGATCTCTTTCAATTTCTGATAGATATGATTCCGGACGATCCCGGCGATAAAGACAACGTGTGTTTTCCCTTCCAGTGAGCTCTGACTGTGTACGCGGAACGTATCATATTCCAGCCCGCTCTTCAGCATACGGAAAATCTTTTCCACGCTGTCACGATTCCGGTAGATATCCAGCGCTTCCTGTGCGCTCATCTTTTTCGATGTTACGATCACAAAAAATCCCAGACGGTCAGCCTTTTTCTGGATCACATTTTCGTTCCGTTTGTACGAGATCAAGTATCCGTTGTTGTCATATTTCAGTTTAAACTCTTTCGAAAATGCTCCCATATCTTCGCGGCGACGTATCTTTTCTGCCACCTTCTTTTTCAACAGTTCTTCCTTTTCCAGAAGGCTTTTCAGGTATTCATTCTTTTCCCCACCCGCGCGGATATTGTCGTAATAGATATGGAAATTCCGTACTGTCATATCATCTCCCAGTTTTCCCGTCCTGGTCAATCCATACACATTATGATTCGGCAGATAATACTTCGTTTTCGTTGATAGTGGCAGTATCGCTTCCTCCAGATACTCCTCCAGTACCTTGCTGCCCGTTTTCATCATCAACAGAAAGTCATATCCTTTCTGATCAAAGTACCGGATATTCTGTGTACTGAAATAGCCGCGGTCTAAGATCAGTCCGGCATTCTTATATCCGTATTCCCTTGCCCGCTCAACCATATACGTGCACTGCGTATTATCAACGATGCTCCCCGGATACATCTCATAAAACAGCGGTGTTCCGCTTTCCTGATCCACTGCACAGCTGATATTTACCTGCGGTTTATCCTCGTCATCTTTAGCGTGGCCAAACTCCGCCATCTCGATTCCTTCTGCAACAGTATTCATATTTGTACTGTCATAACACAGCCATACACTGTTATGCTCCGTCTGCATCCTATTCCACTGATGCTGGAAGATCTCAGTCTTCATATAACTGATATCCTTCTTCAGAAACTCGGATATCTTAGAATCATCGATATATTTTTCTGAAGTACACAGGTGCTCCCAGGCAAAACTATCGTAATGCTGCATCACACTGGTCTGTTTCGTGATCATATACGTGACAAGATCCTCGATCAATGCAGACGCCTCTGTTCCGTGGATCGAACTCAACAATTCCCGTAGCCGAAGATCCTGCATGATCCTCTGCACCAACAGCGGCATCACGATCTTTACCGCATCCGGGTACTGTACTTCCGGTTCTCCCAATTCTACATCATCATAAAACTCAAAGTAATTCTCATTGGGATTCATCTCGGTATCATTGATCATCTTGCCGATACATTTGCGATCCTCTACAACATATCTTTTATCGCTATGGTAAGTTTTACCCGTTACCTGATAGACATAAACACATCCTCTCTGACGATAGATTTTAGTCCCCTCCGGGCGCTTTACGATGATATCTTTTCTGATCATAACCTCGTCTCCTTAATTAGTTATACGTATAACTAATTATAACACCTTTCCGCGCCCTTGGCAAGCAAAAAAACGCCAATTTCTCGGCGTTTTTCGAATTTTTTCAATGTTGACTTTGCAAAAAAGTTACACTAAACACCCTGCTAACTTCCATGATCAAGCCTAAACATCCAAAAACGTCATCAATTCCTGCAGGCTCTTACCACTTTTATGGAAGGCTTCCAATATCTGCTTAGCCTCGTACTCAT
>JAFUUX010000061.1 GCA_017471325.1 Lachnospiraceae bacterium | reverse complement strand
AGGTTTCCACCAGTGATCATGTCTTTTCAGATGCGCCTCTTCATGCGCTATCACAAGTTCAAGGGTGTCTTCACTTATTCCTGACGGAACATAGATTTCCGGTCTGAATATCCCAAGGATAAAGGGAGAATCCACTTCATCGCATTCCTTAACCCTGTCATTCACAGCAACAAAAGCCCGTACTTTTCTCATTAATAAAATGTAGCTGATAAGCGCATACAAAAGCATCACCGCCATACCGGCCAGCCATAGGATACTGCCCGCAAATACAACTGCCTGCATCGGGTTTGCGCTTGATGCAGCATCCGGCGAAAAAGATTCCTCAATAACCGGATTCACTGCATTATCAATGATCCTGACTCCGGAATCAATATGCGGATCCTGCACCATCTCGATATTATCCGGAACTACTTTTGCACTTGGTAAAAGACTAAAAACACTTTCTAACGAAACAGGACACAGGAGACGCACCGCAACAAGCCCCCATAAAAGGCATGATATCCATCTGGGAGCTTTTTTAAGCAGCAGTCTGGCTGCGATCACCGCCAAGATCAGCCAGGATGCGTTTATTGCAAGATTAAGAACACCCAAAAATAAAGCGCTCATGGCTTTCAGCCCCCTTTCTTAAAGGCATCTATCATCTTCTGGATCTCATCAACCTCTTTCTTTGACAGTTTCTTGTGTGATGTGAATGCCGCAATAAACGCCGGCAGTGATCCTTCATACGAATCTTCAATGATCTGCTCGCTCTTAGCCGAATAAAACTCTTCTTTACTGATAAGGGAAGAAACGATGCCGTCCACATTCTGAAGCAGACCTTTCTCGCATAACTTCCGAAGAACCGTATATGTAGTTGGTTTCTTCCAATTCAACTCTTTCTCACATACCTTCACCAGATCTCCCGACGATATCGGTTCATTTGCCCAGACGATATCGGCAAAACGCTCCTGTACCGCCGCCAATTCAATGCTCTTCATCTATCGTTTCCTCCTTGGTTTATTCCTGTAAACTAATTTTAGTTTATAGAAATAAACCAAGTTTGTCAAGAAATATCTGATAAAAGTGCCAGATTTCCGTTACTATTCACAGCACGAAGGGCTTTGAATAGTAACCCCATTTTATATCATTCCGATTCTTTTCGGTTGCGTAATGCGTCTAAGTCAAATATACTCATCTGCGGATATTTTTCCGGCAGGTCATTCATAAAACGGAAGCAATCCTCCGGACTTAACAAGATCCCGTTTGCCTTACAGATCCTTTGGAATATCTCTGTCAGTTCCCCGGCTTTGGGACTTGGTAATTCATATGCATTCCCATAGCGTTTGATGTAACGCTCCTTCATCCCCGGAAAATACTTGTCAAGCGCGGCATAATAATATTCCCTGTCGCCTTCCCTGAGCGTCAGCCCCATGCCAAAATCTATGATGCCTTTTACGCCAACCCGGACGCATTCGTTTAAGATAGTTGTGATATTTTCTTCCGTATCATTGATGAACGGCAGGATCGGCGTCAGCCAGACTACCGTGGGAATCCCTCTTTTTTGCATTTCTTCCAGCACTTTTATCCGCCGTTTTGTATTGCAGACATTCGGCTCCAGTACCCGGCACAAGTCATCATCCCATGTCGTGAGTGTCATCTGCACCACACATTTTGCGGAACGGTTTATCTCCTCCAGCAGATCGATATCCCGGAGGATCCGATCTGATTTTGTCTATATCGCGACGCCGAAACCATATTGCAGTATGATCTCAAGGCACTTCCTTGTCAGCCGTAGTTCTTCTTCACAATGCATATACGGATCCGACATTGCACCGGTTCCGACCATCCCCTTCTTTCTTTTGGCGCGAAGAGCAGCCTCTAAAAGTTCCGGCGCATTCTGCTTGACTTCTATATCTTCAAAAGGATGCGTAAACTGATAACACCGGCTGCGGCTGTCACAATAAATACAGCCGTGGGTACATCCTCTGTAGATATTCATTCCATAGTGCCCACCACTCCCGGTAAGCAGCCCTTTCGCATCCACAAAATGCATATTTCTGCCGGTCTCCTTTGATCTTTATTAGATGCCTTACCATCGTTCCCAACTTCTTTGGCACAGTTTTTTCATCATCTTGCTTATAACTATAGTAAACGACAAAACTATTTTCGTTTTGTCGTTTACTGCGCCGGATTTTGGCCGCTGAAAGCGGCATATTTCCTTACAAAATCCGTGCGCATCCTCGCGGAGCGTTATAGTAAGCGCAATTATTTATTGCGCT
>JAFUUX010000060.1 GCA_017471325.1 Lachnospiraceae bacterium | reverse complement strand
TGGGAAAGAAGGTATCGAATGCGGATAATTCCGCTGAAGATAAAGGCAACTGAAAACAGAAAGGAGCATACCCACATGTCATGACACCATGAATGCCAACTCAACTTTACTTTGTCCTTGACATGGGGTACAGATTATATTCTCTGGCATTTTGTCGTAAAACAATCCATTCAAAAACTTCTTTGTGATAGATTGCCTGTAATCCCAATTGCTTGATCCATTGCTTTGTTGTAACGCAAACATCTGGTCATTGAAAGTAAATCTGTAGTATGTCCCTTCTTCATCCGATCCCAGTGTTTCCGTCTGAACTGCAGCGCTATTTGTATAAATAGGAACTACTGCCGATAACCATGTGGAAGTAGATCCATCTTCGCCTTCTGCAACTTTCACCATAAGTGTGTTGAAGATAGTTCGATACACATTCTTTGAATGTGTAGACGAATTTGGCGAATATAACCCCTGAAATCCCATACCCGTTCCAAACTCATCATATATCTCTTCCCTGGTCCATTCGCCAACATAACTGATTGTCTTAAACGCGCCAATCGGATAATGTGCTCCATTATCCTGCAGTATCGCTGCCCAATCGTCATGTATTTCCTCTACAGATATCACAACATCGCCATATACCGGAAAGCAGTCCATATCCTGCTGTACAATGTCCGGAGCCGGGTTCCATCCCTTAAAGTATTGCGCGTCGCTGTTATATGTTCCGTCTAACAATGTGCACGACGCCCTTCCGTTCATCGGTACATCTGCGCTCGTTTGAATAAGAGTCCCATTTTCATCATAAAATCTTACCTTAAACGGTCCTCCACTGTTCGGTATTGCTTTATTGATCAGCATATATGCAGAGATAAAATTCATCCTATACTCCTTATGAAAAAGAGACTTTTCCGTTTGCTACAGTTATTCCCCGGCCGTCGATCGGTGCATATATCGGCAGTGGATCCCCATCCACCTCAATAACCGCGATCGCCGTTCCGGTTGTTTGTACCTGCGTAACCTCTACCTCTGTAGCGTTATCAAAAAGATAATCTAATGCTTTGTCTGCTCCTGTATATCCTTTTTGCATATCCCCTCCTAGAACAGACTCCCGCCTTGTACGCTCATTCGAACATAGAACGTATGAACCCCGGCCGTCACTTGTGGAACCATTCCATTCAGTGTCAGTATCTTCCAGCCATCCCGCATATAATAAACTGCCGACTGGATCACCTGGTTATCATACAGATACTGCACTGTTACCACAGCATCCTGGAAGTTGTCGTTCCCATCTTCGAATGTTTTGACATTGAAGCACATTTCCGCATAAAATGTCGCCGTATTCCCATCGGAATCATTTGATATCCTAAACTGCAGCACATTCACCGGCTGACCGCCCTGATCTGTATCCGTGATCTCATCCAGAGACATTCCGAACGGCAGAATATAATTTGCCATAACCGATCCGGATATCTCTTCGACCTGTGACTGTATCACGGCCACCTGCGACTGTACGCTTGTCACTTGTGCATTCGTATTCGCCTGGTCTTTCTTCAGTGCCTGTATGCTCTTTGCCGCGTGATCCTTACTCTTCGTTATACTCGGATCACTTCCTACACCGACTAGCTTCATGCTTTTATGGTGTTTGAAAGTGAACTGTGTCACACAGCAGATCTTTCCGGCGATGCCACCGGTAAAACTGATAACATCACCCAAGTCAAAGGAAGGATCCGGCATAATCGACACGCTAAACGGTGAATATAGTATATTTCGAAGCCCGTCCATAACATTCTGGCGCATCACTTCATAACTTACATCCGTACTGTCCTGCAGAAACGGGTTTTCCCCACCTTCGTATGTTAGGCCGCCGCTTCCGCTGGAATAGCTTGTTTCCGTTCCATCGTCTGTGTTATCAAACCAGATCGTTGTGTATTCCGTCACAAAATCTGAATATGCACCGTCTGATGATCGGTGTGAACTATCAATCGTTGCCACCGCTGTCGATCCGTATGTCCGGAAATACAGTTTTCCGTCCCTCCCGGCAGTCACATAGGAACATACTGCCTGCGCCAGATATGCCATCGCATCACGCCAGGTAGACATATCATTATCCGCATGAAGCGCAAACTGCACATCTCCATTCGGCAGTAGATCCATCTCCGCCTGTGTATTTCCGATCTGCAGTCCACATCTCGCAGCGATCGTTGTCGCAAAAGAAAGTGCCGTCTGTGTGCCGACAAACACGCTCGGATCAAGCCGTCCGTCCAGCTTTGACATATTGTCGTATGCAGTGACGGAAATGCCCATTGTGGTCTTCTTAACGGACGATACGGTAAAAACTCCAAGCGGTACATCTTCCCAGGTGCTGTTCGCTAATTTCAGGCCAAATACCGGCGTTATCTCCACTCCCTGCCATTCATTCTCTGCAAGGTTAATGCCACGGAATGTTGCTTTAAGTACGCCTATATATACCTGTCCGATCCCTACATTTTTGTTGTCCGAACACTGATTGCTGATTGTGAAGGATCCTTCCGCAATATTCACATCCGAAAAAGATAGAGCGCCGATCGTGCCTGTGATCCTGCTCTCCTGCGCCGGTGCTGCTGCCGCTGTTTTGTATGCCTGGCTTGTTGCGTACACCCTATATCTCCTTTGCTGTCAGCGAAATGTTCCAAAGGCCGTCTGAACCGCCGTAAGCCTCCGATCTGGATACCATCTTCGGTGAAAAATCTCTGATCCTGCATGTGTATGTCTGACTTCGCCAACCTACTGTAACTGTCGCTGCCAGCGCATACGCTTCCAGAGTATCCAGAAATGTGCTCGGAACATTTTCCCATCCAAACTTAAAAACATGCTTGTTCAGACGGGTGACGGATACCAGATCCGTCCCCGCTTCTGTCTTCATTACATTTTCGATTTCTTCAAAGCTATAATCCACGGATCTCGGCGGAATCGTACAGGCCGTTCCGTTAAATGAAACTATCCCACTTACCAGTGCCATTCTTATCTTCCTCCGCTCCTGTACTGGTTGCGATCCTGTGCAGATATGACGATGGTATCAATCTCTTCTTCCCCGATAGATATCGGAATGATGATATCTCCGCCGTCTGCTGCCGGCTCGAAATTGTAAGTCCGTTGTATCTCTGCATCCAGCTCATATGCTCTCGACAGCTCGGCCGACATCTCATCCATAGCATCAATCGGGAGATCCGCGTTCTGATCGATACCGATCGCAAGTCCCATATCCAGGAAGCCACCAAACTCTTCAAACATTTTTGACGGTGAAGCAATACCGAAGTATTCTTTTATGGAATCCACGACTCCGCCCAAAGAATTGACTGCTGATTTTATCACTGCTCCTACCGAATTAGCGATGCCGTCAGCCAGTCCCATCATAAGTTCCAGCCCCATATCCGCAAACGAAGAAACAAACCCTCCTATACCTTCGAGCAGTGCCTCAAATATCTGCGGAAGAACCGCAAGCAGACCATCTATGATCTCCGGAAGGTTTTCCACCAGGGCGACAAACAATTCCACGCCCGCCTCTATCAATAATGGTGTAAGTTCAACGAGTGCTGAAATGACAGCTTCTATCACATCCGGCAGCACTCCGACTATGCCTTCTATGATTTCCGGAAGAGCCTCCACAAGCGCAAGGAATAACTGAAGGCCGGCCTCTATGATGACCGCTATGTTTCCTTTTAGTGCTGAAACGATAGAGTCTATTATCTGCGGTACCACTTCTACAATTCCGGCAATAATCTCCGGCAAGGCACCAACCACCGATGTGAATAACTGTATCCCGGCGTTTATCATCACCGGAACATTCTGGATGATTACTGACACGATGGATTCAATCAGTTGTGGCAGTACCGCTACTATACCGGATATGATCTGTGGGAGCGCGCTTACCAACGCTGTAAACAATTGTATACCGGCATCTACAAATACCTGCACGCTCCCTGTCAGAGTCTCCACCAAAGCAGTTATAATATCCGGCAAAACCGCAGTAATGCTTTCTATGATCCGTGGCACAGTTTCCGTGAATACCGAAATCACTGTTGCAAAGATTTCCGGCAGGGCATTTGACAGACTATCAGCAATTATCGGCAGCGCTTCCAGTAGTCCCATAAACAATTCTGTACCCGCTTCGATGATGATATCTATGCTTTCGTTGATAGTTTCAACGATTCCCTTTATCATCTGAGGAACCATTTCTATCAGTACCGGAATTGCGTTGATCAGCCCCTGCGCCAGGCCGGAAACTACCTGCGCGCCCGCCTTAACGAACACAGGTATATTTGATATTATTGCGTCTGCAGTATTAAGCAGTCCTTTCGTTATTTCCGGCAAGATATCAGGCAGACCTGACGACAACCCTTGTGCAATGCTTTCCACGAGCTGTGCGCCTGCATTTATCAGCTCTGGCGCAAGCGCCAGTACCGCCCCCGCGATAATCCTAAAAACATCCATCAAAGCTACTGATATATCCGGCAGGCTCTCCGACATTCCCATGATAACTGCACCGATCTGTTCTGTCCCCGCCCTGATGAGTTCCGGCAGATTTTCAATCATGGCATCTGCTAAAGCCCCTGCGATCCCACCACCGATTTCGAGTATTTCGGGCACCACGTCCGCAATATTTCCTATAATGCTTTTGAGACCATCCGATATACCGGAAATACCCCGTTCCATATCACCCGCAAAGAGATCTGACACACCGTTCATTACCTGTGTCATTGACGGTAAAAAGTCAGTTATCGCACTCCTTTTCAACGACTCAAAACCTGTCTGCATATCTTGCAGGCTGTCTTGAAAAGCGGCCGCCGCCTTCACATCCTCTTCAGAAAGCACGCCACCCAGTTCGTGCAGCCTTTCCTTCATTGCCTCTGTATCTTCTGCGCTAGTGTTCAGCAGCGCCCCAAGTTCAACGGCACCACGCCCTAACAGTTGTGAAGCTATATAAGTGCGCTCAGTTCCTTCCCCCATTTCCTGAAGTCCCGAGATCACTGCACCGAACAGCTCCTCCTGGCTTAATTTCGCCACTTCCTCCTGTGAAATTCCAAGCGCTTGAAAAGCATCGCTATTTTTTTCCGCCGCTGTTGCCATCGTCTTCATAGCGGCCGTCAGTGATTCCATTGATGTTCCGGAGTGCTGCATTACCGCTTCCCATTCCTGATATGCTTCTGCAGAGATTCCCATTTTCTGGCTTGCTTTGTCAATGTTGTCACCGTATGCAGCTGCGGCTGCGGCCCCATTCATCAGAGCTGTTCCACCTGCCGTTACCGCACCGACCATTGCAGTGACGGCACCTGCAAATATCTGTCCAGCCCCTCGGACGGCAGACGACATTGCGTTCGTAAATTTCCCGCCTGCATTGGCTCCTTCCGTTTCCGCTTCGCCATCAAGGATCCCGGAAAGCGCTCCCTGTATTCCCTGTGCTGAAGGCACTATCTGTACATATGCTTTTGCAAGTTCTGTTGCCATATCAACCCTCTATCATCTTTTTCCGCCATTCCATAAATGATTCCACATCTTTGGAACCATGCAGCACTTCCTTTTTGGGCGGATCCATCAGTCTCTTCGCAATGGATTCCGGTCTGTTCCAACCATGCTGCGCATCTTTCGTCTTGGACCAGCATAACCAGTTCAGCCTGTCAAATATAAGGGCCGTCATCATCTCATCGCGTGTTACTACGCTGCCTGCTATCTTTTTCATGATCCTTGCCTCCGGAGGAAGACCGCCAGCCAGCACACCGATCTTTCTTGCCGGATAATTTTCATATTCCACAATACCGTATGTCTGTGCAAGATCACATATCAGCGCATCTTCATCCATCGACAGCATTTTGGCAAGGATCAGTATTTTTTTCCGTTCTTCAGTTCTGCTATGATCCTCATCAGTGTGCTCTTGATTTCCTCCGTGGAAACATACCCTTTCTTTTCCCTGATATGTTCAAACAATGTCGGCTTTTCCTCTCCCAGAAGAATATTGACCGCATCTGTCAGCCTGCTTACCTTCCCCTTGTCAACGTCCGTCAATGCCTCTACCAGTTCGTAATCATCAAGCCTTCTGTCATCGATCTCTAATGAAAAATCCTCTTCCAATACTACTTTCATCTGCTCCTCCTTTACGAATACGGGGCCGCCGTTAAGCAGCCCCGTTTACAATGCTCAAATGCTGTCACGCTCATAATATGTCTTGTTGCTGTCAACCGTTGTATCTGCGGTAATGATATAAGAATCCCCGCTCAGTACATACCAGCCCTCCTCGTTCGGGTTTTCTGTCCCCTCCGGCGTCACGGCTGTGTAGGTATAAGTCACGCCGCCTGACTGCGAGCCTTCCTGGATGTACTCGTAATGCGTCTGTCCGGCCGCGTCCGGAAACGCCGTGATCTTCATATCGTATCCGACAGCTTCCCCGTCTTTATACACCACATCGCCAAGCTCGGATATCTTGCCTGCCGGAATCGTGATACGCTTCAGTATATTGGTTCCTACCTGCAGATCAATGATGAAGGAATGGCGCGCCTTATCCGTTGCGTTTACCTTTACTGTGATGCCGCTCGAGATGGAACCCTCCACATTCTCGTCGCCATGTACCAGTTTGAGCACGTTCATATTTCCCGCTTCAATGCTTTTCCACTTGAACGTGTCTTTTTTCTCTGTCAGCGGGCTCGCTACAATGTCACCGCCCCATGCTTTGATGTCCTGTGATGTAAAAGAACTGGAATTGGTCACGCCGTCCTCCGAGCAGTACCCGATGCAGCTGAACACTGCCTCATCGATCGCGCTCTTTGCATTCGTCGGCAGCGCTGCACCCTCCGGTCCCATCCAGATTCCGCCCGCAATGCTCGGTTTACCTATCTGTACGTTTGCTGAATTGTTTGCCATTTTCTTTTTCCTCCTGTTAAAAATACACGATATCAAATACTGCCTGATATCTGTGCCTGTGTGTTGCTTCGTCAGTAAAACAGTAGTCCGAATTCAGTGCTGACCTTGTTATCCCGTTCAATTCCACCGCCTGCAGCATTGCTCCCACTACCTGCGCATTGATCTCCGCCGCCCGGTACATGCTGCTGCCATAGGACTGCACTGTGATCACTGCCGACTTCACATGGTCCGTGTATCCGGAACCCTGTTTTTCAATCCGGAGATATTCTGCCGGCGGTTCTTCCGGCTCTTCCATAAATGCCGGTACCGTCATCACGCTGTTCAGATAATCCAATATGGTCTTTTCTATCATTTTGCCAGCACCGCCTTCAATACTGTGTTATTTGCGCTGTTCTCTGCTATGGCTTCCCTGGATATCGCTACAACCGATGCGTTCACACGGCCGCTTCCGGTGTGCGCGCTTACTTCATAGCCTTCCCCAAGCGCATGCACCGCCTTCCGTGCGTACTCCTCGCATATAGCCAGCATCTCCGGAGACCTGAGCAGCTCCCTCACGCCATCATGGTTCAGTTCCACCTTAATCGCCATAGCGTTCCACCGATACCTTTCCACCCCACCACATGGGCATATTCTCCGGTGTTCCGTAAACCGGCTTCCCTATGGTCCGGAACCGTTTGCCCCGTATGATCACTTCCGTGTCATGCCACTTGTTCGCATCGCCTTTCGGGATCCCCAGCACATACGCGATCCTCTTGCCGCTCAGATTGATCTCATCTGTCACATCCTGTGCCTCCGGCAAGCCGACAAGCACATTCGCCACTTCTGTCTCTGTCTCTTTGTATACCGGTCTCCCAAACGGATCTTCTCCTGTCTGCGTTTTACGGATCAGTATAACCGTTTCACCCTTCAGTCTCTGTCCCATAGATATCCAGCGCTCCTATCCTCTGCCGCCGCAATCCCAGGCGCTTTAAGTCATTACGCATGATCGCATTTGCAATGCCTCCGCCCGGTATCGCATACGTTCCGGACCATGTATAGCCCAGCCCTGATTGTGATTCCTGACTCATTGGCTCTCCGCTGGTCTCCTGCCTGAGTGCCCGGATCGTAACATCGACCGTCACCAGTTTCACAACATTCCCATAGGCTCCCGTCTCATCAGCAACGATCATTCCGTCCAGATTTCTCCCGACTATCATCGCCTCATTGCGCAGCAGATCCGATACCACCGGCAATAATGCCTCTGTCCGTTCCGTTTCGCTCTGTGTAAGCGTCCGTCCGCCCAGCAGTTCCACATCCTCTACTGTTGCAAATGCTGCTGCCATACCTTACTTTCCTTTCTTCGGCTTGATCACTGCGCCTTTGGCGGTTTCTTTTTGCACCGTTTCCTGTTGCACCGGTGCAACTTCCTTCTTTTCTTCCGCCTGTTCTGCCTTTGGCTCTTCCGGCTCCTCTTCTGCTTCCCCGCTATCTGCTTCCGTCTCCTCTTCAGGAGCAATGCTGGCAGAAGTTTCCTCCTGCCAGCCATTACCGGAGATCAGACAGGGCGTGTCCAGTATCACGCCGGTTTTCACGTTCCTGTACCTCATGCCGTTTCCTCCTTTGCTTATACAGTTGCCACAACCCTTGCAAACGCTTCCGGTTTAAGGATTGCCCATCCGATGTATGCCTCACCGCGCAAATATACCTGATTGTGCCCTTTCAGGTCGCCGGCTTCCGTATCGTTGTCCGGATTGCCGTATTCGATCACCTCGATGGGGATCTCCTTCGCAAAGCCCCAGCGGAAGTAGTCACGGAAGTTGCCGGCGATTGCCTGGTCTGTCTCCGTGGCACCCGTTGCCGCTTTGGATACCGTGCTGTTGACCGAGACCGGCAGGCCTTTGATCGCGCCCGGTGCCGCGCCCCATCCCAATTCCGGATACAGTCTGCGGCCGTCGCTATCCGTCAGTGCCGCCAGTCTGGAGCGGAATGCCGGGGACATCATCATACCGGTCACGTCATCCTCGTTTGCCTGTACCAGAGCAATCATTGCCTCTACATCCTCGTCCGCAGTGGTATTTACGGATTCCGTAACCTTCTGGCTTACCTTGTAGTCAAAGTGATTGTTACCGATGATCGTAGCTGCTGCCACGTTCGTTCTCGGGTTCAGCCCGTGGATCGCCATAATATCGATACCGCGTGCAACCTTCTTTGCGAAGCCATCCGCGAACGCCTGCAGGTACTGGAGCTGCACTTCCTCGTTGCCGTACTTGAACTCGTCAGAGATACGGGTACCATACTCCACCTTGATCGGGGTGATCGTCACCGGCTCAATAGTCACGCCACCATTTGATTTTGCGCTGTTCTCGCCCAGAACATCGATCTCTTTGTCGAAGTTAAAGGTGAACATGGTCGCGCCGTTGAACGGGATCGGTTTCTGTCCACTCAATGCCGCAAGAGAACTCTTGCCGGATACCATGTTGAACATTTCATTTGTCAGTTCGGGCGGGAACAGTGTTCCTCTGCTTAATGTACTTGCCATCTTAATTTTCTCCTTTCAGATTCTGCAGCATATTCTTGTATGCCGCTGTTTGTGCATCCTGTTTCGATACAGGTTTTTCTGAACTTGCCAGCGGTGGGGCCGACTGCGTCTTGAAGATTTTCGCCAGACCTTCCGCATCTTTCCGGATCTCTTCCTCCGTTTCACCGTTCAGGCGTCCGTGCAGCTCATAGGGAAGCCCCATTTCGTGTGCAATGCGTGTCTTTACTGCTGCCGTTTCATAACCTTTGATCCTGGCATCCCTTTCGGCAATGTCTTTGTCGTACTGTCCCGCTTTTTCATTTGCGGCACTCAGGGCACCGTTCAGATCTCCGATCTGTTTCTCATACTTCTCCTTCAAGGCCTTCAGATCATTCGGGGAAGTATAGCCTTCGTATTTCTGCGCATCCCTTGCTGCTTTGCTCTGGACTGCTTTGTTTACCTGCTCCTGCACGTATGCATCCAGCGCCTCCTGTGTGGTGATAGGTGTTTCTAAATCCATCTTTTTCTCCTTTCCTGCTTAACCCGGCAGTGACGGTGTGCCTGCTATGACCGGCAGTGACGGTTTAATATAAAAAAGCCGGTTTCCCAGCTTTAATACCTTGCTATCTGTTTCTTTTTTTCTTTGAACTCCTCCGCTGCCCAATATGCCAGGATCGCGCTGTCCATGATAGCGATCTCCATGTCCGGCTTCAGCGACCTGTACCCAAATCCCGTGGATGCGATCGTCCGTTTCTCGCAATTGGACACTACCTCTTCCAAAGATGGCTGTCCGTTATGCAGCAGCGCTCCGCTTTCCACGGCCTGTTCAAATTTCGCGTTTGCCACTATTATCTCCGATACCTTCGGCAGTATCGGCTTTTTCATCTTCTCTTTCTTCATTTCCTCTGCAAGCAGGTCCTGTCCGGCTTTCCCGTCTACGACAACCTTCTCAACATCTGCACGCTTCAGGAACTCCAAAAGCCGCCGGTTCCCTTTCCGCATATCCTGACAAAACAGGACTTCCACAAACACTTTATTCCCGGCTCTTACCGCGACAGAAGCCGCCATCCTTCTGGCATCGATGCCATACTTCACCCCGACATACAGCTTGCCGGAGATCCGCAGTTCTTCATCAACCTGCATCCTCTGCCACTCTGCCCGGCTGATCGCCGATGCCTGATTATAGGATATCCATAAACCCAGGCGCTGTATGTTAAAATCCACAATATCGCCCGTGTATTCGTTCCTGACATCCCTTTCCGATAGTTGCAGTCCCAGCGACGGGTTTGTTCCATACCATGCCTCTGTATCTGCAGGATCCATTTCCTGCTCTACGGACCATTCCGCCCAGCCTGCATCCATGTTCTTGCCCTGGATCGTCTGCTGCCGGTATTCCGCAAATACCGTGCCCGCGGAAACTGCTGTCGGCGGCGTGCCACACATGATTATCTGCGGATTATCGCTGTCCGTTACCATGTATTTCAGCGCTGACTCATGGCTGGTCTGATACTCCTGCGCCTCATCGACCACCAGAAGGTCATATCCTTCTCCCAGGCCGCCTTTTGATGTCCTTGTCCTGAACTCGATCCGGCCGCCGCCCTCTACATAGATGTGCTCTTTGCCAAACGCCCTGTATTCCGAAGTGATCTGCAGGCCTGCCGCTCTCACCAGAGCATACAGTCTTTCCCATGCGTTATGTGCCGTGGAAGCCAGATGTGCAGTGTGCATGATCCTTTCGCCATTTTGCAGTCCCCACAGTTCCCGCATGGTAAGGATCTCGCCCTTGCCATTCCGGCGCGGCACCTCGTATCCATACCTTGTATGCACCCACAGGCCGTCATCGTTCTCGGCCATGATGTCATACAGCAGCACTTCCTGCCATTCCCTGGCCGTCCGTCCGGTCTTGTTATAAAGTTCTACCGCCTCTGCGCCTCTTGTCTTTTTGTATGGCAGAACCACGCAGAGGGTAGGTGTCTGCCTTCCTATGCGCTCCTCTGTCATATTACATCTCCATCAAAAAAGCACCGGGGATCCGATGCTTTTATCCTTCAAGTATCTTCTTTTCAAACTCTTCCGGAAGCCTTAGGTTATACCGTCTTACATAATACGCAAGAGTATTGAACCAAGTATACTCTCCATCATTCATACCTATCTTTTCCATCCGTATTGACTTTCCAGAAAACACATCTTTTGGAATTTCCTCCGAAACCATATCCTCTTTCCCATGTGTCAAGTAATAATATACTTTCTCCTGGCCTTCGTATGGAGCATCAGAAAAGAAATCCCTCATAGACGGATATCCTTTTCCCGGATTCAGTTCTTTGTATCGTCCGATGAAGACCATGCTCTTATTCTCCCGTTTGATCCAAACAGAACCCATTCTCCTGTTTCTATTCCCATTTTAGCATCTTCATCACTGTTTGCCAATATCATATTTCCTTCAAAGTCGATATTTACAATCTCTGTCGGTGCTATAACTTCTGTACTGAATCTCTTTGCCAGATATGTAGGAATCAATCCATCCCCTGCACCCGTTTGGCAAGCTATCAACCGCATTTTCTCTCCATTGTATCCGTTCGCTTCAAGAATATCTCCATACTCTTTTGCGCTTACATTTGTTTCATTTCCATTTGCGTCCCTGAATACAATGCTGTACGGATCCCCATGGCTCACATAATCTTCAAATCCCGGAATTGGTTCTATTTTTAGCGCATTATCATAGAGTTTCTCAGTTTTGACAACATATATATTTCCTTCTTTTGCCAGTTTAAGGAATTGCCTATTTCCTTTGTATTCTTCCCTCTTTTCAATTCTATCTCGTTCAACCCTCTCATTCCTGGCACTTTCTTCCTGCTCCTGTCTTTCTGTTTCCCTTTCTATACTCGTTTTGATCCGCTCTGCTTTTGCATCATCGCTCTGCACATGCTGCTTCGTATGCACATTCTGCCTGCTGCCGTTGCCCGGATCGTACTCCACGACACATCCGCATCCGCGATGGCGTTGCCATACTTCGTTTCCGGAAGCCTTTACCGTCGCATAATCGTATGTTCCGGCCAGATCCGTACACCATTTGCAGCATCCTGCCGCTGCGGTTCGCACGATTTTCGGAGAAAGCCCCGCTTTGTACTGAAATTCTGCGTTTTTCCGCACGCTGTTCGTAGCTACGTTCTGGGAGAAGTTCACCACATCCCCTTCCAGCTCTTTCCGGATGTTTTCGTACTGATCAGCAGTTGCCGCAAGGTTCACAAGCCCCTTCACACGGTTCTCTTCCAGTTCCGGCCGCTGTGCCCTGATGCGGATCCCCGCCTTATCGTTCATGCCCTGCTGGATCTGCTCTGCCATGTCTGCCACATGGCTATAATCCTCCTGCAAAACAGGCGGAAGCACCCTGTTTGCGATGTTAAAGTACATCTTCCCGTTCGGCAGAACATCCCCCGAAACATTGTTGCGCAGCGCCTCCGCCAGTAACTCACCTTCTCTTACAGCATAAGCATCAAGATCCTTTCCATTCGCTGATCCTGCTGCCGTTTTTTTTCTGATCCGTGCCAGCGTACTGTCATTTTCTCTCAGATCGCGGTATTCGCTCTGTACTTTTTCCAGTAATTCCGGCGCGATATCGTCTGCCATTGCTTATTCTCCACTTTCAACTGGGAAAGGCTCCTTGCTCGGCTCAATCCCCAACATTTCTCGCATATTATCCATGCCAAAGTATCCCGGCGCTGCCTGCGTGAGTTTCTGCACACCGTCCCCGAATGTCGAGAATGCCGCGAAGTCCGGTTCAAATACCGGTGCCCACACCGCCTGCGTCATATAGAATTGCCTGCGCTGGTATGCGTACTCATCACGCAGGCACGCTGCCAGGTATCCTACATTCAAAAAACCGCTTCCGAAGGTTCTCTGTGCTTTCCTTGCTGCCAGACGCAGATTTTCATGTGCTGCAGCGATCGCATCGGAACTTGACGGATTATCCGTTGCAAACCCAAGATCATCAAGCGTCAGTCCCGTTTCGCCAGCAAAAACCGACGCATACATGCGAAGTTGGCTGATGCCCGGTTCCATGCTCTGCTGTTGGAACACTCCCGCTGTAGGATGATCGCCATCCTCGTCCTTTGTAATCTCCAGCAGCTCCGTGATCGTAGTTTTCCACTTATCCAGCGGCTCCGCCTCGTTACTTGTTCCCAGCACATATCTCTGCGGGAAAGAATAGAACTCGGACGCAACTTCCGTCCTGGTGATCGTATTCCTTGCCTTATCCATCACATTCATGCAGGCTCTTGATATCCTGCTGTGTCCGAACGGCCGCTTTGCATCCGGCTTATAGATCACCGGAACCAGCAGCGGAGCCGGTGCATCATTCGATACAGAGTACGGTTCCCGTTTTGACTCATAGTAATCTGTCCGCCCCTTCACAAAATATGCTTCCAGAACAACGTTATCATCGCTATCCCTCTGCAGAACGGCGTATCCCTCTGTCAGGAGCCCCGTGATCGGATCGATCTCACCGGTCGCATTGCCTCCGTCAATCACTTGAAGGCGCGGATATCCTGTCTCATCCTGCGAGATGTATACAAAGCAGCAGGAAGTTATCAACGCTGACAGAATTGCGCTATCAAAGAACACATCCGGGTTGTTCATCTGGAAGATCTCGTTGATCTCGAAGTTATCCTCCTTGAATTCCCGGAAAGTCAGCCTATCGGCCAGAGCATCCACTGCTTTGCTGCACCATCCAAGGACAGATACATAGTCCGCTTTCATCCGATCCGGAATGATCGGAGACGGATCCAGCCTTGCGTTCTTCATCTCGTAGTATTTGTATCTAGTCAATACTCTCTGCCGTCTTGCATTCAGTTTTGATCTCAGGTATTCAATCCCTTTGTACTCTGCCATAATTTCCTCTGCTGTCCTTTCATCGGTCAGCGTGTGTTTTTTTTCGTAGTGCGGCGGGGGAAGCTCTTTCGCCCCCTCCCCGGGGGTACCCTACCCCCCATGCCGGCACCAATTACCCATGCAAACGCCGGCCGGTCGCGCTGTCTGGCCGCGTCTTCCATTTCGCAAATGCCCTGCCATGCCTTAAAATATATTTATTTTATTTTTTCTTTTTAAGCTCTATATGTTTCCCAATCAAGTGACCACGGCAGATCAAAATTGCCAACTTCTTTCTGCTGAGCCTCCTCGGGAATATTTAATTTATCCGACTTTTGCCTGTTGCATATCCAATGCGCAAGCTGCAGATTCTGCATGTCGCTTGGGTGCCCGCCCTTTGCGATCGGAATGATATGATCAATGCAGGGCGATAGTGGATGTGGATATTTCACGGAAAAGTCTACCGGCATCCCACATATCCCACAGATAGACTGGGTGGAATAAATCCGCTTCTTGTTTCTTTCAAACGCTCCCCTGTGCGTTCCGTTCTGGTCTGGTCTGTTTCTTTTGGCCACATTCTCACCACCTTTATCCGTTCCCCAAAATAAAACAGGGAGGCGATCCTTTTGACCGCTCCCTGCCCTATAGTGGGACACAATGCCTGTCTCTGTCCATCCTTCCGACACTATCACTTTATCACAGAAATACGCCCCGTGAGTGCGGAACTTTTTTCACCACCCAAGCCTTTTGCTCAACAGGTAATAAAACTTCCTCCTACGGTCATAGTATGTATCCCGCTCGCACGGTATACCTTTCAGAGCCTTTAGTGTATTGAATGTCACATTCTCATTGGTCGCTCCCCACACAATCCACTGGTACAGTTCCGCATCCGCTTCCCTTGCACACTGTTCCACCAGATCCACATTCCTCACCAGCGACTCCCTCCGCTCCACTAAATCGTATGTCGGATCCGGATTGATGTTCCCCTTCGGCATATCGGAATACTGGATCGCCTTGGATGTGTCGGTCAGCCCGGACAGTTCTTTCTTCCACTCGTTGTACTGGTACGCGAAATGCAATGCCGCATAGAATGCATGCGTACCTATCGCCCACTTTCCTGTCTTTTTACTCCTTCTTGCCATCGCTGCTCCTTCCCCTCCACTCTCCGCACACCATTGTCAGTTCTTCCTGCGTGATCCGGCACTTCCTGCCTTCATAGTTCCCGCAGTTCTCACAGCCACGGTACAATCTGCGTCCATCTGCTTCCGTTGCCTTTTCTTCTCTGTCTCCCATCTTCCCCTCCTGGTCGGTATCTCTATGTAATGCAGGTATGTCAGGCCTGTGTACTGGCACACGCCCGTCACCCATGTATCCTTGTCAACGATATATCCCGGCGTGCGGAACTTATCACCCGCCGGCGTGTTGATCCCTTCCACGCCCAGATCCAGGATCCGCTTCATGGTCCAGTGGGAATACTTTTTCTTTTTCACCACGGGCTTTTTCAATCCCCTGCTGCAGCGGTACCTGCTCAACCGCTTCCTGTCATCGTCTGACAGTTCCACGGATTCGCTGTACTTCTCCTTTGGCGGCAGTTCCTTGCAGAGATACTCCGCCAGCTGCTCCCCGTTCCCCAGCCTGCGGATATCCTCGAAGTGGCTCATGCCATCAAAGGGACAGAATCCATCTACCAGCATATCCTCAATCGGTGTCTTACCCCTGGCTCTTGTCCAGGCATCAGAAATGATCCTGTTGCTGTCCGGGATCCTGTTGCACACGAAGTGGGCGTGCATGCCTCCGCGCACTCCCACCTCTTCCCGGAAGATCCACTTGAACTTCTCCCCCCTCTTCTGGTACTGGTATCTCACCCTCGCAACAAACTCGCTGATCTCCCCGTCAAACTCCTGCACTGTCCCCGGCCTCTCACCCACGGGATGCTTCAGCGTCAGCCAGATGTCACCCTCATCGAAGTTACAGGCTATGAGTTCCTGTACCCTCTTCTCCCGGTTCCTCTGGTTGGCTCTCTCGATCTCTGCCGGTGTCGCCTTCCGCCGCTTTGCCCTCTTGGATCCCCTGGCTCCATACTCTCCAGCGCAGTAGAATGACTGCTCGTTATACCATAGCGTTTCAGTTGTCTTTTGCCAGTATGCCATTAGTCAACTTTTCCCCTAACTTTAATGGTTTTAATAGTGCTTTTTACGGCTTTCGCCGCGATTTTAGTTTTTTATTCTTTTACTGTCCTAATTTATAGAAGAAACTCGTTACCCGTGCTTCTTTTTATATGCCTTTGCCCTGGCGATGCAGACAGGACACGTCTTATGGCCGGCCTCCGCCGACCGCTTGCAGCATATCGAGCACATGCCCCGTTGCCTGGCGTAATCCCCTGCGCCTTTTCTGTGACTCCCTGGCGATCTTTCTTCTATATAAGGTATGTTCATCCGGTTTTTCCGCTTTTGCCTCTTTCACAGCCTTCTGCACGCCAAAGCGTTTTGCCCGCACTCTCTCCTTTGCCCGCTCCAGTTCCCGCCAGTCAATCTCCTTCTGCTCCGTATTTGCGCAATACATCCGGCTGCCTCCCTTCATTATTTGTCCTGTAATACAGTCCGTTTCCTTTGTCCGCGATCCAGTAGATGCATCCGCAGACGCACTTGATCCGCACCTCCCCGCTCTCTTCCATCTGCAGGCGGTCTCTTCTGCTCCAGTAATACCTTGCCTCACAGGCCGGACACTTTACCGGCCTATGCCTCCCTGATATTCCCCTCCAGAATCTGAACCATCGTTCCATAACTTACCCCTCTATCCTTCGCCATGCGGTTGATCTCTTCCAGTGTCAGTTTTGGCCTTTTCCTTTGAGACCGATCCGCATTGATCCTCCTTTCCTCTTTCTCTTTTTCGCGCCGCGCCATATCCCTTCCATGATCCCTGTCATTGCGGCGCTGGCACATCGTATGCCCTTCCAGCGGTATAGCGCCGCATTTGACGCAAAGCCCCAGGCTTTTGTATTTCCGGTATGTTGTGTTCATTTTCTCCTCCTATAGATAGTTTTTCCCGAAGATTCGCCGGAACTGCTCATGCGCCTCCTCCGTTCCTGCTGCCGCAGTATATTTCTTTTCCCACGCTTTCTGCGCTATGCGTTTCAGGCGCTGGTCATTGGTCTTGTCCGGATTGTTGTGGATCGCATCTGCCGTTCCATGGATGTCACCCTGATGATGGTATCTGCAGAGCATCACTTTCAGCCCGTACCGCTCCGATGCATGGCGATACGGGCCATAAAATATATGGTGCTCTTCCAGACCGGCTTTCAGGCTGTCATCCCCTCTCCATTGTTCGCAGATATAACAGCGGCCGCTTTTCTTATCCTGCAATATCGACTTCAATCCGAAGCCCCCTGCTCTGCTGCCGGTATGGTCAGTTCCGGCCACATGCTTACCTGTCCCCACTCTGACCAGTGCGGACCAAATTTATCGATCATCAGTTTAAAATCTTCCAGATCATGCGGTATGATATGCCCCTGTTCAATATCATCACCTGCCCCCACATGGAGCAGTTCGTGGAAGATCACCATCACGATCTGTTCATCTGACAGTGCCATCAGATTCGGCTCAAAGAGCGTGACCGTGAAGTCACACGGTATCGCCCACTTGTTCTTTTCCGCCACTTTTTCGCACTGTCCCAGCACCCGCTTCCTGTGGCTCTTCTTTTTCGCAGTGCTCGACAGATAGATGATCTCTGCCCCGGCCAGATGTGAAAGTTCCGGCACATTATCGATCAGATAGTTGCCTATCTTGGCATATTTCTCACTTATCGTTCTGGTATCCATTGTCATCCCCTCCTAAACTGCGCTGCATACTCGCATGTAGCAAAGTGAGAAACGTACCCTCTCAGCATGCCGGCTTCTGACGGTTCCCCCTTTACTACCGAGCCATCAGCCATCACAAATGTATGGCGACCTCCCTTATCCGGTACAAAACTGTATTCTTCCGGATCGCACGGCATGCATTTCAGCTTCTTTGTCATTACCCAAACAATATCTGCACCGCATCCCTTGCATTTCCCTTTCTCCGTCATCCTGTTCTCCCAATTCATTATCTCCTGCTCCCTCCCAGTTTCTTCATGTACTGCAATTCCTTGACTGCGTTGTATATGCCTCTTGCATAACCTTCATCCATATCCACGGAAACGTAGATGGGTTCCTTTCCTTCTTCTTTTCCTGCCTTTTCCATAGCCTTCTCATAATCTTCCAGCAGCTCCTCCAGTGCTTCGATGGTCTCATCCGGTTCCATATACTCGTATCTGTCTGCTTCCTGATCCTCCATCGTGTATTCCCCGTCCTGTTCCGGTTGTTCCTGCGCTGTTTCCTGTGGTTCTTCTTTTGCAGTCCCCTTTTCTTCTTTTTCCGGGACTTTCGGGACTGTTTTTGGGACTTTCGGGACTGTTTTTGGGACTTCCGGGACTGTTTTTGGGACTTCCGGAACCGGCTTTGCCGTTTCCTGTTTTTCCGGTTTCGCTACCGTCACCTTTGCCTCTTTCTTTGGTTGCGCCGGCGCAACTTTCTCTTTCGGGAACGGCATTTTGTAGATCCTGCTCCAGACTTCTTTCCCGGTCTTGGCGTCCCAGTCTGCGTAGGGGCCATCCATCGAGCATATGTCCCCGATGGCGTTTCCTACATCCTCCGCAGTCAGCGTTTCCTTGCTATTGTCCCTGATATTGAGCAGGCTTCCCGTATCCCCATTGATGTTCAACGCAAACTTTCCTATCCCGGGGATCCTGACCATGTACATCTTCTGCCCCGCCGGCGCCAGCAGCTCCATCACCCTGTGGTCGCTCGGATTCGGTGTCAGATACTCTTCCTCTATCATGTCCGACATCAGTTCCGGCTCTGTTTCCCCGATCTGGTACAGCACCTTGGCCAGCAGGCTCAGTTCCTCCGTATCTTTTGGCCTGTCTTCCACCATCACCTCTATAGGCGTGATCTTCTGCTCTGCCTCCACCTCTTCCTTGATGGTCTGGATCTCTGCTTTGGTATACTCCGGCGTCAGCGCTTCGTTGATCTCTTCCGGAAGCGCCAGCATCAATGTTAGTTTCGCTGATCCAAAGCCCCTGTACTTTTCCAGAAGTCTGTCGGAATTGCCGCCCTCGGAAAACCTGTCATTGATCTGGATAAACCTGCTTACCTGCGACTTATCCAGACCAAACTCCCCCTGCGCAAACTCTGTGTATGTGCTGTACTTACTCTGTGCCAGGATATCCGTATCCCTGGCCACCTTTAACAGATAGCCGATGCGGACAAACCCCTCTGCTGCCCTGTTCAGTTCATGGTTCAGTTCTGCCCTGTAACTTTCATACGACTGCCTGTACTGTATTGCGTGTTCTTCCATCATGTTTCCCCTTTCTCATGCTTTCTGTGTATCCGTCCAATAACGGCTGCAGGATGTCCTTATCCGGCTTTTGGTCGTAAGCCTCGTACCACTGCAGTATCTTGTCCCCCTTGATCTCTATCGTACAGAACGGCAGGTCCGGTGCTTCTGATTTCCGCAGGAAGAGTATGGTGCTTTCACCCCTGGCATGTTTTGACAGATAGTTATCCCCGCCTACGCAGTGATGGAGCAGCCTGCCTTCTTCCACGATCTCCGCCGCATTTCTGGCCGGGCGGATCATGTACTCCCCAAGGTTCTTTCCATATTTCTTTTCCAGTTTCTTATACTTCTCCGCGATCTGCGGGAACTTCTCCAGCACTTCCTTTTTGCGCCTGTCGATCCTTTCCTTCTCCAGTTCCAGCACCATTTCATTGTGCCGCCTCCGCAGGTCTTTGGGGTAAAGGATGATCTCGTTTCCTATGTCGTAGCCTGCCCGCAGGCGCATCCGGATATAATCCAGGTAGATATCAAAAGCGATATTCTTCTTTCTGTTCTTCTCCCTGTACGCGTCCAACTTCTCCAGTGTGGTATGCTTCAGGATCTCCCGCACTGTATTGCGGTCATTTTGGCTGTATATCTTTTTGTGCAGGTAGATCTCCCGGTCCAGTTCCTTCTGCGTGTAGTGCAATTTCTTTTTGCGCTCCTCCTGAAGGATGCCCAATATTGCCCCGTCTCCCTGCACGTCTTTCAACATCTTCATACGATCCTTATATATCCGCAGCCTGTCCCAAGTAGTCTTCCCACCTGGATTGATGTTTGCGCCGTACTGATTGATCAGCATCTTCAACAGGTGGTGCATCCCTGCTTTCTGTACCAGTTCCATGTCCGGATATCTGGCAAATGCCATGTAGTAGTTCAGAAAATTGTACCCTCTTGGATCCCCGTACTGCAGCATCGGTGTTTTTTCGATCTCTTTCATGGTGCCCGGATAGATGTTGTCCGTGTAAACCGGCGTATTGTTGTACCAGCCCTTGTAGAAGTACCAGTCTCCCACTCCGTACCTGTAGTAGAACCACCATTTTTCAGCCTTCTTTCCCTTCCTCAGGAATATGCGGGCGTATTCCTCATGACGGTATTCCGTCTTCATCTCCGGCTGCGTGACCTGGTATGTCCAAAAAGCCCGGAACACGAAATCCTCGCCCATCCGCTGTCCCATGAGCCAGGACACCTGCGCTTCCTGAAACACCCGACATAGACCCACGCTCTTGTACATGGATACCGTGCCGCATAACTCACACTTTCCTTCAATGCCATTCACCGGCTTTTCTATCAGATGCTCCATCATCTGTGCTTCGTAACTCTCACCCCTTTGGATCACGCCGCTGTATTCCCTTCCACATACGGTGCAGAATACCGTGGCTTTCCTGCTTTTGCGCCTGTAATGAAGATATCCTTTCTGTCCAAATAGCCCCTTTGCCCACTGGTATGCTTTTTCCGGCACCTTGCGCATCTTTGGCATCTCCATGATCAGCCCTCCATGTAGTATTCCCGGATGATCTTTTTTGCCGTTGCCATGCCCGGGATTCCCATCTCTACCCTGCTTGCGCTTATCCCGGATGCCTTCACGATCCGGCTGTCCACGCTGTACTTCTGCGTGTACGACCACTTCAGGATCGCGCCTACGCACCCGATCATGCTCTTGCCCTTCTTGCGCACTGCCCGCTGCATATGTTTATTCTCCATGGCGTAGGATCTGATATAATCAAGCCAGTCCTTTACGATCTCGGACGGCTTCATGTCTTCTTCCTCGATCTGCAGCTTTCCCAGTGCCGCCGTGAGTGATGTGCAGAGTTCACCCGATACCCCGTCGATGTAGTCCAGCGCATCTATTTCATCTATCCCGTTCTCTTTGGCCAGTTCTTTCAGGGCTTCCATATCGCCCTCTTCCTTCTGTCCTTCTGCCGCTTTGTTCAGTTCTTCAAAGCTGTCAAATTCCCCAAATTTATCAAACATGTGTCCGTTCCCCTTTCTGTTATCTGAAATCTGCCCTGCTTACTTCCTGCAGGATCTCTTCCAGTTTCTCTGTTTCTTCCCTGTTCAGTGCTATCCCTTTCAGCATCTTACCCTCTTTCCTGTCCCACTTCCTGATATCCAGTTTCGGCCTAGCGCCGTTGTGAGCGATCATGTTCACTTCAACTGTGTATCTGCCGTCGTCGGACAGCACTCCCAGGCGTTCTTCTATGGTGTATGAATATGACATCACTTGTCCCTCTTTGGCATTTTCCGGTAGATTTCCAGCACCTGCTCTCTGGTGCATCGTTCCGGAAGCCGCTCGATCAGGTTTCCCATGCGCCTGTCCACCTCAGACTGTATCTGATCCCAGTCGATCATCTTCCTTGCCTTCGCCTCCAGTTCCTCCGGGAAGATCCCAGGGATGGCATCATCTTTTCCTTTTTCGGCTCTGGTTCCGTAAAATACCCTGCGGTCCGCCTCCTCCAAAAATCCGTGCACTGATCCGAATATGATCAGGGCATCTGCTGTATCTTTTTTACTGACAGCCGCCCGGTACCGCCCCTGCATGGCGAAGTTTGCGGCGGCTGTCAGCCTGTCCGTGATATCCTTTATGAGCCAAGACCTGACCTCCTGTTCTGTAGGATTCCTTTTCCTTCCCTCCATTCCACACCTCCTATATTGTGCTCGCTATAAAGAACAGCCCTAATATCGCTATTGCCAGTCCGGCTACCAGGTAATGCCCCGTCAGCAGTCCGGTGACTGTCATTGCGATCAGCACCGCTATCAATAACACTTCCAGCAGTCCTACCCCTTTATTCCCCATCGTCCACCTCGCACCCGCATCTGCGGTGATCATTCTTCGGGATCCCGATCTGCTCCGGCGGAACCTCCGCGGCGCTTTTGATCTCTATTCCCAACTGCTCTGCTTCGTCTTCATCCAACATCAACCTGATCTCCTGGCGGATGGCTATCGTTTCCGTATTCATATGCCGGATGATATCCCTGCGTATCCACTCCACCGTTTCATCCGGCAGTAACACCCTGAGATCCGTGTAGCCCTCCCCCTGCTTTCCGAGATATATCAGTCCGCCACTATCCATGCGATTGACCATATCCCGCAGTGCCTTGTAAATTTCCACTTTTTCTTCTATGTCCTGTTTCATTTCTTACACCTCCTTTGATACCAGGCAGGCCAGCCCCGTCGGAATGATCACCAGAAGAGCGTCACCCAGACCTGTTTTGCAACTGACCACCGCAGACAACACCATCAGCCCCGTGATCAGTATCTTTTTTACGTCGATCTCTACCACTATTTTCATGTTTCCCCTCCTGTCATCAAAAATTCCACTTCCTTCATGATCCCTTTTTTCACGTTGCTTCTCGCCATGGCATTGAGCACCAACTTTTTGGCATACGCGGCGCTTACATCGTATTTCATGCGGATCTGCCCCGCGTAGAAATCCACCACCTCATAGGGCGTGTATTCGTCCAGTTCCATCACTGCCCTCTGGTACCGTGTCACATCCGGCAGGCCGGATTTATATTTTCCGCACTCCCTCATCCTTCCCTCCTGCTTCACATATTCGCTTTGCCATGGTCAACCCTCCGCTTCGATCCATAGGACCTGTACGTAATCTCCGTACTCCTCCACCCATTCCAGCGCGGCCTCCATGCTGTCCCGGTACACATCGATCGCGGTACCGTTCCGGAGCATATAGTGCCCCCCAATGTCCCGGCATTCGTACATGCCGATATAATTTCCTTCGAGCGTGTATAGCATCGCTATATCGCCCAGGTGGTCCCGGCTGCTGGCAATGATCCCTTCATACGGCTCCGTTCCGTCCGCCGTCAGGTGCCCCGTCGGCAGATAACAGGTGCACCTGACTGTCTGCGGCTCCGGGTGTTGCACCGGTGCAATTATCATTTCTGCGGCAAGAATCGCCGCCACTATTAAACCTCGCATCTGTCCTCCCCTATCGTGAAGGAGAACCCAAGTTCCTCCGCTGCCCTTACCATGTCCTCCAGCTTCCAGCTTGTCTTTCCAAGAAGCCTTCCGGACAGGCTCTGCTGTTCCATCCCCATGGATCTTGCCAGATCTTCCTGACGTTTCCCACTTTCTGCAAGATGCTGCCGGACAAGACCGGAGAATCTTATATTTGTCATTTCTTCCTTTGTCCTCCTTAGCTTTGGCATATGCCTCCCCTCCTTCCTCCAGTCCGCGTTATTTCACATACTTTCTGTGTGCCTCTTCCAGTTCCTCTCTCATAACAGTGCCCCCATATTTGCCGGAGTCCGTAATGTCCTCCCTTTCGGATATCCTTTTTCTTGACGGTGCCAAGCTCATTGACGATCAAGTCGTTCAATTGTTCTTAGAAGTTCCTCACTAAGATTCACCGAGTCGAGTTCTTCTTGCATTTCGCGGATTAGCTTTTTCGCTTTATACAGCGAATCGGCTAATCCGCCATACTTCGCAATGTCATATAAGCTGCACTGTAACTCAGTACTCTTTCTCTCACTTAATCCATAAAGCATTGATGCGATGGACTGATCTTCTGTCCTCTTCTGCCACCGCTCTTTATTCTCTCGGCTTATATACTCTTCTTCATTCACATCGCCTGGAACATCAAAATCAAACCAAACAATTGCCTTGCATCTGGTATTTGTGCATTCAATCCGCATTTCCTTTTCATCGTACCCTGCACTCTGTCCGCAAAACGGACACTCCCTCATTTTGTTCTCTTCCATCCCTTCCTCCTATCCTGCTGCCGCGATCTCTTCCACCTGGCATTCCATAGCCTCTGCTATGGCTCTGATCGTGCTCTCCTTGCAGTTCTTTCAATTGAAAGCCGCGCTCATTGTCCCTCTTGATATTTGTGCTTTCCTGCTGACTTTTTCCTGCGTCAGCCCCTTTTCTTTCAGCTTTGCAAAGGTCTTGATCTGATCCCACTTCATTCCACTCACCTCCTTTCGCAATTTGTTCCAGTGAGGATCATTGTTTTTTAAAGAATGTCAATACATTCTTTAAAGAATCTGATACGATCGTATCAGCGCAGCGCTCACGTTTCGTGTTGACTTCTGGCATAAAAAAGTTCAAAGATTGGAACGTGATAATACTCAGCAATCCTGATCTTGATATTATCTCTTGGAATTCTCTCTCCCTGCTCATACATTGACAGCGCTGATTTGCTAATCCCAAGAGCATCCGCCACTTCTTCCTGTGTCCTGCTGCCCCGAAGCAGCTTCAGCGCGTCTCCAATCTTCGTTGCATCCATTTCCACTTCTTGATCACCTCCTTATGTTTTGCTCACGTTTCGTGTTGTTTAACAATATACACGTTTCGTGAGTGCTTGTCAACACTTTTTGTGTACTTTTCCTTGAAAATAATTCACATATCGTGTATTATTATTGAAAACGGAGGTGAATGGTTATGGAATTTAAGGATATGTTGAAATATTACAGACAAAATATGGGATTATCGCAGAGAGAACTTGCCGCACGCTTAAAATTATCGCCATCTACCATCAGTATGTATGAAGTTGGAAACAGAGAACCAGACTTTGAGACCGAAGAAAAGATTGCAGACTTCTTTAATGTTGATCTGAACACTCTGCGCGGTAAAGATACCGAATCTGCTCCTGCCCCTGCTCCCTCCCTCTCCCCGGATCGGAAGGATCTTCTGGATAAGTATGATTCTCTTAATGATGAGGGGAAGGCTAAGGTACTTGATTATGCCTCCGATCTGGTAGACAGCGGCAGATACTTTGAAAAAGACGAAAATATCAAAAGAAACGCATAGGCTACCATTTGACACAGTTAATCTTTGAAGAGGAGGAATAACAAAATGAATGATCTGAGCAACTACAATGTATCCGTGTTTGAGGGTATCAAGCACATCAATGAGTACGGGCAGGAGTTCTGGTATGCCAGGGAACTACAGGTAGCGTTGGAATACTCTCAATGGCGTAGATTCAATGACGCCATATCTCGTGCTATGGAGGCCTGTATTAACAGCGGCGCTGAAGTTTCCGACCATTTTGCCGAGGTTGGCAAAATCGTAGAGGCCGGTGCTACGCATAAAACTATTATTGATTATCAACTTACTCGTTATGCCTGTTATCTTATTGTCATGAACGGTGATCCGCGCAAGGAAGTTATCGCTCTCGGACAATCCTATTTTGCCATTAAGACTCGCCAACAGGAATTGATTGATAATTATGATGAGCTTTCCGAAGACCAGAAACGCCTCGCTATCCGCGCCGAAATGAAACGCCATAATGCTATGTTGGCAGATGCCGCACATAATGCCGGAGTGATCGAACCTCTCGATTACGCCATCTTCCAAAATTATGGATATCAAGGATTATATGGCGGCCTCAAAGCCGGAGATATACGAAAGCGCAAGGGTCTAAAACCAAAGGATGACATCTTGGATCATATGGGCAGTACTGAGTTGGCCGCTAACCTCTTCCGGGCTACGCAGACAGAGGAAAAACTTCGCAGAGAAAATGTGCAAGGTAAGCAAAATGCAAACCTCACTCATTATGAGGTTGGTAAGAAAGTTCGCCAAACCATCAAAGACCTTGGCGGCACCATGCCGGAAGATTTACCCACTCCTGAAAAGAGCATCAAACAGTTAGAGAAAGAGCAGAAGAAAGCTCTGAAGTCAAAAGATAATTAAAAAGATAACCCCAGGCACCTGGGAATGCTCCGTCTTGCGACCTACCCCATTGTGGGACCCAGTGTTATTCCTTCAAGAGTTATCTTTTTAGAATAATAACCGATTATTCCATCTTTTTGCAAGCTGTATTGACAATATTTTTTAGTTATATTTTTTGAAATGTGTTGACATAACGGACAGTGGAATCTATAATAAGCACTACAAAGCCGTTTAGCGGCATCAAGCTTAAGACAATAGTCTAAGGTTAAACCCCTGTCCTTGTGATAGGGGCTTTCCTGTTCCCCATTATTGACATTATTCATAAAATACCGTATTATGCAGTTAGTTGAAAAAAGGGAAACCTTTTAGAGAGCGCGACTGCATAAGCGGTTGGGCTCTTATTTTTTTATATATGACAACCAGAAGGGAGGCGCGTATGACGGTCGAAAAGCATGGCAACAAATGGAGGATACGACAGAAGGTGGACGGAAAGCTCCACATGGTCACGGTGGATCATAAGCCCACCAAAAGTGAGGCAATGACGATCCTCTCCGAAAGCATCCGCAAGAGACAGCCGGACAAGCATAACATGACCTTCACAGAGGCGGCGAGACTCTATATCGATTCGAAGGAAAATATACTTTCGCCCTCAACGGTGCAGGGCTATGAGAAGATACTGAAACACCTGCCGGAGGATCTGAAAACCGCAAAGCTGGGATCCCTGACCGCCCTGTCGGTTCAGAAGACCGTGAGCGGGCTGTCTGTAGAAAAATCCCCAAAGACGGTGCGGAACTATTCCTCTTTCATTATGGCCGTACTGAAATCAGCAGGGGCTGACATCAGCGCACCCCTGCTGCCACAGAAGGAAAGAAAGACCGCGTATATTCCAACAGAAAGCGATGTGCGGGCAATCTTCAAGCTGGCAGAGGGTACGCGGTGGGAGGTTCCGTTCCATCTGGCAGCGCTTGGTCTGCGCCGCTCCGAAATATGCGCCCTCACCGTGGATGATCTGGAGGGCGACACGCTCCACGTGAACAAAGCCCTTGTACCCGACAAGGACAACAACTATGTGATCAAGACCACCAAGACAGAGGACAGTACCAGGGATATAACCGTACCGCATCTTCTGTCCGAAAAGATCAGAAAGCAGGGCTATGTGTTCGACGGCCTGCCCCACACGCTCACCAATGCCCTGTACCGCCACTGTGACAAGCTGGGGATCCCCCGTTTCTCCGTCCATAAGCTCCGTCACTTCTTCGCGAGCTATATGCACCATCTGGGGTTCACCGACAAGCAGATCCAGGAAGCCGGGGGATGGAAAACCGACCATGTCCTGAAGTCCGTCTACCAGCACGCCATGGAGATGGAAGAGGCAAAGAAAAAAATGAGCCGTGCCATCGCCGCGCTTGACTTCTCTGCCGTTAAAAAGACCGGCACGGATTAGCACGCCGCCACCGGTAGCACGCCTCTGTTTTTGGTACAATTTTGGTACAAATTTGGTACAAAATCGCGTTGTATGGCACAATTTCAGCCTGTAGCACGCCCAGCAAAAAAACGGCTGAAACCCTTAAAATATAGGGTTTTCAGCCGTTTTCCGCACAAATAAAAAAATAGCGAGAGGGGGATTTGAACCCTCGACACCGCGGGTATGAACCGCGTGCTCTAGCCAACTGAGCTATCTCGCCAAACAAGTGCTATTATACTCATTTCATCCCTTCTTGTCAAATACTTTTTTATACTTCCATCATATTTTGCATTTCAATCACTTCGTCCATGAAACTCTGAACTTCACCGCTTCTCCTTTTTCGCGTCCATTTTCCATTTCGCCCGCTGCGCCGCGATCCGCTCTGCCAGTTGTTCATGCCGCTTTGCGATCTGGCTGTCCAACTCCTGGATTTTCTCCTCCTCCACCGCGCCTGCGGCTTTGAGCAGTTTCAGTTCCTCTTCCAGTTCTTTCAGAAAAACATCCTCATCCGTATAGTTCCAGTAGCCATGTGCAAAAGCCTTCTCCTCCGTGCGCAACCATTCCACATCCACCCTGCCCTCGGCATTTGTTTTTTCGCTTACCTCTTTTGCGATCTGTCTGGCCATATCACGCATGCGCTGCTCTGCCTCCGCGCCATACGCCCACGCAAATTCCGCCAGCTGGTGATGGAAACGCCGTCCCTTTTTATGATAATCCTGCTGCAAGGGATACGGCTGCTCTATCCCTGCATCCCGCAGTGCCAGGGATATCCTGGAACGCACCACGCCTTCATCGATCAGTGCCCCCGCGCCAAAGGAACGGAACTGATCATTGACGGCGCTGACATGCCCGGCAATATAGAAGCGCAGCCCACGGCTCCGGTACCGCAGGTAGCACTGCAGCAGATGTTCCGCCGCGGTCATATCCACACTGCCGATCCCGCTGGCATCAATGATCACCACGCGCATCCCGGCAGTTACCCTTTCCTCCAGTTCTTCCTCCAGTTGGGCGATATTTGCAAAAAACAGAGCGCCGGTAAAGCGGTAAATGACCACATCCCGGATCGGCACGGCCAGCCCCATCCTGGTCAGGGAATGAAAGCCCTCCATCCCCTCCACGACACCCAGGAAAGCCGTAGGCGGCTTGGACTGCCTTATGATAAATGTAACGGAAGAAAGCAGCACGCCCACGATCACGCCATAGATCGTGCCCAGCAGCAGCACGGAAAACATTGCTGCGTAAAATATGATATATTCGGCACGATCCACTTTTTTCAGCCGCCGTGCCAGTTCAAATTCCAGCGTGCCGATGAGTGCCGCGATCACGATCCCCGTCAGTACCGGCACCGGCAGGTAGGCGATAAAACCGGTTCCAAAGCATAGCACGAACACCATGCTCACAGCCGCCGACAGGCTCATCCACTGCGATCGTACCCCAAACTGTCCGGCAATACCGCTCCTGGATACACTGCCGTTCACCGGACAGCAGCCGCAAAGTGCCGCCGCGAGATTCCCCGCGGCATACGCCAGCAGTTCCCTCCATGCCACGATCTTTTCCTCATGTTTCCTCGCAAGATTGCTGCTGGCTAACAGGGTTTCCGCAAAGATCACAAGCGCTATGGTCAGTGCCGAGAGCACGATCGTTTCAAAATCCTCCCGCAGAAGCCGTATATCCGGAAAAGAAACCTCGGGCAATCCCGGTGCCACGGCCGGAAGCCGCTTTACGCCATACGCCTCGATATGCAGAAAATATGAAAGTCCAGCCCCGGCAAACACCATGAGCGCGTGCATCGGCAATTTGGGGGCCATATGCTTTCCAAGCAGGATCACCATGACCGTAAAGATACCAAGCCCTAAGGATAAAGGATGGATCCCCCGCTCCGCTTCTTCAAAGGCATGCAGCAGCAATTCCACCATTTCGCCCCGCCCCGCCGTTCCGCCATACAGTTTCGGCAACTGCATCAGGATGATCGTCAGGCCGATCCCTGTAATAAACCCGCCCATCACCGGCTGGGATATAAATTTTAAGATGCGGTCTGCATGCAAAAGATAAAAAAGGATCAGCCAGGCAGCCACCACAAGGCTCACCACCGGTACCAGACGAACGGCCTCCTCCGATTCCGCCGCGATCCCCAGAGCCGCGAGCAGCGCGCCCACCAGTGCTGCCGGCGCGGCATCCACGCCAAAGACAAATCGTTTCGATGACGTAATGATGCCATAGAAAAGGATGGGCAGCACAGAACCATACAGACCATATTGCGCCGGCAATCCCGCCACCATGGCATAACCCATGGAAATCGGTATGGATACCAGCGCGATCAGCACGCCGATCCCGAGATCCTTTATGATTCCACTGATTTCTTCTGTCTTCTTCACCCGCTCACCATTGAGAAACTGCCTGCAGATCCATCTTCACTTTTGCCCCGGCCGTATCCGGATATGCGCTGCCCGCTCAGATCACCGGATTTAATTCACAAAATCATCATAGATCGCTACATGATCATAGATGGCACGCCAGGATGTATTCGCCTTTCCCGTGACACAGATATATTCGTTTCCGTCATCCGACTGCTCATAACTGACAGCGCAGCAGCCGGACTCATTTACAAAGCCCGTCTTTGCCCCCAGTACCACGCCATGGGTATCTTTATCCTCGATCCTGCGCAGGAACCAGTTGGATATCTGTATCCCGTCCGGATGATATTCCGTAGCGGCCGTGGTATAGATATGCGCCCCCAGCGCTTCCCTGCACAGATCGTTTTCCAGCGCCGCTTTCATGATCATTGCCATGGATATGGGCGTGCAGTAATTCTCCGGATCATGGATCCCGATGGGGTTGGTAAAATGCGCCACATCCGCGATCCCCAGTTCCTCTGCCTTTTTGTTCATCAGTTCCGCAAATGCTTCCACACTGCCAGCCGTATAATACGCCAAAGCCATTGCCGCATCCCCGCCGGAAGGCAGGATGGTCCCGAAAAACAGTTCCCGCACCGTCATCTCTTCCCCAACTGAATAGCCTACCTGGGAACATTCATGCCGGAATACATAATCCGTGATCTCCTGCGTCATCACAAACGTATCCTCCGGATCGGTCACGTAATCCGCTGCGGTGAGGATCGTCATCACCTTGGTCATCGAAGCCGGATACATCCTCTCTTCCGCATTTCGCTGTGCAACGATATGCCCGTCCTTCAGGTCGATGAGCACGCCATAGGAAGATACCACTTCCTCATTCCAGATACTTTTTGTGGCGCTGTCCTGATAGACCTCATAGCCTTCATAAAACAGATCCGGATGGCTGCCGATCGCTTCTGTCGTTTCCTCTTCTTCCTCTTCCGGCACTTCTTCCTGCGGTGTGGCCTCCGGCAACTTCTCCAGCGCCACTGCCGCACCTGCCGCCGGCTCCAGTTCTTTGGCCTGCACCTCAGTCTGCGTTCCACGATGCAGCAGGCGCACGATCCCGATGATCAGCGCGATCAATGCTGCCACCCCGGCCGCCAGCAGGAACAGCTGCATGCGCACCTGTCTTTTCCTCTGATAATAACTTTCCGAATGCGGATGCACACGTCCCTGCCTGTCCGTAAAAAAATCTTTATTATTATTATTTTCCATATGCTTCCTTACATTTTATCGTTGTTTCCCTGCGCCTGCAGAGCACCGGCCCAAAACCGCCTTTATTGTGCCAGCAGTTCGTCCAGATGATCCTCATATCCGTCCGGATAGGCTCCAACGATCGGTTCCCCCAGGATCTGCCCGTTTTCATCCACGAAAAAACTGGTCGGCACGGCGCTGGCTCTGAAATACTCTCCCATTTCCCCGCTGGGCAGCAGATTGGTATAGGTCAGGCCATATTTTTCGATCAGCGCCTCCGCATCTTCCACTTCCTGCGGATCATAGCCATCGATCAGGAGCCCTACGATCGCACAGTCTTTCTCCGCGAAAACATGGCTCAATTCCTCCAGTTCCGACAGTTCCCCCACGCAGGGCGGGCACCAGCTGGCCCAGAGATTTACCATCGTGACCTTGTGCGCCGAAAACAGTTCCTGCGCTTCGATCTGGTTTCCTTCCACATCAGTCGTTGTAAAACTGATCCCCTGCCACTGCGTCGGTTTTTCCGTTTCTTCTGCCGGCGCAGTCTCTGTCAGAGCCTGTGTTTCCGTATCTTTTTGCGTCTCTGCGGCGCCTTCTGTTGCATTTTCCTCTATAACAGTCTCTTCCGCGGTCGCCTTCTCCGTTTCTATCACGGTCTCTTCTGCGGCCGCCTTCTCCGTTTCTATCACGGTCTCTTCCGCGGCCGCCTTCTCCGTTTCTATCACAGTCTCTTTTTCCTGCTCCCGCAGGCGTCCGCGCCCGCTCTCCGCTGCCGCGCCGCAGGCACTGCATAACGCCAGCGCCACCGCTGCTATCCCGATCCTCCATTTTTGTTTCAGCATTTCCAACCTCCGGTTCTGCAGATATCTGCAAGTAAACATAACTATTTTGAAATGATACCATACATTCCGTTTTTTGACAATTCTGAAAACTTTCCGATCTGTGAAAAATACATGAAGGATAAAGATCCCGCACAAAAACAAAAGGCGCAGGGCACACAAAAAAACACGGAGAAAACCCCATGTTTTTTTGTGTGATGACCATATTTTTCTGTGAACGTGAATCCCTTGCTTTTTGATCGTCAGTCCCCGTTTCTATGCATAGAGAAGCGATCCATAGGATACGCCTTGAGGTTTTCCAGCACCTTCCGGCCGTCTGCCTGCCTGATCAGACCCTCCCTCGCCTTTGTGATCTCGGCTTCGGTACGGTGCTTGGAAGGACCTCCCACACAGCCGCCCGGACAGATCATGCCCTCGATGAAATCCTCCTCCAGGCGTCCGCTCTTTAACTTGAGCAGTCCCACGCGGCATTCCTGTCCGCCTGCACATTTCGCAAGTTTTACGCCGGAAGTATCCACCCCCTTCTCGTTCAAAACCTCCAGCACGGCATTTGCCACACCGCCGGAATTTGCAAAACGTTTGCCCCATACAGAGGCTTCCTGGTAGGAATTCTCTGCCGGTTTCAGTTCCACATCCCTCGAACGCAGCAGCGCACGGAATTCCCCGAATGTGAGCACATAATCCGCATTGCCTTTGACACTCTGGTCCCTGCACTCCGATTTCTTTGCGATACAGGGGCCTACAAACACGGTGACGCAGCCCGGATGCAGCGCCTTCAGATAGCGGGATACCGCACACATGGGCGAGATGGTCTCGGACATATTTTCCTTAAACTGCTCCGGAAATTCATTCTTCATCAGATTGACAAATGCCGGACAGCAGGATGTCGTCATCTTCTTTCCCGTCTTCATGGCTTCTTCCCACTCTTCCGCTTCATATGCCGCAGTCATATCGCCGCCCAGCCCGACTTCCACCATATCTTCAAAGCCGATCTCCTTTACGGCATTCCTGATCGACTCGAAAGTGATATCCTGGCCAAACTGTCCCTCCGTAGCCGGCGCGCACATGATATAGATCTTCCGCCCTGCTTTCAGTTCCAGGATCACGTCCGCCACATAGGATTTGGAAGAGATCGCGCCAAAGGGGCAGGCATGGATGCAGTGCCCGCATTCGATGCACTTCTCCTCGTTGATCTTGCAAATGCCATACTCATCATAAGTGATAGCGCCCACCGGGCAGGCTTTTTTACACGGTCTCTCCAGATGCGCGATGGCGCTGTACGGACAGGCCGCAGCACACTTGCCGCATTCCTTGCATTTCTGCGGATCGATATAAGCACGCCTTCCGTTTACGCTGACCGCACCGAACTGGCAGGAATTGAAGCACGCCTTCCCCATGCAGGAACGGCAGTTGTCTGTCACTATATAAGATGAGATCGGGCATTCCTCGCAGGCCGGATCCAGCACGTGTACCATCTTTTTGGACTCTTCCGTTTCCGGTGTAGGCGTTTTGCCCAGCGCCAGCCTGATCCGCTGCCGTATCAGTTCCCGTTCTTTATAAATGCAGCAGCGATAGGTCGCCTTCGGTCCGGGGATCAGTTTATACGTGATACGCTCATAATGATCCTCGTCAAAATCACCGTTCCATGCTAATCTGGCCACCTCTTCTATGACCTTGTGCTTTAACTTCAAAATGCTTTCATCATTGGTTACCATACCGCTGCTCTCCTTTGCTCTCCTGTATGCCATCCCCAAGGATGTACGATAATATACTATTACTTTGCCATAAAAGTATCAAGCATTTCTGCGTTCTGCGCCTTTGCCGCCTGTACCACATGGGACAATAGCACGGAAGTGGTCACGCTGCCCACGCCGCCTGGTACCGGTGTGATCGCCTCCACCAGCGGCTCGGCCTCGTCATACTTTACATCCCCGCACAGTTTCCCGTCTGCACCCACGTTGATCCCAACATCGATCACCACCTGGCCGGCACGCAGAAAACTGCCGTCCACCACACCGGCGCGTCCTGCCGCCACGATCACGATATCCGCCTCCCGTACCACGGACGGCATATCCTTTGTTCCGGTATGACAGATGGTCACCGTGCCGTTTTTCTGAAGCAGCATCATGGCCGCCGGCTTCCCCACCACCAGGCTGCGCCCCACGACCACGCACTTCTTTCCTGCGGGATCGATGCCGTAGTGCTTTAGGATCTCCATGCACGCCGATGGTGTGCATGGTGCATAGCCCAATGCTTTCCCTGCAAACACCCCTGCCAGGGAACCATCCGTGATGCCATCCACATCTTTTTGCGGCGACAGCGCATGAATGATCTCTTCCTCATCCAGATGCTTCGGCAGCGGCCGGAACAACAGCACGCCATGGACCTGAGCATCCGTGTTTACTTCCCCGATCACGGCCAGCACATCCTCCTGAGCCGCATCTGCCGGCAGCACGTACTTCTTATATGCTATCCCCAATGTCTCGCAGCGTTTTACCGCCCCCCGTTCGTAAGAGAGATCATCCTCCCTCTCACCCACACGGACGATGCCCAGTGTCGGCGTGATGCCCCTTTCCCGAAGTGCTGCCGTCTCCGCTTTGATCTGCTCATTTAACTGCGCATTTACTTCTTTTCCTAAAAGCTGTTTCGCCATTTCCGTCTCCTCCGCATACTTTTGGTTCACGATTACTGTCCGGTTTCCGGTTCCGGCAGATACGGTTCCCGATCTACTTCTTCTCCAGCCGTTCCTGTACGGACACAAATACCGCCTCCGCACGTTTCCCATATACATCCATCATTTCATGCGCCCTGGCATTATACCGTTCAGCCTTTTCCCGATCCGTCATGCTCTTTGTATTGATAAAAACATTTAAGGATGCCCCAAACAGTGCCGCCCTGCAGAATGTGGCACCCACGCCTGCATCAGAAAGCGCGATCACACTGCCCTTTGTCGCAAACGCTTCGATCAGTTCGATCGCTTCACAGCACTTCTGCATGATCTGCAGCGGTACCCTGCACGCCTCATCCAGAGCCGCAGCCATCACGCGCTCCCGCTCCGCGCGTTCCTCTTCCGTATCTTTGGGCAGTCCGTATGCTCTGGAAAGCGGCTCAAATGCCACCGCGTCTTCCTGCACCAGAGCCAGCAGTTCTTTTTGCAGCGCATCCGCCTTTTCCTTCAGGGCAATGATGTCCGCCTCCACTTCCGCATATTTCTTCTTTCCCACCGTAAGGCTTCCTACCATATTGCCAAGCGCACACCCCAGCGCTCCTACCAATGCGCTGGCACCGCCCCCTCCCGGCACCGGTGCCTTGCTTGCCAGTACCTCTACAAATTCCTCACAGTTTTTCTTTGTAAACTCCATGTGCTGTTTTTCCTTTCTTTTTACTGTTTCCCATACCAAACATCAGTGCTTTGGCCGGGCAGGCCTGCACGCATTCCCCGCAGCGGATGCACTCTGCGCTGTTTGGGCTGCTGCAGGGGTCCACCTGCATTTTGCAGCCGGCCGCGCACTTCCCGCAATGGATGCAGGCATGCTCATCATAATGCAGCCGCAGCAGGCTGACTTTCTGAAACAATCCGTAAAACGCCCCCAGCGGACAGACATACTTGCAAAACGGTCTATGGATAAAGACAGATGCCAGGACGCACAAGATCAGCAGCAGGAACTTCCAGCGGAACAGCCCTCCCAGCACCTGCCGCATCCCCGCATTTAAGAGCACCAGCGGCACACCCCCCTCCAGGGTTCCCACCGGACAGATATATTTACAGAAAAAAGGCTCTCCCAGGCCGTACTCCGTCCGAAAGAAAAAAGGCAGGGCAAACACAAACAACATGAGCATGCCATATTTCAGAAAGCGCAGGATCCTGTCAGCCGTCTTCGGCACCCGCAGTTTTGGCACCGGGATCTTATAGAGCAGTTCCTGAACCAGGCCAAACAGACACAGCCAGCCGCAGACAAAGCGCCCGGCCAAAAGCCCCACCGCTGCCAAAAATCCCACAACAGAAAAAGCGATCTTTCTGCGACGCCCGCTGAATACCGCCTGCATGGCGCCGATCGGGCAGGCGCCCAACGCGCCCGGACAGGAATAACAGTTCATACCGGGTACACAAAAATGCTTGAGCGGCCCCTGATAAATGGTTTCCCCGGGCAGGAAGCCCTTTACGTAGCCATTGCACAGTATCCCCCATGCCGCCTGCACGGCTTTCCGCAGTTTTTTACCCAAGACCGATACACTCCATGCAGATATTTGTCGCTTTCTTAAATACGATATCCGCTTCCCCGCGCGCGATGCCAAAGATACACAGCCCGATCGCGGCCAGCAAGAGCAGCAGCGTTATGTATGTCGGAATCTCTCTTCTCATATCCCTTAATATACACCATAGAACACAAAACCACAAGTTCACGTTTATCACTGACTGCTGTATCAGCCCTGCAGATGATCCTGATCCTGAATATGCCCTCCGGTATACGGATCCGCAGAAGTATGTCTGCAAAAAAGGCGCAGGTGTCTATGGGATCATGCTTTAAGCCCGTCCCGGATCAGACTGACGATATCTTTGTACCGGTCCATAAAAGCCTTATGCTCTGCCTTTATAATATCCATTCTGCCCTCCGCAGCCGCCTCCTCAAGCCTCAAAGCCATGGCCTGCAGTTCTTCCGCGCCCACGGATCCGGCGTTGCTTTTCATGGCATGAACGAGCACCTCGTAGTCCTTCATATTTTCCTCTGCAAAGTAACCGTTCAGACGCTCGGCTTTTTCTGCCGATCCCCTGCAGAATTCTTCAAGCATTTCCATATAGAAATCCACATCCCCCGCCGCGAAACCTATCCCCTCCTCTACACGGATCCCCTGTTCCGCTAAACAGGAAAGAAACGCCCCGTGCTCCCCGCCGGCAGCCTCCTTTGTATCAGTGCCCGGATAAAGCGGTCCCGCGTCTTCCTCCGGAACGAATTCAAAAAATTCATCCCCGCTCTCCGCAGCGGCTGCCTTTTTGTCATCAGCCGCAGGCTCTTCCTCTGTGAAAGCCTCCGCCGGCAGATATTTCACGAGTTTTTTTTCAAGTTCCTTTACCGCAATGGGCTTTGAGAGATAATCGTCAAAGCCTGCTTCAAGATACATCTCCCTGGCTCCGACTACGGCGTTCGCCGTAAGCACGATGACCGTCGTTTCTTCCGGGACAAGCCCCTCCTCTTTGAGTTTTTTCAGTGTTTCAATCCCGTCCATCTTCGGCATCATATGATCGAGCAGCACGATATCATAGGTACTGCGTTTCATGCATTCGATCGCTTCCATTCCCGAAGATGCCACATCCGGCTTGATATTCATAAGTTTCAGCAGGTTTGAGCACACCTTTAAGTTCATATCGTTATCATCCACCACGAGGATCCCCGCCTTTTTCACGCTTATGGTCTTGTGCTCCCTCCTGTTCGCGTAACTTTCCTTCAGCCGCTTTTTGTAATCCCCGATAGGCGTGCCATCCGCTACTTTCTGGCGTAATTCAAAACTAAAGCAGGAACCCACGCCATAGACACTCTCCACGGCAAGTTTGCTGTCCATAAGCGACAGCAGGCTTTTGATGATGGAAAGGCCTAGACCCGTTCCTTCGATATTATGGTTTCTGATCTCATCGAGCCGCTCAAAGGATTCAAACAAAGCCTCCCGATCCTCTTCTTTGATCCCGATGCCCGTATCCTTTACGGATACACGGATTGCAGCGGTATCTCCCTCCAGCCCCGCAAGGCTCATGGTAAAGGTAACCGTTCCCTGCGGTGTATACTTCACCGCATTGGTGAGCAGGTTCAGGATCACTTGTGAAAACCTGACATCATCCCCCACAAGGGCGCAGGGCAGGGCTTCGTCTATATTAGCCTCAAAGGCCAGTCCCTTTGCATCGGCTCGCTGCAGCACGGAATTTACCAGATCATTGACAAAGGACGCCGTATCATATCTTACAGGAATGATCTCCATCTTCCCGTCTTCGATCTTTGAAAAATCCAGAATACTGTTTATGAGCGTGAGAAGTGTTTTTCCTGCGGAATCAATATTCCTTGCATACTCCAGGATATCCTCGCGCGCCTCTTCCCTGAGGATCATCTCATTCATCCCCAGCACCGCATTGATCGGCGTGCGGATCTCATGTGACATCTGCGCCAGGAAACGGCTTTTCGCCTCTGATGCGACCTCAAATTTCCGGATCGCCTCCACCTCCTCCGTCACATCGATAAACACGCACATATAGCAGAAGATCTCGTCAAAATTATCCTTGATGCCATTGACGCGGACGGAATACGCATGCGCATTTTCCTTATCCCAAAATCTGGCGGCATAAATCTTATCTTCAGAGTACTTTAATACCTCTTCGGCAGACACGCCTTCGATCGTGAACAGATCATCCAGTTTATAGCCGGCTTTTTGGGCATTTCTCATCCTTTCGGCTGTATAGCGGTTCATGAGCGCTGTCCTTCCCGAAAGGTCAAATACGATCACGCCAGCGTCGATAAAATCAAAAAACTTATCCCTGATGCTCCCCATGCGTATGTCAAAGGATGAAAGCTGCGTCGCTCCATACCACATCACAATGGCACAGATCGCGCCGCCGATACCGGATGTGGCCACCGCCTGATACCCAAGGACGGGAAAAAGCGTATCCGGTATCGAGAAAAACAGCATTGTAAAATTTGCGATGAACGCCAATACCAGAAAATGCCTGAGCCGTTTCACCTTGTTTCGGATAAGCCATATGATCCCGAAGATCAGAAGCGACAGAAACATCAGGCAGATATACACGGAATGGATCTTTCTGTTCACCTCAAATCCGGGACTTGCGATCCACGTTGTCCGCCCGTCAACTCTTATATACCGGTCCAGACCGGGCTGCGCAAACACGATGATATCGACCAGCGATATGACTACCGATAATATCTTTGCTGCAGTGACCGCACCCTTCTTTGCACCCGAGACATCGGAAACGAGATATAATTCTGCCGTGAGGAAACCCGTCAGGGCTACGATCCCCACCGCCCGTATCGGATCACATACCGATATGTCCTCCGTGATCCCGATCATGCCAAATGAGATACACCAAAAGCCTGACAGTATCCCAAGCGCGCAGATATAAGCCCGCATCCTTCCTTCCGCTTCTTTGTTGCGCCAGAAGAAACTGATCCCCATGACAGCGGCCACGGTCCCTATAACAAGCAGAATGCAGTTGATGATCCACATAATCTTCTATTCTTCCTTCATCCTGTATTCAGTATCTTCATCGATCATGCTCAGCATGATCCGTGCAAATTCCGGATCGAACTGAGTTCCCATGCCCCTTTCGATCTCTTCACGAACCACCCCCTGCGGAAGCGGCTTTCGGTAACTCCTGTGACTTGTCATGGCATCATATGCATCTGCCACGGCGATGATCCTTGCCTCCCGCGGAATATCCTCACCCGACAGCCCGTCCGGATAGCCCTTCCCGTCATATCTCTCATGATGCCACCTTGCCCCTCTCTGAAGTGCCGGCATCTCTTTGATATTTCCCAGGATCCTCGCGCCCAGCACCGGATGGTTTTTTATGATGTCATATTCCTCATCCGTCAGTTTTGCAGGCTTATTGATCACGGCATCCGGTATTCCGATCTTGCCCACATCATGAAGAAGTCCCATCATGTAGATATCCTCTGACTCCTTCTCCCCGTAGCCGGACCTTCTGGCGATCTCTCTGGAATACTCCGCAACCCTGGAAGAATGGCCATTGGTATAGGTATCCTTGGCATCGATGGCGGAAGCCAGGGAAGATACCACATGCATAAACAGACGCTCGTTTTCCCTGGTTTTCTTATCTACTTCCTCCGCGAGATTTCGCTGCAGGTGATCCAGATCTATCATATGGCGCACCCGGATCGTCAGGATCTCCGGCACAAAAGGTTTTTTAATGAAATCCATCGCTCCCGCGGCAAGCCCCCTCGCCTCTGTCTGGTCTTTTTCATCCGCGGTCAGAAAGATGACAGGAACATTTTTTGCCCTGTTGTTCTGCCGCATCCTGGACAGTGTTTCAAAGCCATCCATCCCCGGCATCTTGATATCTAAAAGGATCAGATCCGGTATCTCTTTTTCCTCTATGTACCTGATCAGAGCTTCCCCTGACTTCATTGCCGTCACGCGCATCCCTGCCCTGCTCAGGATATGACCTGCCGTCTTGATGTTCGTTTCATCATCATCTACTATGATCACCCAATCAGCCATTTTTCACTCCACCTCAGTTCATTATTTTTTAAGGACCGTCCGAATGTCTTCCGCCATCTGCGCGTATCCCGCTGCAAAAACCGGATATCCCTCCATGATCCGTGCCTCATCCATTTCCTCCGCTGCTTTTTCCAGCCCAAAAGCCATGTTGGAAAGGTCCATCATTCCTATAGTCTTTGTCATAGACTTCAGGGCATGGATCTTTACCTCAAATGCACGCCAGTCCTTTGCGGAAAGGCTCTCATCCAGTTCTTTTTTCTTCTCGGCACAGCCTTCCGCAAAATCAAAAAGCAGTTCTTCATAAAAAGATACTTCCCCACCGCAGAAACCAAGTGCCGCCTCTGTATCAAGACCAAGCCTTTTCAGTTTCCCTATCGTATTTTCTTCCTGATCGATCATGACCGGCTCCGCCTCCGCACCGGCGTCCTCCGGCAGGAATTCAAACAGTTCCTCTGCATCCGAACCTTCTCCATCCAAACCTTCTCCATCCGCGCCCTCTTCCGTGACGTCTGCGGTCACGCCGTGTGCCTCGTTCTGCTCTGATGCGGATGGTATCCGTTCCGTTTCTCCCGCCTCTGTCCAGTAGGCTTTCTGCTCCGGCAGCCACATAAAGAGCTTCCTCTCCAGCGCTTCCACATCGATGGGCTTTGACAGATAATCATCAAAGCCTGCTTCCATATAACGCTCCCTGGCTCCGGAGGTAGCATTTGCTGTCAGGGCTATCATCGCGCAGCCTTTTGGTATCCCACCTGTCTCCTTTAGTCTGGCAAGCGTCTCTATCCCGTCCATCTTTGGCATCATGTGATCCAGGAACACGATATCGTATCTGCGCTCTGCCATCATACGGATCGCCTCTTCTCCGGACTCCGCCAGATCCGGCTGGATCCCGTTTCTCTTCATAAGGCTTTTTGCCACCTTACGGTTCATCTCATTATCATCTACCACGAGCACGGCGGCTCCCTCGGCTTTCAGATACTTTCCCTTCTGGCCGCTGTCCGCCGCTTTGGGGATCCGCCTGGTAAAATCGCCGATGGGTTCCTCATCCATGATCTTCTGTTCCAGTTCAAAATAAAAGTTGGAACCCTCCCCATAGCAACTTTCCACGCAAAGTTCACTTCCCATCATCTTAAGCAGCTTCGTCGTGATGGCCATCCCCAGGCCCGTTCCCTCGATGTTACGGTTTCTGATCTCGTCCAGTCTCTCAAAGGATTCAAAGAGCCTGCTCATGTCCTCTTTTTTGATGCCGATACCGGTATCCTTTACGGATACATAAATGCGCAGACGATCCTGCTTTCTTTCCCTTGCTTCCATAATCATTGTCACGGAACCCTTCTCCGTATATTTTACCGCATTGGTCAGAATGTTCATGATCACCTGCTTGATCCGGACATCATCACCATACAGGGCTACCGGCAGGTTCCTGTCCACCTGCACATGAAATGTAAGCCCCTTTGCTTTCGCCCTGTCTGAAATAGAATTTACCAGATCGTTGATAAGCGATGAAGTGTCATATACTGCGGGCACCAGTTCCATTTTCCCATCCTCGATCTTGGAAAAATCCAGAATGCTGTTGATCAGTGACAGCAGCGTCCTGCCGGCTGACCGGATGTTTGCCGCATATTCCCGGATCCCGCTATCCTCCGATTCCCGCAGGATCATCTCATTCATCCCCAGCACCGCATTGATCGGCGTGCGGATCTCATGTGACATCTGCGCCAGAAAGGTACTCTTTGCCCGGCCTGCTTCTATTGCCGCCTCCGCTGATTCCGAAAGTCTTCTGTTCACCTCTTCCTGCCAGCTGATCAGTCCCGTGAGCAGCCGGTATACAAATACGATGCAGAACAAGAACAGGATCATACTGATCAGTCCCGTGAGCACCACCTGCCCATAAATCCTGACCGCGCTCCTTACAACATACACACTGAAATTGGAATCCGCATTTCTTACCGCGATCAGTGTCTTTGCCGTCCCGTCATAATCCTTAAAAAAAAGGATCGTTTTTCCGTCCGCCCTTATCTGTCCGTATGGAAGCGCCGCAATATTTGTCTCCCTGTGCTGAGACATCTGATATTCCCCGTAAGGATGGTTTATGATGCGCCCTGTAGGATCTACCAGAAAAGCATATCCGTCCTCAAAATAACTGTCCCCCAAAATATCCACCAGTTTGTCCATAAAGAAGTCTATGCCGAAAACTCCCAAAAAAACGCCGCTTTTGGCATCATATACCGCCTTGGAGATCGTCACGCAATATCCCCCCGTCTGCTCATCATAATAGGGTGCCGATACGCTAAAGCCTTCCTCGCTTGACATGGTATCCACATACCACTGCCGTTCCTCAACATGCCAGTTTTCATCCGGCTCCCAGCCATTATTCATGTAGACCGTATGCGCAAGATCCGGATTTGTCATATAAGTTACGGAGATCTCCGGGTACTGCACGGTGATCCGGTCAAGCCACCGGATCATCCCGTCATAATCATCAAGCATTTCGGGATTGGTGGAGATGACACTTGCAAACATATCCAGGATGCTTTTTTGTGTATTCAGCCACTCCGAGAGCTGATACTCGTATGCGTTGACTTCCGATGCCATGCGTGTGTTTCCCCATCTGTAGGTCGCATGGATATTTACATAAACCGAGATCAGCATCACAAGCACCATGACCACGAGTATGATCGTGCGATAGCGTCTGTCCACCCCGGATGTTTTCACTTTTTGTCTGTCCCTGTCTTCGTTTGAAAGGACGATATCCTTGTAAGATAAGATCTGTCCGATCATTTCAGACAGCGTCGTAGCTGCCCGGTGGATAGCCTCCATCTCTTCTTCATGATCCGTGGTTCTGCCTTCAGTCCCCCGCTTTGCGTGCTCCAGTATCCGGTTTAAGGGTTCCTGCAGTTCATGCGTGATGCCCGTCAGGAAGCGTTCTCTGGAATAGAGCGCTTCCTCCGCCCTTTCACGGCTTCTTACCGAAGCAACATACAGAATGATGATGACGGTAAACAGTGCCAGCGACAGCAGGATCGTCACAAAAAGCTGCGCATAGGCCTCCCGGTACATTTCCGTATCGTTTATACCCACAATGAGATACCACCCGTTTCCCGACTCTGTCGCAAACAGGTTTTCATAAAAGAAGCCGTTCTTGA
>JAFUUX010000059.1 GCA_017471325.1 Lachnospiraceae bacterium | reverse complement strand
CCCATGTTTCACCGGGAGGTGCTGGGGATCAGCAGCGGGAATCTGGACAGTTTTTTTCAGGATGCTGCTCTGCTGCACCAAAACCTGCAGCAGTATGGCAGAGGCGCAGATCTTTCCGTGATCGAAGGCGTGATGGGGTATTATGACGGGATCGGATTTGGCACGGAAGCGGGCACGGCACAGGTCGCTGCGCTGACGGACACGCCGGTCATACTGGTGGTGGACTGCAGGGGGCGAGCTGTTTCGGCACTGGCGGAAGTATACGGCTTTTTGCATTTCCGGCAGGAGGGAGCGCAGATCCGCGGAGTGATCTTTAACCGCCTGCCGCAGCGGCTGTATGCGCAGGCAGCGGAGGAAGCGCAGCGATCGGGGATCAGATCGTTTGGCTATCTGCCGCAGATCAAAGGGTATCATCTGCAGAGCAGGCATCTGGGGCTGGTCACGCCACAGGAGATGCAGGATTTTAAACAGCAGATGGAACTGCTGGCGCGGCAGACAGAAGAGAGCATAGACCTGGACGGATTGCTGGCACTGGCAGAAGAAAGCGTGGCAGGGAAAAGCGCACCCGGTGTGCAAAGGCAGAACAGTGTGCCTGCGCCGGATAACAGGATACGGCAGAAAATAAAGATCGCAGTAGCGTGGGATGCGGCGTTTTGCTTTTATTACCGGGAAAATCTGGATGTGCTGAAACAGTTGGACTGCGAGATCGTTTTTTTCAGCCCGCTGGAAGATGCGGGATTACCAAAATGCGATGCGCTGATCCTGCCGGGAGGATATCCGGAACTGTATGCGGACAGGCTGGAGGAGAACGAAAGCATGCGGACTTCGATACGTGAGGGGATCGCCGGCGGGCTGCCGGTGATTGCGGAGTGCGGTGGATTTTTGTATCTTCATAAGACGCTGACAGACCGGGCGGGAGAGACTTACCGCATGGCCGGTGTCCTTGAGGCGCATTGCTGCTATGATGGCCTGCAGAAGCAGTTCGGCTATGTGGAAATGACCGCCCGGAAGGATCAGCTGCTGGGAAAAGCGGGGGAGACGCTGAAGGGACATGAGTTTCATTATTTTGTTTCTGATCTGGCGCCAGACGCTTTTGGGGCAGCAAAACCGTATGGCGGCCGGGCATGGATGGCGGGCGTGGGAAGTGAGACCATGTATGCAGGCTTTCCGCACATTGCTTTTCAGGGGAGCCGCCGCGCGGCGGAGCGGTTCGTGCAGAAGGCACGGGCATACAGGCAAAAAGAGGAAAATATGTTGTTCGCGAGTATCCATGATCGCGGGAAAGAATCATAAAGATGGATAAACAGCAGGAAATGGACAGCATGATCCCGGCGCAGTTGCGGGCCTGGGCAGGGGCGGTACCAAAGCCGGATGCATCTGCGGTAAAGGAATGCAGGCGGCGTATGGACGCGATCGCAAAACCCCTGGACGGGCTGGGACTTTTTGAAGAAATGATCGCACGTATGGCGGGCATGCAGCGGACGGCGCAGGTGGGCATTGCAAAGGCAAAACTGCCGGTATTCTGCGCAGATAACGGTATCGTGGAAGAAGGGGTGGCGCAATCCGACGCATCCGTGACTGCGGCCGTGGCCCTGAGTCTGGGGCGGGGGACATCCTCGGTATGCCGCATGGCGAAAGAGGCAGGGATCGATGTGCTGCCCGTGGATATCGGGATGCAGAAAGCCGTGCCGGAGGAAAAGGGTGTGCGGAACTGCAATATCCGCCGCGGCACGGGGAATTTCCTGAAAGGAAAGGCCATGACGGAGGAGGAAGCTGTTGCCGCGATCCGCTGCGGGCTGGAACTGGCAGAGGAGTGTGCGGCAGAAGGCGCACAGCTTTTGCTGACCGGTGAGATGGGCATTGGCAATACGACAACCAGCGCGGCAATGGCTGCGGCGCTGCTGCATCTGCCGGTGGAAACCGTCACGGGACGGGGGGCGGGACTGACCGACGCGGGACTTCAGCGAAAGCGGGATGTGATCCGGCTGGGACTGCAGCTGCATGGTTTTGAGCGCGGAGATGAAACAGTGGAAGCCGCGGAAGTATTCCGCCTGCTCTGTTCTGTAGGTGGGCTGGATATCGCCGGTATGGCCGGCGTATTTCTGGGCGGGGCGCTCTGTGATACACCGGTGGTGATCGACGGCGTGATCTCGGCAGTGGCGGCACTGACGGCAGAGCGTCTGTTTCCGGGATGCCGGGCGTATATGCTGGCAAGCCATCAGGGAAAAGAACCGGCGATGCCGGTGTTATTAGCTCGGCTGGGCCTGCGGGCGCCGGTCCATGCGGCGCTGGCGCTGGGCGAGGGAACGGGAGGTGTGATGCTGGTACCGCTGCTGCGCATGGCGCTTGCCGTATACCATGGGGATACCGGCTTTGATGCGCTGGGGATGGTGCCGTATGAAAGGTATGGAAAATAATGATGATATTGGTGAGCGGCGGGGCAGCCAGCGGAAAGTCCGAATATGCGGAAGCACTGCTGCTGCGCCTGGCGAACGGGGCAGGGAAAACTTATCTGGCGACCATGAAACGGGATGGGGAAGAAGCAGAGCGGCGCATCCTGCGGCATCGGCAGCTGCGGGAGGGGAAAGGCTTTGAAACACTGGAGGCACCGGTAAACATCGATGCCGTGGCCGGTGCATGCCGGGAGGCGGTCCTGCTGGAATGTATCTCAAATCTGACGGCCAATGAAATGTTTGGAGAGGAAGTGCATACAGCGGCAGCAGAGCGGGTTGCGGCGGAAGTTGACGTATTGCAAAAAAAAGCAAAACTGCTGGTGGCCGTGACCAATGAAGTGTTTTCGGACGGCCTGTCCTATGACGAAATGACGGTAAACTATATCCGTGAACTGGCGGCCGTAAACCGTCTGCTTGCAAAGAGGGCGGATGCCGTAGTGGAAGTGGTGTATGGCATCCCGGTCTGGCGGAAAGGGGCGGGGATATGCTGATCCGGCTGCTGCGTACCATCTGTATGGCATTTGCCGCATATTCCCGTATACCGGTCCCGCAGGTGAAATGGGAAGAAAGGAATGCCGCGTATGTGATCTGTTTTTATCCGCTGGTCGGGATCGCGGTGGGGGCGGCGGAAGCGGCGGTATTATGGGGAGCCGGACGGTTTGCTTTTCCAACGCCGGCAGCGGCGCTGCTGCTGCTGGCGCTGCCGGTCCTTTTCAGCGGCGGGATCCATCTGGACGGGCTGGTGGATACGGCGGATGCCAGGCATTCCTTTCTGCCGCCGGAGGAGAAGCAGCGTATTTTAAAAGATCCGCATGTGGGAGCCTTTGGCGTGATCCGGCTGCTGCTGTATCTGATGCTGGTACTGGCAGGCCTGCTGCTGCTTCTTGAAAAAGAGGAGAGCAGGCAGATCCTTTATGTGTATGCCTTTGGGATCCCTGTCTGGTCACGGATCTGCGCTGCCTTTGCCGCGGTGCTTCTTCCGAAAGCCAAAAAGGAGGGCATGCTGCACGCCGTGACGGCCGGGGCGCAAAAAAAGCAGATCGCGCTGCTGCTGCCGCCGGGAGTGCTCACGTTTGCGGGCTTATGCATCAGCGGACCGGTGCGCGCTGCAGCGCTGCTAGCTGCGGATCTGCTGCTGTTTCTTTATTTCAGACGGATGGTAAGAAAGGAGTTTGGCGGCATGAGCGGCGACCTGGCAGGATGGTTTCTGTGCATGGCGGAGGGCGCAGGCATTTTTGTACTGGTGCTGGTATCGTTGGTGATGTGTTAGGCGGCGTTTGCCGCGGACAAGCGGCGCAGGTGTTTTCGGGAGGAGAGGCATGGTATTGTTTACAGGCGGGGCATTTCAGGGGAAAAGGACGGCGATGCAGAGCATATTTGGCATTGCGGATCATGAGATCATGGACGGTAAAGAGAGCGCGGATGATAAATCGGCCGCAGAACGGGACAGCCGGGCAAAGGCGGTGGCTGCATTTGATCATTATCACCTTTGCATCCGCCGCCAGATGGAACAGGGGCTGGATCCGCTGGAAGAACTGGAAAAACTGTATCGGGAGCGGCCGGATATCATATTGCTCTGCGATGAGGTCGGGCAGGGGATCGTGCCGCTGGAGCAAAAAGAGAGGGATTACCGTGAGGCGGTGGGACGGACGATGTGCGCGGCAGCAGCAAAGGCCGATGCAGTATACCGTGTGATATGCGGCATTGCAGAGAGGATCAAATGAGTACCCTGAAGGAATTCGGATGTTATGAGACGGTGTTTTACGGCAGTATCGCGATACTGCTGGGTTTTATCCTGGATCTTCTCTTTGGGGATCCGCTGGGGCGATTTCATCCGGTGTGTCTGATCGGCAGGCTGATCAGTGCATTGGAAAAGGCAATGTACCGAAAGGAAGATACCAACCGGCAGAAGGCTGTGAAGGGGATGTGCCTGGCCTGTATCGTTGTATCTGTCAGCGGCGGGATCACCTGTTTTTTGATCCGGGGCATGCTGCAGCTTTATTTTCCGGCAGGGATCCTGCTTGCGGCAGTTGTATGTGATACGACACTGGCGGCACGGGACCTGCAAAAAGAGAGTATGCTGGTATACGCGGCATTAAAGAAGGCGCCGGATAAAGGCGCGGCAGATACCGGCCGGGAAGAAGCCCGGAGCGCAAAACTGGAACAGGCCAGACACGCAGTATCCCGTATCGTAGGCCGGGATACGCAGGCGCTGGATGAAGCGGGCGTGATCCGCGCGGCGGTGGAGACCGTGGCGGAGAATACAACAGACGGTGTGGTGGCGCCTATGTGCTGGCTGATCCTGGGAGGGCCGACAGCGGCCATGATGTATAAGGCCATCAACACCATGGATTCCATGCTGGGCTATAAAAATGAGAAATATCATTTTTTCGGGCGTTTTGCGGCAAGACTGG
>JAFUUX010000058.1 GCA_017471325.1 Lachnospiraceae bacterium | reverse complement strand
TAGTAAGCGCAATAAATAATTGCGCTTACTATAACGCTCCGCGAGGATGCGCACGGATTTTGTAAGGAAATATGCCGCTTTCAGCGGCCAAAATCCGGCGCAGTAAACGACAAAACGAAAATAGTTTTGTCGTTTACCATACAAAAAAATTCATTGGAATGCATGGGAAAGGAAGGTATCTTATTTATGGAGAACATCGCAAAAGTAAAACTCGGTATCGTGGCAGTCAGCCGTGACTGTTTCCCGGAAAGCCTGTCGGTAGACCGCAGAAAGGCACTGGTGGAGGCGTATGCGGCAAAGTATGATTCGGCAGATATCTATGAATGCCCGGTGTGCATTGTGGAGAGCGAGATCCACATGGTGCAGGCGCTGGAAGATATCAAAAAGAACGGATGCAATGCACTCTGCGTCTATCTGGGTAATTTCGGACCGGAGATCTCGGAAACGCTTTTGGCAAAGCATTTTGAGGGACCAAAGATGTTTGTGGCGGCAGCCGAGGAAACGCAGGATTCCCTGCTGGACGGCCGGGGGGATGCGTACTGCGGCTTGCTGAATGCCAGTTACAATCTGCGCCTGCGTAATGTACGGGCGTATATCCCGGAGAACCCGGTAGGTGACGCAGAGGATCTGGCAGAGGAACTGCACGCTTTTCTGCCCATTGCCCGCACGCTGATCAGCCTTTCGGAATTAAAGATCATTTCCTTTGGACCGCGGCCGCTCAATTTTCTGGCCTGCAATGCACCGATCAAGCAGCTCTATAATCTGGGCGTGGAGATCGAGGAAAATTCCGAACTGGATCTGTTTGAAGCATTTCATAAGCATGATGATGATCCGCGCATCCCGGAAGTGGTGGCGGATATGGAGAAAGAACTGGGAGCCGGGAATAAAAAATCTTCGATCCTGCCGAAACTGGCACAGTATGAACTGACGCTTTTAGACTGGATCGAGGCACACAAGGGATATCGGAAGTATGTGGCGATCGCAGGCAAATGCTGGCCGGCATTTCAGACGCAGTTTGGTTTTGTGCCCTGCTACGTAAACAGCCGTCTGACCGGGCGTGGCATTCCCGTGAGCTGTGAGGTGGATATCTACGGCGCACTTTCCGAGTATATCGGTACCTGCGTAAGTGATGACATCGTGACCTTGCTGGATATCAATAATTCCGTGCCGAAAGACATGTACCGGGAAAGCATCGCGGGAAAGTTTGACTATGCACACAGTGATACTTTCATGGGTTTCCACTGTGGCAATACCTGTTCCAAAAAGATGGCATCCTGCGAGATGCGCAATCAGAAGATCATGGCCAGGTCTCTGCCGGAGGAAGTGACCAACGGCACGTTGGAGGGGGATATCGCACCGGGCGACATTACTTTCTTCCGCCTGCAGAGCACAGCGGACGGACTGCTGCGGGCGTATGCGGCAGAAGGCGAGGTGCTGCCCGTGGCTACCAGATCCTTTGGCGGCATCGGAGTATTTGCAATCCATGAGATGGGGCGTTTCTACCGGCATGTGCTGATCGAAAAGAACTATCCGCATCACGGGGCGGTCGCATTTGGGCATCATGGCAGCGCGCTTTATGAGGTGTTCAAATATATCGGTGTACCGGTGGAGGATATCGATCATAACCGGCCGAAGAGTCTGCCGTACCCGACGGAGAACCCGTTCCGCAGGTAAGGAGTTATAAGGTGATCATGAATTTAAGAAGAAACGGAGTATGCAAAAGAAATGAATGATAAAGCTGTCAAAATGCCTGTCATAGCAGGGCTTACATTGCAGGGACTGGCTGTTGCAGGCTACCTGATACTTATATTTGTACAAAAATCCTTTTACCCGGAGAGTCTCAAGGTTTCGGAACTGGTGATACCATTTGATTTTGTACTGCAATGTGTTGTATTTTTGTTGTACATCATCTATATGCTCGCCATGCAAACGACGGAAAGATCTTTCGGAAGGACTGTTTCTGTCATAATGATCGCGGTGTATACGATCATCAGAATAGCCGTTCCTTATATATCTACGGCAGGCAATGTGATACTGGCAAGAAAGGGAGCGGAATACATTGCTGCTTCCGGGGTTTTGGCGTCAACGGCTACTCTGGTCATATCGCCTTTAGTCAATATAGCTTCCGTACTTGTGATAGTGGCTGTTGCAAGATATGGGATCATCTCTTCGGATCAGGGATTAATATCTATTCAGGAAAGATATTGAAAAAGAAGCTTTTTAATGGTTGAAATGCACTATATAATGTGGTATGATACACCTATCGCAATTAGAATCCCACAAAATATAGGAGGAGAAAGAAATGGCTGGAAGGAAAGCGACCACCAAAACAGCACCGAAGGCAGAAACTGTGAAGAAAGCGGAAACGACTAAAAAGGCAGCTGCAAAGGCACCTGCGAAAAAAGCAGCAGCAAAGAAGCCGGCAGTAAAAGCAGAAGCAGCAAAGAAACCCGTAGCAAAAGCGGCCGCAGATGTAACAGCACTGAAGGCTGAAAACAGGGAACTGAAAGCAAAGGTTAAGAGCCTGGAGAGCAAACTGGAGAAGATCAGGAAAGCATTGGCATAAGAGATGGTATGTCGGAATATACGCATCCTGTGGTAGCGGGATGCGTATTTTTTTTACATTATATTTTTATGATGGCAGACAGGTGCGTGAGGAAGGTGGCGTAATTGAAGTTTTTACTGACAGCGATCAATGCAAAATATATACATTCCAATCCGGCGGTCTATTCACTGTATGCATATTCGGAAGCAGACTATGCACAGATGATGGAGATCGCAGAGTTTACGATCAACCAGAGGACAGAGGATATACTGGCGCAGATCTACCGGAGAAAACCGGATGCCATCGGTCTGTCCTGCTATATCTGGAACTGGAATGCTGTCACGGAACTGCTGGCGGAGCTGCCCAAGGTTTTGCCAAAGGCGGATATCTGGCTGGGCGGTCCGCAGGTCAGTTACAATGCACCGCAGATCCTTGAAGAGTTTCCGGCGGTCAAAGGGATCATGATCGGTGAAGGGGAGATCACCTTCCGGGAGATATTAGAAAAATACCGTATGCAGGATGCGCAGGATTTTTCTTCCGTAGCGGGATTGTGCATCCGCTCTGGATATACGGCGCAGAGGGACATGACCGATCTGGATGCGGTCCCCTTTTTCTATCGAAATATGGAGGTGTTTCGTAACCGGATACTGTATTATGAGAGCAGCAGGGGATGCCCTTACCGCTGCAGTTATTGTTTATCTTCGGTCGACAAGAAACTGCGGTTTCGGAGCATAGATCTGGTAAAAGCAGAACTGGATTTCTTTCTGGAAAAGAAAGTGCCGCAGGTAAAGTTTGTGGACAGGACATTCAATTGTGTCCATGAACATGCGATGGCGATCTGGCAGTATTTATCGGAACACGACAATGGGATCACGAATTTTCATTTTGAGATTTCCGCGGATCTGATCACGGAGGAAGAACTGGCGCTGCTGAAAACACTCCGGCCGGGGCAGGTGCAGTTTGAGATCGGCGTGCAGTCGGCCAATCAAAAGACGCTGGAGGCGATCAGACGCAAAACGGATCTGGGCAAATTGGAATATGTGGTTTCCGAGATCAGAAAGAGCCGCAATATTCATCAGCATCTGGATCTGATCGCCGGTCTTCCTTATGAGGATTATCAGAGTTTTGCGGATTCTTTTAACCGGGTATATGCAATGCAGCCGGATCAGCTGCAGCTGGGATTCCTGAAGGTATTAAGCGGTACGCCGATCGCGCGGCAGACAGAAGAGTTCGGCATCTTCTATACAGAGAGGCCGCCTTATGAGGTACTGTATACCCGCTGGCTGTCCTATGGGGATGTGATACGCTTAAAAAGGATTGAGGAAATGGTGGAAGTGTACTACAACAGCAATCAGTTTGTCCATACCCTGGCCCGTTTGGTCAGGGCGTTTGACTCGCCGTTTGCCATGTTTGAAGCGCTGGCAGACGAACATGAGAAAAAAGGATACTTTCTGAACAGTCCTTCCAGAGCATACCGCTATGAGATCCTTTTGGAGTTTTCGGAAGCATATGACAGCGGCAAACGGCAGATGTATGCGGAACTGCTGACCTATGATCTTTTTCTGCGTGAAAACATGAAAACGCGTCCGGATTTCTGCCGTTCTCTTGCGGGGGAAGACTACAGGGCATTCCGGCATGGGTTTTACCATTCAAAAGAACAGGTGGAAAAGTATCTGCCCGGATTGCGGGAATACGATGCAAGAGCGCTTTTGGGGATGACGCATATAGAAGTATTTTCCCGTCCGGTCTGGGAACAGTGCCGCGGGGGGGAAGAGGATGGACAGGAGTGCGGTGAGGTTTATGTACTCTTTGATTATTCCCGGAAGGATCCGCTTACCAAAGATGCATATACGGTATGCGTCGGTGGTTATAGTTCTATCGTATAAATATCATTGATCGCGATCCGCGTGCCGTCTTCCATGAGCACATAGTGGAGGACAGCGTCGATCTTTTTTATACTGCCCGTGACAGTTTCGTAGGAACCGCCTTCTTTGGAAGTATCGTTCGCAAAATAGGTGATGGAGACCCGCGGGTGTTCGGTACAGGTCATGGACAGGTACTGCAGCTTGTCATTCAGGAGAGCCATCTCTTCATCGTCCAGTTCCATGCGGTGGTCTGTTATGCGCGCGGTTTCCTCTACGGCTTCATCATACCCGGACAGTGCGGAGAAGGGGGCAAACTGCGCAGCACGTTTGAGCATGGATATGTGTGGCCTGGTTTTTGACTGATGATGCGGGTGGTCTATAATATCATCATATTCGCCCATGTTTTTCTGCCTCCGATCCGTAAGTGCATATATCAAATATAGAACAAATGTTCCTGACGGTCAACAGGATTTTTGCAAAAACGAAAGGGTGTCGTTACTGTTTACAGTCAATGTCATTTACTGTGAATAGTAACTTCCCGGATTGTTTCCATAGTCTTTCTGTGTTTTTTGTTGCGGTTTATGCGTTTTTTTGCTATAATACCGTTTATGATTTTTACGGACAGGCGCGCAGCCTGCATTGGCGGGGAGAGCATTACGCAAAGCAGTACCCGCAGGGAGGAAGGACAGATGAAACATACGGATTTAAAAGAGATTTTTGCAAAACCGGCATTTGGAGAGGACGTGACCGTTTGCGGATGGGTGCGTACTTCCAGGGATTCCAAGAATGTGGCATTTTTGGAACTGAATGACGGTACCAGTTTAAAGCATATGCAGATCGTGCTGGATAAGGCAGAGGGAAAGGAGTTCCCGGCAGAGGCACTGAAACTGGGCACTTCCCTGAAGGTAAGCGGCCAGTTGGTGGAAGGGCGTAACGGCGTGCCGGAGATCAACGCAAAAGAGATCACGGTGCTGGGAAACTGCCCGGCAGAGTATCCGCTGCAGAAAAAGCGCCACACGCTGGAGTTCCTGCGCACCATGCCGCACCTGCGCGGCCGGACAAATACCTTTAATGCGGTACTGCGCGTGCGTTCCGTGCTGGCGGAGGCCATTCATCAGTATTTCCAGGACAGGAATTATGTCTATGTCAATACGCCGCTGATCACCGGCAGCGACTGTGAAGGCGCCGGTGAAATGTTCCAGGTGACCACCATCGGCTATTCCGATCAGTACAAGAATGCAGAAGAATATTACGCGGACGACTTCTTCGGGCAGCGGGCAGGGCTTTCCGTTTCCGGCCAGCTGGAGGGGGAGATGGCAGCCATGGCTATGGGCAAGATCTATACCTTCGGTCCCAGTTTCCGTGCGGAAAATTCCAATACGCCCAAGCATCTGGCCGAGTTCTGGCATATGGAGCCGGAGATCGCGTTTGCGGAACTGCCGGACATCATCGAGATCGCGGAGGATATGCTGAAGCATGTGATCGGTACGGTATTGGAGAAATGCCCGCAGGAAATGGCGTTTTTTGACCAGCATTTTGAGAATGGCCTGATCGACCGGCTGAAAGAACTGATCTCTCACGAATTCGGCACGGTGACTTATACGGAAGCGATCCGGCTGCTGAAGGAGTCCGGCGAGGAGTTTGTTTATCCGGTGGAGTGGGGCGTGGATCTGCAGACCGAGCATGAGAGATACATTTCCGAAAAGGTATTTAAGAAAGCCGTTTTTGTAACGGACTATCCGAAGGAGATCAAATCCTTCTATATGAAACAGAATGCAGACGGCAAGACCGTGGCAGCAGTGGATCTGCTGGTACCCGGTGTGGGAGAGATCATCGGCGGCAGCGAGAGGGAAGCAGATTATGACAAACTGGTGGCAGCCATGAAGGAACGCGGCATGAACCTGGATCAGTACAGTGATTATCTGGATCTGCGCCGCTTCGGTTCCGTACCGCACGGCGGCTTTGGCCTGGGCTTTGAGCGGCTGGTGATGTATGTGACCGGTGTATCCAATATCCGCGATGTGATCCTCTTCCCGAGAACGGTAGGCAATATCCGCTGATAGGGGATGCCGCCGGGGAAGCCGGCATCCGGACATGGTCGGATATGAAAAAGTGCATTTAACAGAGGTGAGATAAAAATGACGAAAGAAAATGAACTGTACGTGCCGGAGGGGTATCGTTCCGCGCTTTCCCTTCGGGAAACGCAGCATGCGATCAAGTTTATCAAAGATGTATTTCAGCAGGCGCTTTCTTTTGCCGTGACGCTGGATCGCGTGACGGCACCGCTGATCGTGCGTTCCGGCAGCGGTATCAATGATGACTTAAACGGTGTGGAGCGCAAGGTACGCTTTGACATGCTCTTAAGCGACGGCGAGGCTGAGGTGGTACAGTCCCTGGCAAAATGGAAGAGAATGGCGCTGTATCAGTACGGCTATCGTGAGGGCGAAGGCATTTATACCGACATGAACGCGATCCGCAGGGATGATAAGATGGACAATGTACATTCCATCTTTGTGGATCAGTGGGACTGGGAAAAGGTGATCACGAGGGAACAGCGAAATACGGAGTTTTTAAAAGAGACCGTAAAGTCCATCGTCAAGGCGATCGTTTTTACCAAGCGGCAGGTGACGCTGCGGTATTCCATGCTGGATGCGCCGGTATCGGATGAGGTATATTTCATTACCACCCAGGAACTGCTGGAGCGTTATCCGGATCGGACGCCCAGGGAGCGGGAACGCCTGATCGCGCAGGAAAAGAAAACGGTATTCCTGATGCAGATCGGCAAAGTGCTGGGAAATGGCGAGCGGCATGACGGGCGTGCGCCGGACTATGACGATTGGGAACTGAACGGCGATATCATCTTCTGGGATGAAGTATTGCAGGATTCCCTGGAGATCTCTTCCATGGGCATCCGCGTGGATGAGGCTTCCCTGGCCAGCCAGTTAAAGGAACTGAATGCCGAGGACCGTATGCAGCACGATTATCACAAGATGATCGCAAACGGCACACTGCCCCTGACCATCGGCGGCGGTATCGGACAGTCCCGTTTGTGTATGTTTTTGCTGGAAAAGGCGCATATCGGTGAGGTACAGTCTTCCGTATGGCCCAAAGAGATGGCAGCAGAATGTGAAAAGAACGGCATACAGTTGATGTGATGTGCATATTTTATAAGGAGGCATAGATCATGGATATCAAAGCAAAAGTAGAAGAGATCGTAAACAAGGTAAAGAATGATCCGGCATTGCTGGAGTCTTTCCAGAAAGAGCCGGTCAAGACGGTAGAGAGGATCGCCGGCGTGGATATTCCGGATGGTGTGGAAAACCAGTTGGTGAGCGGCGTAAAGGCAGCACTGACAGGGGACAAACTGGCAGGTGCAGCAGACGCGTTAAAGAAACTGTTTTAATCAGGATCTGAAAGAAGCGAAGAAAAAGCCGCCCGGAAAGAGAGCGGCTTATTTCTGTTTTTATGATGGGATAAAGCGTATGAGATTTGTGATACAGGTGGTTTCGGAAGGCAAAGTAACGGTGGAAGAGCGGCTGTGCGGGCAGATCGGGAAGGGCTATGTGGTTCTGATCGGCGTGGGGCAGGATGATACGAAGGAGACAGCGGATAAGCTGATCCGCAAGATGCTGGGGCTGCGCATCTTTCCGGATGCAAATGGCAAGACCAATCTGTCCTTAAAGGATGTGGAAGGGGGACTTCTGCTGATCTCGCAGTTTACGCTTTATGCGGACTGCAGGCATGGCAACCGGCCCAGTTTTATCAATGCCGGCGCGCCGGATACGGCAAGGGAACTGTACGAATACATCATCGCAAGATGCAGGGAAGAAGTGTCGGTGGTGGAGCAGGGGGAATTCGGAGAGCATATGCGGGTGAGCCTGGTGAATGAAGGACCGTTTACGATCCTGCTGGACTCGGAGCAGCTGAAATAAAACTGTCAGAACCCGGGGGGGCTGAACAGTTAGTACGGTGAGGCTTTCTGGCGAAACTGTCGGAAAAATAGACAAGCAAGATGTATAGATTAATTCGTGACAGATCCTTACCGGGGTTTGCGATATTGGACGGGAAAAGACGGGATGGAGCAATATACAGTAACAGGCATGAGTTGTGCGGCCTGCCAGGCCAGGGTGGAAAAGGCGGTCCGCAGGGTAAAAGGCGTTTCTTCCGTGAGTGTGAGCCTGCTGACCAATTCCATGGGTGTGGAGGGAAGTGCCGGGCCGGAAGAGATCATAAAAGCGGTGGAGGATGCCGGTTATGGTGCGGCACCCCAGGGAGGGCGTGACGCTGCGGACGGCAGTTCGTACAAGGCAAAACTGACAGCAGAAGAAGCAGCGCTGCAGGATAAAACAACACCACTGTTAAAGAGACGCCTGTCTGCGTCCCTGGGATTTCTGCTGGTGCTCATGTATTTTTCCATGGGGCACATGATGTGGGGCTGGCCCCTGCCGGCTTTTTATGAAGGCAATCATGTGGCAATGGGACTGACGCAGTTATTGCTGACGATCGTGATCCTGTTTCTGAACCGGCAGTTTTTTGTCAGCGGTTTTAAGAGCCTTTTTCACGGGGCACCGAATATGGACACGCTGATCGCGCTGGGAGCCGGGGCGGCGTTTTCGTATAGTACCGTGATGCTTTTTGCCATGACCAGGGCACAGGCTGACGGTGATATGGATGCCGTCATGGCCTGTATGATGGAGTTTTACTTTGAGTCGGCAGCGATGATCGTGACACTCATCACGGTGGGCAAGATGCTGGAGTCCTATTCCAAAGGGAAAACGACCAATGCTTTGAAAAGCCTGATGAAATTGGCACCAAAGACAGCAGCGGTGCTGCGGGACGGGCAGGAGATTACCGTGCCGGTGGAGGAAGTGCGCATCGGTGAGATCTTTGTGGTGCGGCCGGGAGAGCAGATCCCGGTGGACGGCGAGATCATAGAGGGCAGCGGCGCGGTGGATGAATCCGCGCTCACCGGGGAGAGCATTCCTGTGGATAAAGCGGCAGGAGATCCGGTTTCTTCCGCAACGATCAACCGTTCCGGTTTTTTAAAATGCAGGGCGCTCAAGGTGGGAGAGGATACCACGCTGGCGCAGATCATACAGATGGTGAGTGACGCGGCGGCAACGAAAGCACCGGTGGCAAAACTGGCAGACAGGATTTCCGGTATCTTTGTGCCGGCAGTGATCGGACTGGCGCTTCTGACCTTTGCGGCGTGGATGCTTTTGGGAAAGCCCTTTGGATATTCGCTGGCGCGCGCGATCAGTGTGCTGGTGGTGAGCTGCCCATGCGCGCTGGGGCTGGCCACGCCGGTGGCGATCATGGTGGGTAACGGCGTGGGCGCAAAAAACGGCATTCTGTTTAAGCATGCGGAAGCGCTGCAGGAGTGCGGCAGCACGCAGATCGTGGTGCTGGACAAGACCGGAACGATCACGAACGGGGCACCGGTGGTGACGGACATACTGCCGGCAGAGGGCGTGCCGGAAGAACGCCTGCTGCAGTGTGCCTGTGCGCTGGAGAAAAAGAGCGAACATCCGCTGGCAAAGGCAGTGGCGGCATACTGTGCGGAGCGGCCGGAACTGACGGCGGAGGAGGTGGCGGATTTTAGCGCCTTGCCCGGAAACGGTCTGCAGGGTGTCTTGGGTGGGAAGAAACTGTATGGCGGCAATGCTGCTTTGATCAGCAGACACGCGCCGCTTCCGGCAGAACTGCAGCAGCGCTCGGAGCAGCTGTCGGCGGAAGGAAAGACAGCGCTGTTTTTTGCTGAAGAGAAGAATGTGCTGGGTGTGATCGCCGTGGCGGACACCATCAAGGAGGACAGCCCGGAGGCCATACGGCAGCTGCGGGATATGGGGCTGCATGTGGTGATGCTGACCGGTGACCATGTGCGCACGGCAGAGGCCATCGGCGCGCAGGCCGGTGTGGATGAGGTGATCGCCGGTGTCCTGCCGGAGGAAAAAGCCGAAGTGGTGGAGCAGCTGCAGAAGCATGGCAAAGTCGCCATGGTGGGAGACGGCATCAATGATGCGCCGGCGCTGACCAAAGCGGAGTGCGGCATTGCGATCGGCGCAGGCACGGATGTGGCTATAGACGCGGCAGACGTGGTGCTGGTAAAGAGCCGGTTGTCCGATGTGCCGGCTGCGATCCGTTTAAGCCGGGCTACGTACCGCAACATTCTGGAAAATCTGTTCTGGGCGCTGTTTTACAATGTGCTGCTCATCCCGGCGGCAATGGGTGTCTACGTGAAACTGGGGATCACCATGAACCCGATGTTTGGTGCGGCTGCCATGAGCCTGTCCAGTTTCTGCGTGGTGAGTAATGCGCTGCGCCTGAACCTGGTAAGACTAAAGGATGCGTCCCATGACCGGAAACGGCGGGATGCGGCAGAGAAGGATGCGGATGGGAAACTGTTATCCCAATGGTATAAAGAAAAACAACAAAAAAAGGAGGAACATAAAATGGAAAAAACGATCACGATCGAAGGCATGATGTGCGGACACTGCGAGGCAACGGTAAAGAAGGCGCTGGAGGGCATCGCGGGCGTGGAAAGCGCGGAAGTCAGCCATGAGAAAGGGACTGCGGTAGTAAAACTGTCGCAGGCCGTGGCGGATGAAGTGCTGAGCAAAGCCGTGGAGGATAAGGACTATACGGTAAAGGGGATCGCATGAGAGCGTACTATGATGTGCCCTGCGCGTTTCCGCCCGGAAACGACAGGGCAGCGGTGCAGGCAGCGGTACCGGGATCCAAATCCATCACCAACCGGGCGCTCCTGCTGGCAGCTATGGCGGATGGCGTGAGCACGCTGCGTGGGTGCATGGCGAGTGAGGATGCCGTGCACTTTCTGGAATGCATCCGCACCCTGGGATTTCCGGTCACGGAGGCGCCGGCGGCAGCGGAAGCCGGGCGGGAGACCGCTTTAAACAAAGACATCACCATCACCGGCTTTGGCGGCGGCATTCCGAAGAAGCAGGCAGAGATCTATGTGGGCAGCGCGGGAACGGCAGCTCGTTTTTTGGTGGCCATGCTGGCGCTTTCCGATGGGGAATATGTGGTGCGTTCTTCGGAACAGATGCAGAAACGGCCCATGCAGCCCTTGATCGATGCGCTGCGTGCAGCCGGTGCCAAAGTGGAGTGCCTGCAGGAAGAGGGGCATTTTCCCATGTGTATCCGCGGGCGGGCAAGGCAGGATGAAGAATACAGCCTTTTGCAGCCCTCCGGACAGGGCGGGGAAAAGGGCAAGGACAGTTTTTCCGTGAATATCGATCAAAGTTCACAGTTTTTAAGCGCACTGATGATCGCGGCAGGCAGCAGCAGGCATCCGGTGGAGATCCGTGTGGAGGGGAGCCATGGCTTGAGTTATGTGGAACTGACGGCACGGATGATGCGCAGTTTTGGCGTAGAGACCGAAAAAAGAGAAACAGATGGCGTGCTTTATTATGCCCTGCCCAGGCAGAATGGCTATCACGCAGGGGAATATCCCGTGGAGGCGGATATGTCGGCCGCGGCCTATTTCTATGCGTTGGCAGCGCTGCTGGGGGTAAGCGTGACGGTTGCCGGCGTGCGCAGGGAGATGCTGCAGGGGGATGTGGCTTTTCTTAAGGTGCTGTCGCGTATGGGATGCAGCATCCTGGGCGGTACGGAGGAGGATCTGACACTGCAGGGACCGCCGGGTGGAAAGTTAAAGGGCGGCTTTACGGTGGATATGTCGGCTTTTTCCGATCAGGCGCTGACGCTGGCAGCGATCGCGCCATATGCGGATGCGCCGATCGGGATCACGGGCATAGCGCATATCCGGCTGCAGGAATGCGACCGGCTAAAAGCGATCCGGGAGAACTTAAGCGCGCTGGGGATACGCACGGAAGCACTGGAAGACGGGGTGCGCATTTATCCGGGCGCGATGCATGGCGCCGCGCTGCAGACCTATGAAGACCACCGCGTGGCCATGGCGTTTGCGCTGTGCGGGCTGCGGACAGCAGGTGTGCGCATATTGGATCCGGACTGCTGCAGAAAGACCTTTGCGGAGTATTTTGAGGTGCTGGACGGGGTGGTCAGACAATTGGGATAAATCATGTGGGGGAGCCGGTTACGGTATCGGCACCTGATGAGAGTCTTAGGGCTTCAGCCCTTAGAGTCTCGCATTAGTTGGACGTAGTCAGATATTATAGTAAGCGCAATAAATAATTGCGCTTACTATAACGCTCCGCGAGGATGCGCACGGATTTTGTAAGGAAATATGCCGCTTTCAGCGGCCAAAATCCGGCGCAGTAAACGACAAAACGAAAATAGTTTTG
>JAFUUX010000057.1 GCA_017471325.1 Lachnospiraceae bacterium | reverse complement strand
CTTCCGCGGCAAAAAAGCAGGTGGTAGGCGTGATCCTTTCCGGCGGACAGGCACCGGGCGGGCATAATGTGATCTGCGGCCTGTATGATGCCATCAAGGCAACGGATAAAAACAATGTTCTGTTAGGGTTTAAAGGGGGCCCGAGCGGACTGATCGATGATGACTATGTCGAGTTTGATGATGAGTTTATAAATGCATACCGTAATACCGGCGGTTTTGATATCATCGGTTCCGGACGTACCAAACTGGAGACCGAGGAGCAGTTTAAGATCGTGACCGAAGTGGCAAAGAAGCACGGCCTGACCGCGATCGTGATCATCGGCGGTGACGATTCCAATACGAATGCCGCAGTGCTGGCAGAGTACATGGCTGCCAATCATACCGGCGTGCAGGTGATCGGCTGCCCGAAGACCATCGACGGTGACTTAAAGAATGAAGATATCGAAGCATCCTTCGGTTTTGATACCGCGACCAAGACTTATTCCGAACTGATCGGAAATATCGAGCGTGATGCCAATTCCGCAAAGAAGTACTGGCACTTCATCAAGGTGATGGGGCGCAGCGCTTCCCATGTGGCGCTGGAGTGCGCACTGGAGACGCAGCCGAATATCTGTCTGATCGGTGAAGAAGTGGCGGCAAAGAAGATGTCCTTATCCGCCATTGCCGATTATATCGCGGATTCCGTGGAGAAGAGGGCGGCAAACGGTGAAAACTTCGGTGTTGCCATCATTCCGGAAGGCATCGTTGAGTTCGTACCGGAGTTTTCCAGCCTGATCAAAGAGATCAACGAACTGCTGGCAGGCAGGAAAACGGAAGAGTTCAATGCGCTGCCGGATTGGAACGCAAAGTATGATTTCATCAAGAACGGCCTGTCTGCAGAAGCGTTTGCGGTATTTGACATCCTGCCGCAGTTTGTACAGCAGCAGCTCTTTTTGGAGAGAGATCCGCACGGCAATGTGCAGGTATCCCTGATCGAATCCGAAAAACTCTTCTCCGCACTGGTAAAGGACAAACTGGCTGCAAGACCGAGTTATAAGGGCAAATTCTCACCGCTGCACCATTTCTTCGGTTATGAAGGCAGATGCGCGTTCCCGTCCAACTTTGACGCTGACTATTGCTATTCCTTAGGTTACAATGCATTCATGCTGATCCAGTATGGCTATACCGGGTATCTGTCCAAGGTATCCAATCTGTCCAAACCGGCAGAGGAGTGGGTAGCAGGCGGCATGCCGATCACCAAGATGATGAACATGGAGCGCAGGAACGGCGAGGACAAGCCGGTCATCCGCAAGGCGCTGGTAGAACTGGATGGAGCACCGTTTAAGTATTTCGAGGCACATAGGGAAGAGTGGGCGGTGAAGACTTCCTTCACATTCCCGGGGGCGATCCAGTACTTTGGACCGTCTGAGGTATGCGACCTGACCACCAGGACGCTGGCTCTGGAGAAGGGACAGAACTGAAACTTAAGATAAGGAAAAAATTAAGATAAGGAAAAAAGAAAGGCTGTCGCGGTGCGGCAGCCTTTTTTGCGTATCGCAGAGCCGATAAAAGCAGCACGGTTTCAGGAAAGGTGCTGTCCGGCGGGATTTACCTGATCTTCCTGTTTTTCCAGCGGATCGAGGACAGGTAAAAGACGGTCTTCATGTAACTGATGATAAAGGTCAGCAGTTTGCGCTTGGAGATACCAAAGAGCCGTTTGTCAAAGGTGATGGGTGTCTCAGCGATCGTAAACTTTTTGTGCTCTTTCTTTTTGCGGAGTTTCAAAAGCAGGATCACTTCCTGCAGCACATCATAGTGCGGGCACTTCAGGTCATCCACCACTTCCTTTAGGCGGCGGGTATGATACATGCGGAAGTCCGTGGACAGATCCTTTGCTTTCACGCCCAGGATCATGCCGTAGACGAAGTTTAAAGTATGGGACATGATCTGCGAGGTGATGCTGTCATTGCTTACACCGCCCTTCGTATACCGGGAGCCGATCGCCACATCGCAGCGCTTGTCCATGAAACAGTGATAGATATCCGGAATGTAGCGCGGGTGATGGGAACCGTCACTGTCCATGATGAAAAATTTCTGGCGTTTTGCATGCCGGATGCCGGTACGGAAAGCACCGCCAAAGCCGGGTTCTTCCTGGTTCATGTAGACAGCGCCTTCCGCTTCACATACCTCACGGCTGTTATCTTCATCGGTCTGTCCGCCGATCACCAGCAGTTCGTAGTCTTCCCCGCATTTGTTCAGTTGTTCTTTGATCCGGGGCAGCAGCACCCGCAGGTTTTCCTCTTCATTATAGGCCAGCAGCACCAGACTGATGCCTGCTTTTAAATCTGTATGTTCCATGATATCCGTGGAGTACCTCCTTACAAAGCGATTATTTATAAATATAGTAAACGACAAAACTATTTTCGTTTTGTCGTTTACTGCGCCGGATTTTGGCCGCTGAAAGCGGCATATTTCCTTACAAAATCCGTGCGCATCCTCGCGGAGCGTTATAGTAAGCGCAATTATTTATTGCGCT
>JAFUUX010000056.1 GCA_017471325.1 Lachnospiraceae bacterium | reverse complement strand
GAAATCCCTCAGTATACACCTCATATGGGGGTACTTACTGATAGTCAATGTATGAAATTATCAATGTACCTGGAAAATTATTTTTTATAAGGCGGAAGGGACGATTTTATGCCCTTCAATCGACCTTGATATCATTATATAGGAAAAGGGGTATTTTGGCAATAAAATAGAATGGATTTTGGAAGAAAAAGAAATGGATTCGGGAGAAAAAGCAAGAAGAAATTTTGATGCTTATATCAAGAAAAACAACGGCAATAATAATCTGGATAATTACTGGGTCAGGTTTCCGGATTTTGGAGCACGGTGTTTCCGGGATATTGCAGAGCATGTCAAAACAGATACATGCTCGTATACGATCAGGTCTGAGAGAATTCGACCGGTTTCTTGAAAAAGCCTGTAAATATGGTATAATTATTCAATAGATGAGCAGTGGGAAATGATATGGATAATAATCAAAATATAGTAACTGTTCAGACTGCGGTGAGTTCTGAACAGTTACAGAATATGTTGCATATGCAACATGAAGGAGAACGGCTATATGGAACCGGAGAAAAGAAAATTGCCCGTTGGCATACAGAGTTTTGAGCAGATCATCAATGAGCATTATCTGCTCGTTGATAAGACGGAATATGTATATAAACTGGTTCATACAGGGAAACCCTATTTCCTGAGCCGTCCTCGACGTTTTGGCAAAAGTTTGCTCCTTTCTACTATGAGGGCATACTGGGAAGGAAAAAAAGAACTTTTTCAAGGGCTAAAAATAGAGGCACTGGAACAGGAGAATGCAGATGCCTGGCAGGCGTATCCGATATTTTACTTTGATTTTAATGGAAAAAACTATCAGGCAGGACAGGCACTGGAAACTGTTCTTGATGGGTTACTGAGTGGATGGGAACTAACTTATCATGTTTCTAAAGCAAACGGATTGGAAGAAAGATTCAAGAGACTGCTGCAGGCAGCTTCCGCACAGACCGGGAAAAAGTGTGTGGTTCTAGTAGATGAATATGATAAACCACTGATCGAGACCATGGAAAATAAGGAACTTGTGAAACACAACAAGGCAGTGTTTAAGGGTTTTTTCAGCACTTTAAAGAGCGAGGATGCCTGTATTCAGTTTATCTTTATCACAGGAGTCACAAAGTTCAGCAAGGTGAGTATATTCAGTGACTTAAACCAGTTAAGGGACATATCTATGAGCATGGACTATTCAGAGATCTGCGGTATTACTGAGCAGGAAATGCGGGATGTGTTTATGCCGGAAATTGAGGCCATGGCTGATGAGCAGGAACTGACTGTGAGAGAATGCCTTGGAAAGTTAAAGATGGAATATGATGGATATCGTTTTCATCAAAAAGGAATGGGGGTGTATAATCCTTACAGTTTGTTGAATGCACTGGCAGACAGGGAGTTTGATGCATACTGGTTTGAAACAGGAACACCATCTTTTCTGGTTGCAAGATTAAAGGAAATGCACTTTGATTCCAGGAAATTTACTGACGGAACATTGTATGCGACCAAAAGGATGCTGAAGGATTATCGGGACGACAATCCCGATCCGATACCGCTTTTATATCAGACGGGATACCTGACGATTATAGATTACAGTGTGAAAAAAGCGGCATATACGCTTGGGTTTCCAAATGAAGAAGTAAAATATGGATTTCTGGACAGCCTTATGCCGTTGTATACCGGGAATGCGGGTGCTGGATCAGGAAAGGACATTTTGACATTATCAGAATATGTGGAATCCGGTGATCTGGAAAGTATCCGCAGGGTTTTTGAGGCGTTGTTTGCGGGGATACCATATCCGATAAATGAAGATCCTTTTGAACATGACTTTCAGTCTGTATTCTATATTACGTTTACATTATTGGGACAGTATGTGCAGTGCGAAACGCATACATTTACCGGGCGGATTGACTGCATCGTAGAGACAAAGCGGTTTGTTTATATATTTGAATTTAAAAGGGATGATAGTGCGGAAAATGCATTGCAGCAGATAGAAGATATGCATTACACTGTACCATATGCGGCAGATAAAAGAAGGCTATATAAGATTGGGGTGAAATTTGATTCAAAGACACGGCAGATGGCTGATTGGAAGGTTACAGAATGAGTTGGGTGGGAAGAAAACGTTGTTTTTTTGCTTTTGGGATTGATGTACTACAATGCGATCCGTTTTGGCTCACCATTTGATTTTTGCTTGTAACTGTTCAGAACCCGGGAGGCTGAACAGTTACGGCGGATTTTGCATTTCCGTTGTTGTTGGCAGGCTGGGAAGGTGCTGTATCATGGTGGGGAGAATTGCAGGAGAAGCGAACCATCGGGAGTTTTCTGGTATTGGCTGTTATATGGTCTTTTATATTCCATATACAGTTTTATTTTACGCCGACACTGGAACTAGGGAATACAGGATTATACTATCGGATCTACTATGCGTTTAATTTTTTGCAGGTTGTAAGCAGATAATCCATCAGGATCCAGAGGGGAGAACAGTTGCGCCTGCAACTTATTATAGTCAACAACAAAAATAATTTGTTGTTGGCTATAATGCCTCCGACGGATGCGCATGGATTTTGTAAGGAATTTGTTGCTTCGCAACCAAAATTCAGCGCAGCAAACGAGCAAAAGTAAAAATACTTTTGTCGTTTGCTATATATAATTGCATGGTGAGGAAATCGGAATGGGATCAGAAGCGGATAAATCTATATTTATGACACAAAAGTGGAGAGGGATTCTATGTTTCCTGTTGACAGCAATCCTTCTGGAACTTTTTGTCTTTAATTTTCGGCATTTCCAATCCCTGTTCTATCAGGAACGGGTGTTGGAACCGGAAAACCTGCATTTAGACGGTTTTGTTCTGCAGGACGATGTCTGGCTGCCTGTGGAGGAAGGGGCAGGAGTTGTTTATCTGAAAGGTCTGGATGCGCTCTTAGAAAATGAGGATCTGCATAATATATATCTGGATTGGGAATTGCCACAGTCTTTTGATCGGCCGGATGCAGTTTCCGGAATATGTACTTTGAGGCCATACATACGGGATGAAGGGCATGACCAGTATGCACAGATGGCAGACCGGATATACAGACCGGATAATGTGATTTCAAAGTATCTTTGGTTTCAGGGGACAGGCAGGATCAGAACGATAGTGCTGGGCTGCTCTTTGTCGGAGGCAGGAGCAATACGCATCAGAAAGATTGTTGCGAATGCGCGGCAGCCGCTGTGCTTTTCCTGGATACGATGTTCTGTTATGTTTCTGTTGGCAATGGCCGGTACAGGATTGTACAGTTTTTGGAAATCGGATCAACAGGCAGAGCATACAATGAAGGGAAAGTTTGCGGTAGTAACTATGATCGGGCTGGCGTTATTGGTGCCGGCTGTCATATTATACGTGGAAAACGGGTACAGCAGGATAGACCATCATTTCCAGCCATATCAGAAACTGGCAGAGGCTTTGGCAGCCGGGCAGGCCTGTCTTTTGGAAGAACCGTCGGAACAGTTGATGGCACTTGAAAATCCGTATGATTACACGGCCAGAACGGCAGTAGGCTTGCAGGAGGGACGGGATTATCTGTGGGATACGGCGTACTTTCAGGGGCGTTATTATACTTATTTTGGCATTGTTCCCTGCCTGATTTTTTATCTGCCGTTCTGGCTGTGTTTTGGGACGCATATCACAGAGGGGGCGGTTATTTTTATCTGCGCGGCGCTGTTTTATGCGGGGGTATGGCTTTTAGTACAGACATATTGTCGGACATACCACAAGGAGATACCATTTGCGGTACAGATGATCATGGCAGTATCCATTTTTCTTGGCAGCAATATGATGGCCTGCATGGGAAACCCGGATGCGCATGATGTGCCCAGGATTACTGGGATCTGTTTTCTGGCCTGGGGGCTGTATTTTTGGATATCGTCATTGCCGGAGGAATGTGCGGAGACGGCAGGCAGTGATCTAAAACTGTGGCGTGTTACTGTGGGTTCCCTGTTTATGGCATTGGCAGTGGGCTGCCGCCCCAATCTGGCACTTTATTCTTTTATGGCACCGGTGATCTTTTGGAAATATCGCAAGTCGGGAATTGGAACGGCGGACCGGATGAAGAGATACGCAGCCCTTCTGCTGCCGTATGTGCCGGTGGCAGCGGGGCTGATGTATTACAATGCGATTCGTTTTGGATCGCCTTTTGACTTCGGCTTTGCTTATAACCTGACGGTGCAGGATTGCAGCCGCACGGTGCTGGCTCTGGATAAGGTCATACTGGGAGTGTATGGATATTTATTAAAGTTTCCGCAGTTGGATTATCGTTTCCCTTATCTGGTGCCGGGGACATTTGCGGAACTGAATCGATTGGGGCATACTACAGTATATATTACATACTGTTATGGTGGATTGCTGGTCTGCAATCTGATCACATGGTGCATTCCGGCACTTTTTGCAAAGGATAAGTGGAAAAGGGATGGAGTATACATTGGCAGAATATTAGCGATATTGGCATTTTTGCAGCTTTTGGTAAATGCACTCACCGGAGGGATCTCTTATAATTATATGGCGGATTTTGCATTTCCGCTGATCATGGCAGGCTGGAGCGGCGGGCTGCTTTTGTGGGATGGGATGCGAGGGACGGCCGATGTGAAGATATATAAAGGATTTCTTATTTTGAATCTGTTGTGGTCGCTTGTATTTCATGCGCAGTTTTATTTTGTATCCACATTGGAGCAGGGAAATACAGAGTTGTACTACCGGATTTTTTATGCTTTTAATTTCTTTTGAGAACTGCTTATTATGTAAATCTGAGCGGGGGCAGGTATTTCCCGCCGGAGCTGGCGGTATGGGGAGTGAACTATGGTAATCTTAATGCTTTTTTTGAACGCAGGACGATGAAGGAAGGTTGCATGTTTTATCGGGAGCATCTGCGGTCGATCGGCATGGAGCGCTTTGATTTTGATACTTATATCAAGAAAAACAACGGCAATAATAATCTGGATAATTACTGGGTCAGGTTTCCGGATTTTGGAGCGCAGTGTTTCCGGGATATTGCAGAGCATGCGGAGCAGATATGACTATGTACAGGTGCACTGCCCGGCTGAGCCGGAACGAGCCGGGGCCGGGCACGGCAGAAGTATTGCACCATTATATAAAAACAGGTGGCACAGGTCATCTGTTTTTGTTATAATATATCAGTTGTAATAAAGGTGAAGCAAAACAGGGAGTAAATATGACAGAACAGGAAAAGATCAGAAATTTTTGCATTGTGGCACATATCGATCACGGGAAAAGCACGCTGGCAGACCGGATCATCGAACGGACAGGGCTGCTGACCGAGCGTGAGATGCAGGAGCAGGTACTGGATAACATGGACCTGGAACGGGAACGGGGCATCACGATCAAGGCGCAGGCGGTGCGCACCGTATATAAGGCAAAAGACGGCGAGGAGTATATCCTGAACCTGATCGATACGCCGGGACATGTGGATTTTAATTATGAAGTGAGCCGTGCGCTGGCAGCCTGCGACGGTGCGATCCTGGTAGTGGATGCAGCGCAGGGCATCGAGGCGCAGACGCTGGCCAATGTCTATCTGGCGCTGGATCATGACCTGGAGGTCTTTCCGGTGATCAATAAGATCGACCTGCCCAGTGCGGAGCCGGAGCGGGTGAAGGAAGAGATCGAGGATGTGATCGGCATCGAGGCGATGGACGCGCCGCTGATCTCGGCGAAAAACGGCATCGGCATTGAGGATGTGCTGGAGGCAGTGGTGCACAGGATCCCGGCGCCTAAAGGGGATGTGTCAGCACCTTTAAAGGCGCTGATCTTTGACTCATTGTACGATTCATATAAGGGCGTGATCGTATTTATGCGTGTCATGGACGGCACGGTGCGGCGGGGGACCAGGGTAAAAATGATGGCGACAGGCGCCGTGGTGGAAGTGGTGGAGGTAGGCACCTTCGGCGCGGGTCAGTTTTTGCCCTGCGAGGAACTCTCGGCAGGCATGGTGGGATATCTGACCGCCTCGATCAAGAATGTGCGCGACACGGCAGTAGGGGATACGGTGACCGAGGCGGACCGGCCCTGTGCGGAGGCGCTGCCCGGCTATAAGAAAGTGCAGTCCATGGTGTACTGCGGGCTGTATCCGGCGGATGGCGCGAAATATCCGGACCTGCGGGACGCGCTGGAGAAACTGCAGTTGAATGATGCTTCACTTTTTTATGAGGCAGAGACTTCTATTGCGTTGGGCTTTGGGTTCCGCTGCGGATTTCTGGGACTGCTGCATCTGGAGGTGATCCAGGAGCGGTTGGAGCGGGAGTACGACCTGGATCTGGTGACAACGGCACCCGGCGTAGTCTATAAGGTGTTTAAGACAAACGGCGAGATGATCGAACTGACCAATCCTTCCAACCTGCCGGATCCGTCCGAGATCGACCATATGGAAGAGCCGATCGTCAAGGCAGAGATCATGGTGACAAAGGACTTTATCGGCCCGATCATGGAACTGTGCCAGGAGAGGCGCGGACGCTATCTTTCCATGGAATACATCGAAGCCAACCGTGCCCTGCTGAAATACGAACTGCCGCTGAACGAGATCATATACGATTTCTTTGACGCATTGAAGTCGAGGTCGAAAGGCTATGCATCGTTTGATTACGACCTGAAGGGATATGAACCTTCGCAGCTGGTAAAACTGGATATCCTGATCAATAAGGAGGAAGTGGATGCATTATCCTTTATCGTGCATGCGGACAGCGCGTATGAGCGCGGACGGCGCATGTGTGAGCGTCTGAAGGATGAGATCCCGAGGCATCTGTTTGAAATACCGATCCAGGCGGCAGTGGGGGGCAAGGTCATCGCCAGGGAGACCGTGAAAGCCATGCGTAAGGACGTGCTGGCGAAGTGCTATGGCGGTGATATCACCCGAAAGAAGAAACTGTTGGAAAAGCAGAAGGAAGGCAAAAAGCGCATGCGTCAGGTGGGCAATGTGGAGATCCCGCAGAGCGCGTTTATGAGCGTGCTGAAACTGGATGAGGATAAATGAAACGCTTATCCCTTTATATCCACCTTCCGTTCTGCGTGCGGAAATGCGATTATTGTGATTTCCTTTCGTTTCCTGTAACGGAGGAAACGAAACAGTTGTATCTTAATGCACTGCGGCGGGAGATCCGGGAATACGGCGCTGTCTATGCGGACAGAATGATAGATACGGTATTTTTCGGCGGAGGTACGCCTTCTGTTTTAGGGGGGGAAGAACTGAGCGGGCTCATGGAGACGCTGCGGGACTTTTTTTTCGTGGCAGAGGAGGCGGAGATCAGTCTGGAAGCCAATCCGGGAACGGCAGATGCACATAGGCTGCAGTGCTGGAGGCGTGCCGGCGTGAACCGTCTGAGCATCGGCTGCCAGTCCCTGCGGGATGCGGAACTGCGCCTGCTGGGGCGGATCCATGACAGCGCGGATTTTTACCGTTTTTATGATGCTGCCAGGGCGCATGGTTTTGGGAATATCAATGTGGACCTGATCAGCGCCCTGCCGGGACAAAAACTTTCGGACTGGGAAGCGAATCTGCGCGGCGTGGCCGGACTGGCACCGGAGCATATTTCGGCATACGGGCTGATCATAGAAGAAAACACGCCGTTTTATGCGCGCTATCATGCACAGGATGCGCGGCGTGCAGCGGGAGAGGAACCGGAAGCATGTGCCGGCGGGATGGCGCTTCTGCCAACGGAAGAAGCGGAACGTGATATGTACCATATGACAGGAGAGGTGCTGCGGGAATACGGCTACGGACAGTATGAACTTTCAAATCATGCCAAACCCGGCAGGGAATGCAGGCATAATCTGGTGTACTGGAAACGGGGGGATTATCTGGGGCTCGGACTGGGCGCGGCGTCCTGTGTCGATGAGGTCCGGTGGAAGAACAGCGAGGACATGGGAGCGTATCTTTCCGCGGAGCATTTTGCAGAGGAACAGAGGGAACGCGCAGCGTTGGAGTTAGGAGAGCGCAGGTCGGAAGCAATGTTTTTGGGGCTGCGCCTTACGGAAGGGATAGACGGGGCAGCCTTTGCAGAGCGGTATGGGGAGACGATGCAGGCTCTTTACGGGGAATGGATCCAAAAGATGTGCCGTGAGGATCTGCTGGAAGAGAGAGAGGGATTTCTGCGGCTGACAGTAAAGGGGCGTGACCTTGCAAACTATGTGATGGCAGGTTTTGTATGATCACATGCATTGATTATCACAAAAAAAGTGATGCATTGATTATCACGAAAAAAGTGATTGACACACCGAAACGGCTGTACTATAATTACTTTCTGTGGCAGCAGGTGTATTGTGCCTGCAAAGGCTGCTGATCAGCAATCGCAGCAGGCCGCAAGCGTATATTTCCGGCGCAGGATGTTCTGCGGGGTGGCGGTATATGTGCCCGGACATCACATATAGTGTACATGCCAAAGGGATCTGAAAACGGAAAAAAGATTTTTGCAGTAAGCATGCAATTTTACTGTAGTTACTAAATGTAGTTATCAATTTGGAGGAAACAGGAATGAAGACTTACATGGCTACACCGGAGAGCATCGACCGTAAATGGTATGTTGTTGATGCAAGCGGTTATACACTTGGCCGTCTGGCATCCGAGATCGCAAAGGTGCTGCGCGGCAAGAACAAACCGGAATTTACACCGCATGTGGATACCGGAGATTTTGTGATCGTTGTAAATGCTGAGAAGATCAAAGTAACCGGCAAGAAACTGGATCAGAAGGTATATTACAAGCATTCTGATTATGTGGGCGGCATGAAGGAAACTACACTTCGTGAGAAATTGGCAAAGAAACCGGAAGAAGTGATCGAACTGGCAGTAAAGGGCATGCTCCCGAAAGGACCTCTTGGCAGGGATATGTACAGGAAACTTTTTGTATATGCAGGACCGGAGCACAAGCATGCAGCACAGAAGCCGGAAGAGCTGAAGTTCTGAGGGAGGAGATAAGAAATGGCTAAGAAAGCAAGTGAAAAATATTACGGTACAGGCAGAAGAAAGAAATCCGTAGCACGTGTATATCTGGTACCGGGCAAGGGTAATATCACCATCAACAAGCGTGACATCGATGAGTACTTTGGCATGGAAACCCTGAAGGTGATCGTTCGCCAGCCCCTGGCTGCCCTGGATGCAGTAGAGAAATATGATGTGATCGTAACCGTAAAGGGCGGCGGTTACACCGGACAGGCAGGCGCAGTCCGCCATGGTCTTGCAAGAGCACTGGTTCAGGCAGATGCCGAGAACAGACCGGTTCTGAAGAAAGCAGGTTATCTGACCAGAGATCCGAGAATGAAAGAGCGTAAGAAATACGGTCTCAAAGCGGCTCGTAGAGCACCGCAGTTCAGCAAGAGATAATTTTAATCTGCGGATCAGGTCACAACACATACAGCGCTGGCAGGTTGATCTGTCGGCGCTTTTTTGCTTTACAGGAAATTCCTCTGGATAGGAAATTCCTCTGGAATTTCCATAAAGCAAAAAGCCCTCCGGGCGGCGGCGCGCGGGCAAGCAGGCTGTGCGTTCATCCTCACGATGCGATCCTGATGGAGGAGATCGGAATAAATACTTTTCGGAACGGGAAGAATCGTTTATAATAACGGTATTATGGTAATAAGATCTAAAAGACAGATATATATCGGTATCCTGGCACTGCTTTGTATATGGCTGGTATATCCTTATCGCGTGCTGGCGACATCCGGGGCTGCCGATACGGTGGGGCTGCCGGTCGTGGTGATCGATCCGGGGCACGGCGGGGAAAACAATGGGGATGAGAGTACGCCGTTGTTTGAAAAATACCGAACCATGATCACGGCGCAGGCCATGTACGAGGAACTGCAAAAGTACGAGGGCGTGCAGGTTTATATGACCCGGACGGAAGATGTGGATATGTCCTTAAAAGAACGTGCGGAGTTCGCGGCAGGCGTTCATGCGGATATGCTCTACAGCATCCATTACAATGCGTCGCTGGAGCATGAGATCTTTGGCGCGGAGATCTGGATCCCGTCGGCAGCGCCTTATCAGGCGCCGGGGTATCAGTACGCGAGGCTGTGGGTGGATCAGATGCGGCAGATGGGGCTGCATCTGCGCGGCATTAAATGCCGCACCGGCAATAACGGGGACTACTATGGCGTGATCCGGGAATCGGCTGCGCTGGGGATACCGGCGGTGATCTTGGAGCACTGTCATCTGGATGTGCCGTCGGATCTGGAATTTGCGGATACCGAAGAAGAGATGAAAGCCTTTGGACGGGCAGATGCGACGGCGGTAGCGCAGTATTTTGGTTTAAAGAGCGAGAGCCTTGGCGTGGATTACAGCAATACAAAACTGGCAGAGATCTCATCCTGGGAAGCCTGGGTATTTCCGCTGGGAGAAAGCACGGCGCCGGAGAACTGCGTGCTGACCAAAGTGGCGCAGAATGAAGAAAGCGGGGAGGTGACTTTCCGCATTGACGCCGAGGACAGCAATGAGGGGCTGCAGTATTACGATTACAGTTTAGACGGGGGTGCCAGTTATGGGCATATCGCGCTTTGGCCGGATTTTGATATGGACAAGAATGAAAATACCGGCAGCGTGACCTTTAAAGTGACATTGCCCAGGGAAGACGATACGGAAATTATCGCACGGGTGTATAATGCGTATGATCAGAAAACGGAGAGTGAGCCCGTCACGATCCATTTTGCGTATCAGGATGAAATGCGGGAAGCGGCTCTGGCGTGGGAAGCAGAGCAGGCAGCCGGAGGAGATGCGGAAGGAACACAAAGTACAGATACCGGAGGGGATGCTGCAGAAGATGTAGATGTAATAGAAGATGCAGCAGAAGATGCGGCAGAAGATGCTATAGAAGTAGAAGCAGCGGATAAGGATGCGGTGAGCGCGGAGGCTGAAGTAAATGCTGAACTGCCCGGTATGCAGGCGGCAGGAAGCCCAAACCCGGCAGCACCGGCGGCGGAGGTACAGCCGTTACGGATCGTTCTTGCCGTGATCATTGCGGTTCTGGTGCTGGCGATCGTGCTTTTGGGAATGGATATGCTGCGCAGCAGCCGGAGGCGCAGGCACCGGAAAGAAAAGCAGATAAGAAAAGCAGATAAGAAAAACAGATAAAAAGCAGGTCACACACTTGTTTTTAAGGGGATTAACCTTTATACTGTAATAAGGGATGTTCAGCGTCCCGGACAAAAAAGAGAAGGGAGGCACAGTGATATGAAAAGAATACTCGCGCTTGCTTGTGTCATCTGTGGGGTTAGTTTTGGCGCCGTTCTGCCGGCACAGGCGGCACCGGTCACACTGCCGGATGGCAGTGTATTCGATCCGGACTACTACGCGGCCATGAATCCGGATGTGGTCATCACGGTAGGGACAGATGCAGAGGCTTTGTATGCACACTATCTGCGTTACGGACAGAAGGAGGGGCGTGCGCCGGCGGCACCGGCCGATGTGATCAGCCACATGGATCCGACCGTTTTTGATGCGGCATATTATGCGGCACGCTATCCGGATGTGGTAGCCTCTTTTGGCGCGGATGCCAGAGTTTTGCAGTGGCATTATCTATACTGGGGCAAGGAAGAAGGACGTTTTCCGAATGTAGCGGCAGAGAGCCAGGCAGTACAGGCAACTGCAAAGGCGACAGCGGCAAACAATGCAGCCGGCAGTGGAAATACGGCAGGCACGCAGTCCCAGCAGAAAAACAATACGAATACCGCGCAGCAGGCAGCGATCAGATATTCATACATCCATAAGGTACAGGAATTGCTGAACGATCGGCGCAAGAAGGAAGACAGTGACCTGGGAAAACTGACCTGGAGCGAGGGACTGGAGGCAGCAGCAGACATCCGTGCGAGGGAGATCGCATCCTACATGTCCCACGAGCGGCCGGATGGAACAAAGTTTACCACGGCGATTGCGGATTCCAAAGGGAATTTTACGGAAATCTTTGCATCCGGGGAAGGCACGCCGGAGGATGTGGTCGATTACTGGATGAAGGACGGCAGTTACCGGAAGACGATCCTGAGTGATGACAATGAGAAAGTCGGCATCGGCTATTATAATGTGAATGGCAGGACTTTCTGGATCGGCATTTTCTGTGATCCCTGATCCTATGTAACGGAGCCGGGGCACGGGAAGGAAAAAAATACTCAATAAAGAAGTGGGCTGCCGCAATAGAAACTGCGGCGCCCCTTTTTTACTTTTGTAAAAGGGCTGCCGCTTTAGTGCGACAGCCCCTTATTAGGTCTTATCTTTATATGGCGGGATGGATCCTTACACATTGCCGTTTTGCAGGCATTTATGAACAGGCATCCATTCCTCTTTGAAAAAAGCCGGCATTACTTTCTGACAGGCACCTTGAACACTGCCTTGTGGATCTCGCTCTGCGCATCCGCACACACACCCGGCATATGGCCTTCTCCCGGAGCGATGATCAGGAAATCACCGTCTTCCAGCACATGGTCGATGCCTTCAAAACTGTTCTCGTAGAAGGTGATATCTTTTTCCGGATTGTAAGGCACCTTTACGGTAAGTTTTTCCGCAGGGATCATGGAGATGATCTCTTTGCCGGAGATGATGTACTGGATATCATAATAGTTTTCATGTGTTTCATATTTTGCTACATTGCGCAGTTTGCTGGTGTAACTCTGGATCAGCACATAAGAGCCGTTTTCCAGTTCATACCGGCCTAGTTCCAGGCTTGCCAGATCGTGGCTTTTGATAAATTCGTAGCAGGATGCATCGAGTTCCTTGATCTTTTCCAAATCTTTCATATTTTTGTTGTCCTTTCTTATTCGGCCCCTTTGGAGAGGGTATGATCGTGCTATACAGATTATAATATAAACCGCAGACATTGTGAAGATGGGAAAATATAGTAAACGACAAAACTATTTTCGTTTTGTCGTTTACTGCGCCGGATTTTGGCCGCTGAAAGCGGCATATTTCCTTACAAAATCCGTGCGCATCCTCGCGGAGCGTTATAGTAAGCGCAATTATTTATTGCGCT
>JAFUUX010000015.1 GCA_017471325.1 Lachnospiraceae bacterium | reverse complement strand
ATCGAAATATCTAAAGGTTTACATTTTTGTAAAATATGCTAAAATAGGTAAACATGAAACTAAAAGCCTATTCAGTAACTGATATCGGAAGAATAAGAAAATTGAACCAGGATTATGTGTTTACATCGGAGGTGCCGATCGGGCCGCTGCCGAATCTTTTTATTGTTGCAGACGGAATGGGAGGGCATAAAGCGGGGGAGTATGCCTCAAAATGCACGGTAGAGACGATCGTCGGTGAGACCAATCTGTCCACGGAACGCGGGCCGGTGCGCGTGATTTCCAAGGCAGTGCGGAAAGCAAACCAAAGGATCCGGAAAAAAGCGTTGTCAGATGATAATTATTTTGGCATGGGCACCACACTGGTGGTAGCCACGATCGATGAAGACGGGCTCTGCGTGGCAAATGTGGGAGACAGCAGGCTGTACCTGATCAGCCGCGGTGAGATCCACCAGATCACGGTGGATCATTCCTGGGTGGAAGAGATGGTGCAGATGGGTGAGTTGGAGCGCAAAAATGCCAGAAACCACCCGGATAAGAATATCATCACACGAGCCATTGGCGTGATGGATGAAGTGGATGTGGATTTCTTTGAAGTGGATGATATCTCGGTAGGGGATATCATTCTCATGTGTTCCGACGGCTTGTCCAACATGGTGGAAGATACAGAGATTTTGGGGATCATAGAGAGCGGCGGCAGCATCGCGGATCGTGCGAAGCGGCTGGTCGCAGCGGCCAATATGAACGGAGGCCGTGATAATATAGCAGTGGTTTTGGTGGAACTGCAGAAGTAAGCACGTAAGAGGGCGGTAGGATCGATGATCAAAATTGGAATGACAGTTGCAGAGCGATATGAGGTGATGGAAAAGATCGGCACCGGCGGCATGAGTGATGTGTACCGGGCAAAGGATCACAAACTGAGCCGTTTTGTCGCAGTCAAGGTCTTGAAGCAGGAATTTTCGGAAAACAAGGATTTTTTACAGAAATTCCGCAGCGAAGCCCAGTCTGCAGCGGGCTTGATGCACCCGAATATTGTAAATGTATATGATGTGGGCGAGGAAAACGGCTCTCATTATATCGTTATGGAATTGGTGGAGGGCATTACGCTCAAAAAATATATCGAGAAGAAAGCGCGCCTTTCCGTGCGTGAGGCGGTCAGCATCGCGATCCAGGTAGCGCAGGGCATAGAGGCTGCGCACAATAACCATATCATCCACCGGGATATCAAGCCGCAGAATGTGATCATCAGCATGGACGGGAAGGTAAAAGTCACTGATTTTGGTATCGCAAAGGCGGCGACCAGCAATACGATCACTTCCAATGTCATGGGAAGCGTGCATTATACTTCCCCGGAGCAGGTGCGGGGTGGTTTTTCGGATGAGAAGAGCGATATTTATTCTCTCGGCATCACCCTCTTTGAGATGCTGACGGGGCGTGTGCCTTTTAACGGGGATACGACCGTGGCTGTCGCGATCAAGCATATCCAGGAGCAGATGCCGTCGCCGAGGGAATACGTACCGGAGATCCCCATCAGTCTGGAGAAGATCGTTTTAAAGTGTACGCAGAAGAGTCCGGATCGCCGTTACCAGTCTGCACCGGAACTGATCGAAGACTTAAAGCGTTCCCTGATCAGTCCGGATGAGGATTTTGTTAAACTGGATATGGATGATGCTACAGGTGAGACGAAAGATATCTCGCAGCAGGAGATCCGGAAGATCCGGCAGCAGACAAGAAAACGGGACGAGCTGGAGGCGCAGTTGGGCACCTATAATGTAAGAGGAGAGGATCTGCAGGAGGAAGCCTACCCGCAGGATGGTTATGACCAGCCCTATCCGGAGGACTATGGGGAGTATCCGGAGGAATACCCTGAAGAGTATCCGGAAGAGTACCCCGAAGACTATCCGGAGGAGGAGCGCGGGGGCGCGCTGGTAGGGGAAATGGTGCCGCCCAGGAAGCGTGCGGAACAAAAGAGCGGCAAAAAGAAAAGCGCAAATAACAAAAATACAAATAATAAAAATACAAATAATAAAAACGGGAAAAACAGCACAAAATCCGGGCAGAAGAGCGGAAACAAAAAAAGCGTTCCGCCCGCAAAGAAAGGCAGCAAGAGCAGCGGAAAGAACAGCAGGGGCACGCAGACGAGGCGGAGTACCGCAATCAGGCAGAACCGCAGCCGGCGCTATGAGGATGAATATGATCCGCGCATGGAGGTACTGACAACGATCCTGATCGTGCTTGCGGCTATCGTGGTAGGGTGTATTTTCCTATATATCGTGGGGAGCGCCGTGGGCATCTTTGGGGAGCAGGAAAGCAAGGATCCGGTGACGACGGCGGTAACCACGGAACCTGCGGCAACGGAGGCGCCGGCAGAGACATCCGCAACGGAGAAGGCGGAACCGGTTCTGGCAGGAAACGGCATTATCCCCAAAGTGGTGGGACTCACAAAGCAGGAGGCTACGGTGGCCCTGGAAAATGAAGGTTTTGAAGTGGCCGTGCTGCGGGAAAATTCCGATACGGTGGAGAAAGACTGCGTGATCGCGCAGGATCCGCAGGAGGACAGCAAACTGGCCAGGGGTGAGACCGTGACGATCACGGTGAGCCTTGGAAAGGAATCCAGTGAAGTGCCCATGCCGGATCTGACCGGATGTACCTGGGACGAGGCCAAGACGGAACTGGAGAATTATGGCCTGAAATTGAAAAAATCCGGTGAGGAGTACAGCGAGAAGTATGCGGAGGGGCAGATCATATCGCAGAATTTTACGGTAGGATCGACCGTAAGTGCCGGCACGGAGATCGAGGTGGTGGTAAGCCTTGGGGTAGAGCCGGCATACTATAACGTGAATTATACGGTACAGGCACCTGCGGATTATGCCGGGGGAGACGCCCATATACAGTTGGTAGAGCCTACTTCCGGACAGCAGATCTGGGCGACGACCACCAGCGTCTTTCCGGTACAGATCACGGTGACAGGGCTGTATCTGATATCAGACGGTATCTTATCCATCACATACAATGCAAACCAGGAACAGACGGTAACGGATGCCAATGGCAATGTTTCCGTTGTACCGGTGCAGGTGCCGAAGGTTTCGGATCCTGTAGTGGTACAGTTTACGAAGGCGCAGTAAGCGCATGGAGGCAGGAAGCAAAGGCAGGATACTGAAGGGCATCGGCGGTTTCTACTATGTGGAAACGGAAGCCGGAGAGGTTTTTGCGTGCCGTGCAAGGGGCATATTCCGCAAGGACGGGCAAAAGCCGCTGGTAGGCGACTACGTGCGCATGGGGATCGTGGATGCCGAAAAAAAAGAGGGCAGTGTGGATGCGCTCCTGCCGCGGGAGAATGCGCTGATCCGGCCGGAGGCGGCCAATGTGGAACTGGCGCTTTTGGTATTTGCCTGCACATCCCCGGAGCCGAGCCTGCTGCTTCTGGATCGCTTTCTTGTGATGCTGCGCAGTCAGGGCGTAAAATGCGTCCTGCTTTTTAATAAAAAGGATCTGACGACGGCGGAACGGATCTCGGAGTTTGCCGGGATCTATCGGAACGCGGATGCGGAGGTATGCTGCATCAGCGCCAAAAGTGATGATATTGAAAAAATACGGGAGCGGATACAGGGATATACAGCCCTGCTGGCCGGTCCCAGCGGCGTAGGGAAATCCACGATCCTAAACCGGCTCTGTCCCGAGGCGCAGGCCTCGACCGGGGAGATCAGCAGGAAACTGGGGCGGGGAAAACATACCACTAGGCATGCGGAACTGTTTAGGACCGAAGCAGGTTCTTATCTGATGGACACGCCGGGATTTACCGCACTTTCCCTGGGAGATATGCCGGAGGAGGAGATACGCCTGTATTATCCGGAATTCCGGCCCTATGAAGGAAAATGCCGTTTCCGGGAGTGTTCACATACGCATGAACCCGGCTGCGCGGTGCGGGAGGCAGTGGTACAGGGCAGGATACACCCGGTGCGTCATGGCAATTATGCTGCACTTTATGAGGAGCAGAAACAACGGAAAAAATATTAGGAACTGTCACGAAATTAACTATGCAGATTGCACAGGATATTTTTTCGCCAGCAAGGAAGAAAACGGAGCCGTACCGGGGTACGGTGAGGCTTTCTGACGAAGCTGTCGGAAAAATAGACAAGCAAGATGTATAGATTAATTCGTGACAGATCCTTAAGGAGGATAGCATGAATTATCTGGCACCATCGATCCTTTCGGCAGATTTTATGCATCTGCAGGAACAGATCGATGCAGTTACGAGGGGCGGGGCACAATACCTGCATTTTGATATCATGGACGGTGTATTCGTACCGGCCATTTCTTTTGGCATGCCGGTTTTAAAGTGCGTGCGCAGGGCATGCGCGCTGGTACTGGATGTGCATCTGATGATCGTGGAGCCGGAGCGCTATATTTCCGAATTTGCAGCGCTGGGAACGGATATCCTTACAGTGCATTATGAGGCGGCAAAAGATGTCAAAACGGCTTTGCGGCAGATCAGGGATGCCGGAATGAAGGCCGGGCTGGCCATCAATCCGGAAACGGAGGCAGAAAAGATACGGGAATATCTGCCGCTGATGGATCAGATCACGGTCATGACCGTACACCCAGGACGCGGCGGACAGGTCTGTATCCCGGAATGTGTGGATAAACTGCGTCAGGTCGCGGCGTATATCAGGGAAGACGGCCTGCAGACGGATATAGAGGTTGACGGGGGTGTGAAAACGGATAATCTGGCTGAGATACGAAAGGCCGGCGCTAATGTGATCGTAGCGGGTTCCGCCATCTTTGCGGGAGACGTGCAGAAGCAGACAGAGTATTTCTGCAGCAGATTATGAGCGCAAAAAATCTCATTTATGCGTTACTATCACAGCACGAAGGGCTGTGAATAGTAACATTTATGCCTTATGCCCGCCAATCTGGGCATTGCGTTCTCTGGCAGTGGCACCGTTCAAAAAGTCGGTTCCCTTCAGGATCGCGTTTTTTCCGAATTTGTCTTTGATCTGCAGGGAAGCAAGCTGCAGCGCCTTTTCTTTTTTCAGAAATGCTTCTTTGGCAGCACGTTCTTTTTCCAAAGCATCATAATCCGTAAAAAGATCCATCTGCTCATAATGCGGCCGTGTGTCTGCTTCATTTTCGGGCACCACATGACAGGCGGTGAGGTTTAAGCGGCGGGAATGCAGTTTTGCATCGGTGATCCGCGCGTACAAGTCCATGACGGCATCCGTGATCTGCCGGGTCGAGGAAGTGGGGCGATCGAGATTTGCGGTGCCGTGGGAATGTTTTGGGGCAAGTCGGCCATAATAATCACGGTGGATCTCGCCGTGAAAATTTTGCTGTTCTTCCTCGGTCTTAAAATTTTCATAACTGATGGTCAGCACGATCTGGTCGGTGACAAGTCCCTTCCGTACCAGGTTCAGCGCAAGGCTGTCACACATCTCGCGGATGATGATCGCCGTTTCTTCATAACTGTAAGGGCGGGAGAGTACCTGCCCGGAGGAGATGCTGTTGGTTTCCGGCTGAAATTGCTTAATGTCAGAGATCGTAACCGGTTCCCAGCCCCAGGCATGATCGATCAGCAATTCCGCGTTGACGCCGAACAGTTGATAGAGCAGGTCTTCATTCTCTTCGGAAGCGCGTGCTACATCCCCCATGGTCAGCAGGCCCTGGGCGGCTAAGCGTTTCGCGATGCCGCGGCCTACACGCCAGAAGTCCGTGACAGGACGGTGTGACCATAACTGTTTCCGGTAACTCTGCTCGTTCAGCGCCGCGATCCGCACGCCGTTTTCATCTGCCGGCATATGCTTGGCCACGATATCCATGGCCACTTTGGCCAGGTACAGATTGGTGCCGATCCCGGCAGTGGCCGTGATATTTGTTTTTTGGTAGATCTCACGGATCATGGTGAGTGCCAGCTGATGGGCGCTCATGCCATAAGTGTGCAGATAAGGTGCTGTATCAATGAACACCTCGTCGCAGGAATAGACGTGGATATCTTCCGGCGCCACATATTTTAAGTAGATCTCGTAGATCCGCGTGCTGTAGGACATATAGAGCGCCATACGGGGAGGCGCAGCGATAAAATCCAGCGCCAGGGAAGGATCGGCCTGCAGTTTCGGATCCTGCACCGTCTTATCACGGAAGCATTTTCCGGGAGCCTTTGAGATACGGTTTAAGTTGATGCGCTGCACCGCCTGGTTTACTTCAAACAGCCGGGGACGCCCCGGGATGCCGTATCGCTTCAGGGCAGGGGAGACCGCCAGACAGATGGTCTTTTCGGTTCGCGCGGCATCTGCTACGACAAGATACGTGGTGAGCGGATCCAGGCCGCGTTCCGTACATTCCACGGATGCATAGAAAGACTTCAGGTCGATCGCCAGGTAACGGTATTCGGTTGTGTCTGATCGTATCTGTTCACTCATGTTTTCATTAACACCAATTTTATGATAGAACGTATGTTTTTCAGAGTCAAGAGTATATTTATAGTAAACGACAAAAATATTTTCGTTTTGTCGTTTACTGCGCCGGATTTTGGCCGCTGAAAGCGGCATATTTCCTTACAAAATCCGTGCGCATCCTCGCGGAGCGTTATAGTAAGCGCAATTATTTATTGCGCTTACTATAAAAAAATAGTGATGATCAGTAAAACACTTGCACATTGCTTGCACTTTCAGTTGTATAATATGCGGTAACACACGTAAAGCGGCGCAAAAACAGCGCAAAGATTTCAGGAGGATAAAAAAATCCCAAAGAGTGCAGGGAGCAGAAACGATCGCAGGAAATTTGTGGAGCAGGCAGAGCGCAACGGCTGGAACCGCGGCACCGGCAGCGGGGAAAGGGAACTGCTGAACATCCTGTTCAAAGGGGAGCAGGATGCGGACTACTACGAGATCGGGGAAGAAGACAGAAAGAAATATCAGGAAGAAGTGGGAAAGATCCTGGATGAGATCCTTGATACAAAAGAACCGACGCAGGAGATGAAGACAGCCTGGATGGAGCGTTACAGCAAAGCGCTGGAGGAAATGTACGGCCACTATGGTACACGGTACGAGGTGCGGATCGAGGATATCAGGAAAGCGATCTATACATGGCAGTCCAAGTATGCGCCGGATGCGAAAAAGCCGCAGGTCCATGCACCGGCAAATGCACAGGAGCAGGTGAAGGAATCTCTTCGGGAGATAGAGAAACTGTTTGATACACTGGACATTGAAAAAGATCTGCCGATCCCCCGCTATGCGGATCCGAATGCCATCGAAACGGTGAATCCGGGCAAGGCACGTTCATCGGGGCAGATGATGTATGAATCCGCAAATGCCCGCATGCAGTTGATCGAGAAGTATGATCCTAAAAAGGACACGGCTGATCTGGCATATGCCATGACGGAAGAGTATTTCAAACTCGCAAAGGTGCTTGGAGACAATGAGTTTGAAAAGAAAGGGAATTGGCTTGCACAGCAGTTTAAAGGAAAACTGGCGCTTGCGATGCACGATGTGGTGCTGGAACACAGGGGCGGGTATCTGTTGGACCAGGTCTATGGTCAGAACAATATTACCCTGACGGTCCTGCGGAAAGCAGAAGAACTGAACCGGCTGCCGCAGCATTGTCTGGAGGCGCGCCAAAAAGGCCTGGAGGCTTATGAAAGGTTAAGGAAGGGCGGGGAAATCTCAGAACAGGATCTGATCGATCTGATGATGGATGAGGCTGTCAGGGAGTATCAGTGGCAGCATAAAGAGCCGATGCCGAAGGAAGAGATGGACAGGCGGCGCGCACAGATGGAGGATAGACGGAACGATCTTTCCGATGTGCTGAAAGGAAGGTATGTGGAACGCCTGCTGGAGGCATTCCTGAATAAGGAACTGGGGTATGCAGTGGACGGCTGGCTGGAAGAGATCAAGGTCAGAAAAGAAAGGGAGGCGCTCGAAGAGGCAGAGAAAAAACAGGAAGAGGAGGCACGCAGGAAGGAAGAGGAGGCACGCAGGAAGGAAGAGGAGCGCATCGCTGAAGCAAACAGTCCGGAAAACATAATGAAGGCTGCTTTGCAGACAAACCGCCCGATAAATGAAAAAGTGAGTGCAGCAGCCAATATGGCGGATCTGATGGGAGAGATCAGCCGGAAGTGTGATGCTTTTTATGAAACTTATATGCTGGAAACAAACGGCACAGATACTGACATAAAAAAAGCAGCGGAAAAGGCGAAGGCGCTGGGGCGGCAGCAGACACCGGAGGAAGCACGCGCTGCGTTGACGGAAGTGCTGAATGCGGTGGAGGAGTATGCGAGGGAGCATGTATCCACCGGGAACAGGCTCGCTGCAACGGTGCAGCAGTTCCATGACGTGCTCATTGGCCTGAATGCGCGCTTTGACATGGCAAAGGAGGATATGGACAAGGCAGGGCTGTCCCGGAGAGTGCCGATGGAGATGCAGTTCTCAGCACTGCAGCAGTTCAGGACAGAGACAAGGGAACCGAAACAGGCAGTCGAAGCGGCAGAAATGGCAGCCGTAGTGGAAATGCAGGTAAACGAGCAGCTGAGGACCGCAAAGAAAGCCCTGGAGAAAATGAAGAAGCTGGATGCGGATCGTGCATCCAATTCGGAGCAGTTTAAGAATATGTACACAGCGCTGCAGGAAGTCTGCGGATTATCGGTCAAGAACAGCCCGGATCAGGTGCAGCAGGCGTTTGACAAACTTTACAGGGCAAGCAATGCTTATGAGCAGAAGATCCGGATTAAAGGCGGCGGGCATCTGGGTGTCGGCGGCAAACGTCTGGATCTGGCAAGGGAACTGCAGCCGATGTCTGAAAAAATGTTAAAACTGAGCCCGGAAATGCGGGAGATGGATCAAAGCAGGCCGATCACCGGGCAGAAACTCGTCAATGCGGATGCAGGCGATCAGAAGAAGATGGATTATCTGGACAAGGTGCAGAAGATGCAGCTGGGGATCATGCGTTATCTGGGGGGCGCGAATACCCGTTCTGACAATACATTTGGATTTACAGAGAAGATACAGGGCGGTCTGGATTTATTTAACCAAACGATGAAAACGGGAGAGCCGCTGTCCCATACCAGGCTGGGCAGAGAGATGAAGTCACTTGAGCAGATGATCGATTCCTATCTGAGCCAGGATCGGCTTGCGGATCGTGAGAAAGTAAAACGTGATCTGCCGCAGGAGGCCGGTCGTATGAATTTCGCGCAGGCGCTGAAGTCTTCCCTGCAGAAATGGGGGGAGGAACTGGACAAGGCATTTGCAGAAAGCGGATTTGAAGCAGAGCGCTCTTTTGATAAGCAGATGGAAGAGATACAGAAAAAGCGCCAGCAGAAACAGCAGGAAACAAAGGAAATACAGGAGTGGGTGCAGAGCCGGGCAGAAAGTTTCCTGGCAGATCTGGCAGAGCAGCAGGAGAAACTGCGTCAGGTAGGGGAACGCCTGCAGGCCGTGGCAGGGGGCAGCCGTTCCAATGAGTTTAACAGCATGAAAGAGGCTTTGGAACGCGTGCTGCACCTGGGAGAAAACGATTCACCGAAGAAGGTGCAGGAATCCTTCGCGGAACTGAATGCCGCAAGCCATACCTATATGGATATGATCCGCTATAACGAGCGGGGCAAAGGCATCACCGGCGGCAAGCGGGTGCAGATCGCAAAAGAACTGGAACAGTTAAGCAGCAGGGGCTGGCAGATCTCGGATCATGCCAGGGCACTGGATCTGAATGAAAAACTCAGCACACAGAAGGCTGCGGCTCCGGTCAGACGCCTCATGGATAAGAATGAATTCCTGACAGAAAAGGAGCATTACACGGTGAACCGCCAGAATACAAGCGAAAGTACTACAAAAGTGGTGATTAAGCATAAATAATGATCCCGGTCAGGAGATGGTTTTTCGATGGAGGCATACGGATCCCGGCTGTTTCAGCAGGCAGGATTCGGTGAAGAAAACGCCAGAGTGAAAAGCGCTTTGGCGTTTTTATGTGCATTTTGCCTTGCCGGGCGGTATCCTGATATGACCGGTTGACATAACTATGAACAACTGTTACCATTTATGGGTAGCGTCCGGAAACAGATTTTATAGTAAGCGCAATAAATAATTGCGCTTACTATAACGCTCCGCGAGGATGCGCACGGATTTTGTAAGGAAATATGCCGCTTTCAGCGGCCAAAATCCGGCGCAGTAAACGACAAAACGAAAATAGTTTTGTCGTTT
>JAFUUX010000055.1 GCA_017471325.1 Lachnospiraceae bacterium | reverse complement strand
GACCCTCCAAATTTGGAGGGTCGTTCAACCAACCAAACGTTCCTACCATTAATGTTGTGGTTGATATGGTTGCCCCCCCAACGCAGGATTGCCAAGATCATAGGCGGCGAGGTGGATGTAAAAATATAAACCGTCTCATTATTTTAATAAAAAAAGGAAGTCTGGAAGGTATGTTCCTTTCAGACTTCTTCTTTTTTTGCCAATCCACCGCGACAGTGCTCATTTTGCGTTACTGTCTTTATGAACACTGCCGTAACCGGATGGGTAATTGTTTGTGTTTACGCCTGACTGTAGTTGTTCAGTCCCCCTGCGGGTGACAGTTACGCCTGACTTTCCTTCGCCTGGTTTGCGTAGTCATCAAAGAGACTCTGTACCGCGCCGTAGGTTTTCTGGCTGATGTCCGGCAGGTCATCCCCCCATGCAGAGGTTGCCTGCTTAAAGCCTTTTTCAAATGCCTTGCGCATTTCTTCCATCTTGTCCGGATCACCGCCGGAAAGCGCCTTTGCAAAATCAAAGATGCGCTCGGAGGTCTGCTTTACGCCCCAGTAGCCGTCCTCGGCGATGTCTTTCTGCGCCTGTTCGCGGGTGGCAGGATCTACCTCGAGATTTGCAAACACATCCTTTAAGTTTGTGCCGTTTGCAAGGGAAAAGGTCTTGCCCTGCTGTGAGAAGAGTTGATTGACAATGTTCTGCAGTTGCTGGGTATGCGCTTCCGCATCCGCCTTTAACTGCGCGATCAGTTTCGGATCCTGCCGGTAGGTCTTTTTGCTTTCCGCAGCAGTTTTTTCGCTTGCGGCATCCGTACTGCGCTCGTAGGTCACGCCCTCACTGGCGGCCGTGCTTTTTGCCGATACCGATGCGGTAGACTTTTCCGCCGTGGTACCGGCGGCTTTGTTTGACGTATACTGATACGCCGAAGCCGAACTCGCTGCTACACTTCCCGTAATTCCATTTACGCTCATGTTCACCATTCCTTTCTGATTTTTCAATGTAGCGGGTTGATAGATACATGTTTATTATACCATGCTGCCGGAAGGTGTGTAAAGAAATAATTATGGAAATGTCGCACAATTTGAAGCCCCCTGCTTTGGCGCATACGCATAAAAAACTGTAAAATGCGGTTGACAAAAGGCATGGAAACTTCTAAACTTTTATAGGTATGATATGCAAGGAAGAAATGGGACTGCGCGCGGTAGGAACGGCAGTCCGGAATGGAGAGAAAAAATGGCAGAACAGAAGAAATTGGTGGAAGACATCACTTCGATGGAAGAGGATTTCGCCCAGTGGTATACGGACATCGTAAAGAAGGCAGAACTGATCGATTATGCCAGCGTAAAGGGCTGCATGGTGATCAAACCCGCCGGCTATGCGCTGTGGGAAAACATCCAGAAAGCGTTGGATGCGAAATTCAAAGAGACGGGCGTGGAGAATGTATATATGCCCATGTTTATCCCGGAGAGCCTGCTGCAGAAGGAAAAAGATCATGTGGAAGGCTTTGCCCCGGAGGTGGCCTGGGTAACCCATGGCGGTCTGGAGCCGCTGCAGGAGAGGCTTTGCGTGCGTCCCACCTCGGAGACGCTGTTCTGTGATTTCTATAAGGATGCGATCCAGTCTTACCGTGATCTGCCGAAACTGTACAACCAGTGGTGCAGTATGGTACGCTGGGAAAAGACCACGCGTCCGTTTTTGCGCAGCCGTGAGTTCTTATGGCAGGAAGGGCATACCGCGCATGCGACGGCGGAAGATGCAGAGGCACGGACGATACAGATGCTGAACGTTTATGCGGATTTCTGCGAGGAGGTGCTGGCGATCCCCGTGATCAAAGGGCGCAAGACCGATAAGGAAAAATTTGCCGGTGCCGAGGCGACCTATACGATCGAGGCGCTGATGCATGACGGTAAGGCGCTGCAGTCCGGTACCAGTCACAATTTCGGTGACGGCTTTGCCAGGGCATTCGGGATCCAGTATACGGATAAAGAAAATAAACTGCAGTATGTACACCAGACTTCCTGGGGCATGAGCACACGTATCATCGGTGGTATCATCATGGTACACGGTGACGATTCCGGACTGGTGCTGCCGCCCAGGATCGCGCCCACCCAGGTGATGGTGATCCCGATCCAGCAGCGCAAGGAGGGCGTGCTGGAAAAAGCGCAGGAGTTGAAGTCCGCGCTTTTGGAAAAAGGCTTCCGCGTGAAACTGGATGATTCCGACAAGAGCCCGGGGTATAAGTTTGCGGATCAGGAGATGCGCGGTATCCCCCTGCGTGTGGAGATCGGCCCGAAGGATATGGAGGCGGGTCGCTGCATCGTGGTGCGGCGTGATACCAGGGAGAAGTACGAAGTGGCGCTGTCTGAACTGGCCACAAAGGCAGAGGAACTGCTGCAGTCCATGCAGAAGGATATGCTCGAGCGTGCGAGGGCGCATGTGAAGGCGCATACTTATGAAGCAAAGACCTATGAGGAGTTCTGCGATACCATCAATAATAAGCCGGGCTTTGTGAAAGCGATGTGGTGCGGTGATGTGGCATGTGAGGAGAAGATCAAGGAAGATACCACGGCGACCAGCCGTTGCATGCCCTTTGAACAGGAGCAGATCTCGGATGTATGTGTCTGCTGCGGCAAGCCGGCCAAAAAGATGGTTTACTGGGGCAAGGCTTATTGATCCCCGGAAAGAAAAGACAGAAAGCCGATAAAGCCAATAAAAAAGCCTTTCCGACGATCTGATCAGGATCCGTGGAAAGGCTTTTTGCGAGTCTGTACTTTGCTGTACCTGGGATACCGGCGGAAGATTTATCCGACCTGGCTCAAGGCCTGTAAGGCCTGTTCTGCGATCACGATATCGTAGTGTTCTTCCATATAGGCTTCCATTCTGCGGGAGTACTGCGTATTCTCGCAAAAATCAGCCATTAAAGTGCATAACTGCTTGAACCCGTTTGGCGTGAGATAATCTGCATACAGCAGCAGATAATACTTTCCGTCGGTGGTATTTTTATACAGGGTGCTCTCGCCCATGTCAAAGCCTTTGACAGCCGCTGCCGCATCGATCGCCGCGCCCAGATCGGAGAAACAAAACAGCCGGTTTTCCGGACGCTCATCGACCTGCTTTTTTGCGTCCTGCTTTAAACTTGCACTGCCGGAGCCTGTGCGCGTAAACATCTGGAACAGATCCCGCAGCGTCTTCCCTACAGAAGGGATCGCCGCACCCGGATCAGCCGAGCCGGTGATCTGAATGGAAATATTGTTGCCGCTGTCATTATTATCCGTATCCGCCAATTCAAATTCCGTATCCGCATCATCCTCGGATACAAGACTGCCGCTGAAAGCAGACGCAAACTGCGCCAGATGGGATTCCAGTTCATCCGGGGCTTCCACCTTGGTGATGACAAATACGATCATGCCGGACTGCATCGGTACGGCTTCGATCATCAGCGGCGTATCATCCGGTTCAAAGCCAAACCGAAAATGCGCTTCCTGCATCATGTCGCGGAACAGCCGGTTTGCCTTCTCGCTTCCGTAAGTCAACTCGCTGAATTTGATCTTGCGCTCTTCTAAGTCTTCCCGTGTAAGCGTACAGCGTATCTGGTTTTTGTTTACCTGTTCGATCTTCATGATTATAAGTATATTTATCCCGGTGGGAAAGTCAATAATAAACTTGCATAATTCACAAAAGTTTTGCAAAGGACAAGATATTACAGGCTGTTACGATCACAGCACGAAGGGCTGTGAATAGTAACGACAGGCTTACATAACTTCACAATAAAACTTGCAATCTCTTCTGTTTCATTATACAATATAACCAACTATGGCTGGCAGAAGAAAACAGCCCGCATGGGCAAAACTGGACAATACGGCATTGTTGTTTCCGGTCATCTCAGGGGAGGGGATGAGCAGTACCTATCGCATCTGCGCGACCCTGACGGAGCCGGTACAGCGGGAACTGCTGCAGGAGGCAGAGGAAAAGGTTCTGGCGCAGTTTCTTACTTTTCGTATGCGCTTAAAGATGGGTTTTTTCTGGTATTACTTTGAGGAAAACGACCGTAAGGCACCCGAAGTCAGGGAGGAAAATGATTTCCCCGGCGCCTATATCAATAAAAGCCGGAACAATCATTATATGTTCCGTGTGACCTATTACCGCTGCCGCATCAACCTGGAAGTGTTTCATGCGCTGACGGACGGATACGGCGGCCTGATCTTTTTAAAGGAACTGGTCTATCAATACCTGCGCCTGGCGCATCCGAAGGAACTGGCAGAGGAAAAGGACAGGCTTTCCACGGGCATCTTTCTGGATCAGGAGGACAGTTACCTGAAGAATTTCAAGCGCGGCGCGGACCACGCCGTTGCCTATGGTTCCCGGAAAGCCGTGGTGCTGAAAGGGGAGATGCGTCCTAAAGGCGAGGTGGAGGTCATACACGGCTATTTTCCCATAGAGCAGTTAAAGGCGGCATCCAAAGCGCATGGTGCTACCATCAACCAGTATCTGGTGGGAAATTTTGTATATGCGATGTACCGGGAATATTTAAAGGGTGCGCCCTCAAAGCTGCCCATCAGCTGCTGCGTGCCGGTGGATCTGCGCAAACTGTATGATTCCCATACCATGAAAAACTTTTTCGTGATCATCTCGGCCAAGTTCCAGCCGGAAAAAGAGGAATACAGCCGGGACGAGGTGCTCGGTTTTGTGATCGAGAGCCTGAAAAAACAGCAGACCAAGGAAAACCTGGAAAACATTCTTTCCTATAATGTTTCCAATGAGCAGAATAAGTTTTTGCGGCCGATCCCGGTATTTCTCAAGAATATCGCGATCCGGCAGGTATATAACGCATCTGCCAATACGGCCACGGCGACCATGACCAATGTGGGCAATGTGGAACTGCGGGAGCCGTACCGGCCTTATGTGGAACATTTTTATGCCATGCTGGCCATGTCGAAAGGACAGAACATGAAAGGGGCGATCTGTTCCTACAACGGGACGCTGATCGTAACGCTGACGTCCTGCCTGGCGGATATGTCGATCCAGAAGCGCTTTTTCCAGTCGATCACGCAGGATGGCGTAGAGGCCGTGGTGGAGACCAATGAATACCGTGCCTCGCAGGCAGGCGAAGAAAAGGATGCAGCAGATGAATAGATGTCCGCAGTGTAAAGTGATCTTATACAGTGATAACGAGACCTGCCCGCTATGCCAGTGTGTCGTGGAGGATATGAGCCGTGAGGAGCAGGAGGCGGTGCGGGCAAGATACGGCGCGGGCGCGCCGTATCCGAATGTGCAGAAACGGCAGCGCTGGCTGCGTTTTGCGCTGAAACTGATCCTGTTTGTCATGATCCTGACGGAAGGGCTGCTCATCCTGATCAACCATTACACGACATCGGGATTTTGCTGGTCCGCCATTACCGGGGCATCCATGGCATATGGCTATCTGTTTCTGCTGTACTGGATCCGTCACGATTCCGGGTTTGCCGCAAAAGTAGGGCTGCAGATGCTTTTTACCATGGTGATCCTGTATGCGATCGATGTGCTGACCGGAGATTATGGCTGGGCGCTGCAATGGGCGGTTCCCGGTGTGATCCTTTTCGGTGACGGGATCGTCTTTACGCTGATGATGCTCAACCGCAGCCTCTGGTTCAGTTATACCCTGCTGTTGCTGCTCATGGGCATATGCAGTGCAGCGATCATCGGATTGTATTTCGCCGGAAAGATCAGTTCCCTCGTTCTGCCGGTGATCTGCGCGGCAGTGACGGGCGTGTTCCTGCTGGCGACCATCACGTTTGGCGAGCGCGCCATGATGCGTGAACTGGGAAGGAGGTTCCACATCTGATGGAGGAAGCGGGCAGGAAAGAAGATGTCATGCCGGATCAGCAGGGCGTGGCCGGCCGCATGGAAAAGGCCCGGGAAGAGTTTAAACTGCGGCTGCAGGAGACGATTGCCGCGCGTACACAAAAGTGGGAGCAGTTTAAAAGCCAGCAGGCGGAGCGGCTGGAAGCGGCCAGGGCGGACCTGACAGAGAAACTGGTGACGGCCAAAGCAGAGTATGCGGAAAAGAAAGAGGCGGCCAGGACTGAGGCGGAGCAGGTGAGCCTGCGGGGACGCACGGCGCGGAAACTGGTGGAGGTCGCTTATCATCTGCCGGTGCTGGGGCACTTATCCCAGAACGGGGAACTGCAGGCTCTGCGCAATGAGCGGGAAAAGGAATGGAAATGTCCGGAGGGATATGTCCTGACGAAGATAGAGACAGAGCGCTTCCCGATGGAGATGCTGCGGCTGGAGGAAAGTTTTGCGCAGCGCAGGGAACAGCATGTGATACTGCAGCTGCATGGGGGCGGGTATTATAACCGTTTTCACAATACCTACCGGGATGCGGCAGTGACTTATATCGGGATCAGCGGCGGTTTTGATGTGCTCAGCATCGATTACCGTGTGGCACCGGAGGATCCGTACCCGGCGGCACTGGAGGATGCGGTGGAAGCGTACCGCTGGCTTCTGGAGCAGGATTATCTGCCGGAGCATATCATATTGGCGGGGGATTCTGCGGGAGGCGGTTTGTCCCTGGCACTGGCGCTGTACCTGAAAGATCATCGGATGCCCATGCCGGGCGGGATCGTCACCATGTCGGCCTGGACGGATCTGACCAAGAGCGGCGCTTCCTATCAGGTAAATTTTGACAAAGATCCGATCTTTGGCGGTTCCAGGGATACGCTGGTCTATAAGGAAGGCTATTACGGGGAGCACGATCCGATGGATCCTTATATCTCGCCGGTGAACGGAAACTATCAGGGATTTCCGCCCATGCTGATGCAGGTGGGCGAGAGGGAGATGCTCCTGGATGATACGCTGGAGGTGGCAGCCAAGGCCAAAGCGGCAGGCGTGCAGGTGAAATCCCATGTGTATCCCGGCATGTTCCACATCTTCCAGATGGGCTTTCATCTGTATCCGGAGGCCGAGGAGGCCTGGCGGGAAGTGGGGAAATTTCTGCGTATTCTGTAGTACACGAACAAAACGTATGCATTCTGCTTCGTTTATCCGCGATGGCGGCATTGCCGGCAAAGCAGCAGGCAGGATCATAAAAGCAGCAGGGATTGGGAAGTTATTTGCCATGGATTACAGATATATTGATATCGGACTGAATTTATTTAATGAGCAGTTTGCGGGACAGGAGGATGAGATCGCGGAGCGCGCAGCGCAGCAGGGTGTTGGGTTTGTCATCACCGGCTCGTCGGAGAGAAGTTCGGCGCAGGCGGCAGCATATGTGAAAGACCGCCCGGATGTCTATGCCACGGCAGGCGTGCATCCCCATGACGCAAAACGCAGTGATGCAAAAACGATCGCGAGGCTGCGGGCGCTGTTTCGGGACAATGCGCGCATGGTGGCCGTGGGGGAATGCGGACTGGATTATGACCGCATGTTTTCGCCGCGGGAGGTGCAGCTTAGAGTCTTTGAGGAGCAGATCGGACTGGCGGAGGAACTGGAAAAACCGTTATTTTTGCATGAGCGCGCGGCAGCGGCGGACTTTATGCAGGTCTTAAAAAAGCATCCGCAGGTCTGTCCGCGGGCGGTGGTGCACTGTTATACAGGTGACAGAGCCACGGCAGAGCAGTATCTGGAACTGGGCTGCATGATCGGCATTACGGGCTGGGTATGCGATCAGCGCAGGAATGCGGATCTGCTGGATGCCCTGCAGGTGATCCCGGCCGAAAGACTGATGGCGGAGACGGATGCGCCCTATCTGATCCCGCGGGGGATCAGGGGGCTGAAAAATCCAAACCTGCCGGAGAATATCGTATATGTGGTGCGGAAACTGGCAGAAGTCAAGGAAATGGAAGAAGAGCGCCTGCGGGTGCAGCTTCTGGAAAATACAAAACGTTTTTTCGGCATCTGAGGCATCTGAGGCAAAACAGGACGGGGGATCATTTTTTCGGGACACGCCGGAAGGAGGTTTTCCCGTAGGCATCGGTTTCCCGGATATACTCATACTGCGGGGCACCGCCTGCGGCATCGTCCTTTTCGGACCGGTAGAGCTGCAGTTCTTCCGTGATCTTTGCCAGGGGAAGCGGAAGATCCAGACGCTGGCGGATCGCGGCGGCATCATAGCCTAAGTCGCATAAGTGGCGTATGGCACCGCGGCAGGCCAGATCGAAGGTAAAATTGGATATTGCGTTTTGAAACAGTTTATGATCATTTTCCATAACCGGAGTATACCATAAACCGGGAAGAAAATATAGTAAACGACAAAACTATTTTCGTTTTGTCGTTTACTGCGCCGGATTTTGGCCGCTGAAAGCGGCATATTTCCTTACAAAATCCGTGCGCATCCTCGCGGAGCGTTATAGTAAGCGCAATTATTTATTGCGCT
>JAFUUX010000014.1 GCA_017471325.1 Lachnospiraceae bacterium | reverse complement strand
TCGCTTTAAGTTCGGTGTTTTATTTTATTCTGAGGCTTTATTCTTTTTCTGTTCGTCCTTGATACGGTAGTAATCTTCCAGATCCACATCGATCTTTACTCTCGCATCTGGTTTTCGGTTGCTCAAGAGGCACACAGTCTCAATATTCCCCGTATACGGGAACATATCCACCATCCCCCATCGGATGATCCGGTAGCCTGCTGCCGAAATCGCCGCCATATCGCGCGCCAAACTGGTGGGTTTACAGGAAATATAGACCAGGCTTTCCACGCCGTAGGAAAGGATCTTCTGCAATGCCTTGGGATGAATGCCGTCTCTGGGTGGATCCAGCACGATATAGTCCGGCTTCTCTTCTACCGCATCCAGCACCTTCAGCACATCTCCGGCGATGAAACTGCAATTATCAAGCCCGTTCCGGGCCGCATTTTCCTTTGCCGCCTCCACGGCTTCCTCCACGATCTCTACACCGATCACCTGCTCTGCCGCAGGACTTAAAAGCTGTGCGATCGTGCCGGTGCCGCTGTACAGGTCAAACACCGTTCCCTTCACGCCCTCCTGCTGCAGGTATTCCCGCACCAGGCTGTAGAGCCGTTCCGCCCCCAGGCTGTTGGTCTGGAAAAAGGAAAAAGTGGATACCTTAAACTTTAGCCCCAGGATCTCCTCCATAAAATAATCCCTGCCATACAGGATCTCCATCTGCTCACACTGCACCGCATCCGCAAAACTGTCATTTAAAATATGCAGGATGCCGGCAAATTTCCCCTGCAGATCCAGTTCCAACAAACCGTTTTTCCATTCCTCCAGCAATTCCGGGGATAATGCCTCTCCCGTCTGCTGTGTGCCATCCTGCATTCGTTCCACAGACTGTTCAGCATTTCCCGCTACCGCTGCTTTTCCTGTCGCGCTCACCAACCCCACCAGCAGTTCCCCCGTGCGTGCAGCCTTGCGCACCAGCAGATGCCGCAGGATGCCTGTATGCCTCATCCTATGGTAATACGGCACTCCCTTTTCCGTAAAGAAATCCAGCGTATATTCCAGTATCCTGCCAAAATCCGCATCCGCGATCCTGCAGTCTCCCACAGTAAGGATATCATGGAAACTTCCCCGTTTGTGCAGTCCCAGCGTCATCGGACCATCTTTGACCTCATCCCCGAAGGTATACTCCATCTTGTTGCGGTATCCGCTCTCCAAAGGACTGGGGATCAGCCCGTCATACACCGCGCCGTCCGTATATCCTGCCAGCAGGCGCTGTATCTGCTCCTCCTTGCAGTTCAGCGTTTCCTGATACGGAAAGCCCTGATACAGACACCCGCCGCAGTTCCCCGCATGCAGGCAGGCCTCCCCGGTTTCGCAGGCTGCCGGCTCTACCACTTCTTTCAGCCTGCCTTCCGCATGGCCTCCTCTGCGTTTGCTTACGCCAAAACGAACGGTCTGCCCCGGCAGCGCATTTTTCACCGTTGCCTGTTCGATCCCGTCTTCTGTCTGCACCTCTACGATCCCCTTATTCGGAAAATCCATACGCACTACTTTTCCGGTATAATCCTGCCCTTTTTTCATCTTTCTCCTCTGTTACCACAAAAAGCGGGATATAAAATCCCGCTTTTCTGCTCATTTTCTGTCACCTTTGCAAATGCTTACTGTTTCTTATTCAGCATCGGAATCTGCTTTATCATCACCCTTTGCAGACTCATCTACTACAAAATCATCATCATCAAAGAAATCATCATCGAAGTCATCGTCAAAGTCATCATCAAAATCATCCAGATAATCCGGCGTCATGAACTTATATACAGCATACGCGATCACTGCCACTACCGTCACGATACCGACCACGATCAAAACGGTCTTCCAAACGGACTTCTTCTCTTCAACGACCACTGTCTCCTGCTTCTTGTTCAGCAGATCGTTCAGTTTTACTGCTGTCAACAGATCTTCTACCTTGCTTGCCATAACATCCTCCTAAATATTTACTGTTCCGGCGCCGTGCCGGTCATTTACAACTAATTCCAATATTAGAATAGCACAAATATACAGATTTTACTAGCATTTTTTTCATATCTTCTGCAGTTTTGCAAAAGCGGCATACATCACCTTCTGTCCCACCTCATCAAACTGCACTGTTACCCGGTAATCACGCGGTCCTTTCTCTATGGAAAGCACCTCGCCCTCCCCGAATTTGATATGCACCACCCGGTCTCCCACCCGGTATTCCGGTGCCGCAAATTCCAGTTCCCCGCCTTTGACCAGTTTTACTTCCGGCTTTACCGCCTCCGCATGCTTTTTCCCTGGCGGGATCCACCCTCTTTCCGGTATCGCATTCCCGGAAAAGGGCATTTCTCTAAAGAAACGCCGCGGGCTGTCATCTTCGTTATAGCGTTCCTCTTCCCGGAATATCTCTTTTGGCATCTCGCCGGATAAGTATTCCTTCGGGATCTCTTTGACAAAGCGGCTTACAGCATTGTACTGTGTCTCCCCTCGTACCATGCGGGATCGTGCCGCGCTGATGCAGAGCACATCCTTGGCACGGGTGATCGCCACGTACGCAAGACGCCGTTCCTCTTCGATATCTTCATCATTATCACTGTTGATCGACATATATCCCGGAAATACGCCATCCTCCATGCCGCAGAGCCATACCCTGGGAAATTCCAGACCTTTCGCACTATGCACGGTCATCAGCAGCACACGGGACACCTCCGCATCCGCATTGTCCAGATCGGATACCAGTGCCACATCCTCCAAAAAGTCTGACAGCGTCCCTTCCGGATGCTCATCCTCAAAGATACGGATGCGGTTCATCAGTTCCTGGATATTTTCGATGCGGTCCTGCGCATCATCCTCATCCGACTCCCGGATCTCGTCCACATAGCCGGTTTCCTCGAGCATGTTTGCTGCCGTTTCCGTCAGGCCGTATTCTCCGATCACGGCCCGATAAGACTCGATCATGCGTGCAAATGCTGCGATCTTATCCGCTGCTTTATTCAGTCCCGGCACTTCTTTTGCGCGTAAGCAGGCTTCAAAGAAAGAGATCCCCTGCCCTTCCGCAAAATCCGTCACCTTCTGGATACTGGCAGCACCAATGCCCCGTTTCGGCACGTTAATGATCCGGCGTACCGCCAGATCATCCCTGCCGTTGTCGATCGTCTTTAAGTACGCCAGTACGTCTTTGATCTCCCGGCGGGCATAGAAGTTCACACCGCCTACGATATAATATGGTATATTCTCCCGCACGAAAGCCTCTTCAAACTCACGGGACTGCGCATTGGTACGGTACAGAATGGCACAGTCACTGTACTCCGCCCTGCCGTGCCTCTTTAGTTTACCGATCTCGGCTACGATCTCCGCCGCTTCCTCCCGCCCGCTGTCATACTGCCGGAAATACACCGGCTCATCCGATTTCCTGTCGGTCCAGAGGGCTTTGGCTTTGCGCCCATGGTTATTGGCGATCACTGCATTTGCCGCATTTAAGATATTTTGCGTGCTCCGGTAATTCTGCTCCAGTTTTACCACCTTCGCGCCACGGAACACCTTTTCAAAATTCAGGATATTCATGATATTGGCACCGCGGAATTTATAAATGGACTGGTCATCATCACCCACTACACAGATATTCTTCCGGCTCCCTGCCAGCAGCCGCACCAGTTCAAACTGCGCATTGTTGGTATCCTGGTACTCGTCCACCATGATATAGCGAAAACGATCCTGATAATTTTCCAGCACCTCCGGGCATGCCTTGAAAAGATACACCGTCATGCGCAGCAGATCATCAAAATCCAGCGCATTGTTTTTCCGCAGCGTATCCTGATATTCATTATACGCCTGTATGATCTTGTGCTTGCTGTAATCGTTACCGTTGATCTCCGCGTACTCGCGCGGCCCCTGCAGTTCATTTTTCGCATTCGAGATCTCCCGCAGCACCGTTGCTTCTTTCAGGTACTTGGTGTCGATCTTCAGTTTCTTAAAGACTGCCTTCATCACGGATTTACTGTCATCACTGTCATAGATCGTAAAACTGTTGTCATAGCCGATCTGGTCGATATGGCGCCGCAAAAGGCGCACGCAGGTTGCGTGAAAAGTCATGACCCACACACCCTCCGAGCCTTCCCCTACGATCTTGTCCACACGCTCCCGCATCTCTCCCGCGGCCTTGTTCGTAAAGGTGATCGCCATGATATTATAGGGATTCACACCGATCTCTTTGATCAGATACGCCACCCGGTGTGTCAGCACCCTGGTCTTGCCAGAGCCGGCACCCGCGATGATCAGGATCGGCCCGTCCACGTGGCTGGCCGCCTCATATTGCCTGTCATTCAGTCCATCCAATAAACCCATTGCTATTCCAAACCTCCCGTTTCTCCCTGCCGTTCAAAAAACGCTGTCAGACTCCCTTCCATGCATAAACCTGTTCCGTCCCAAGCCCCTCTTAAATCATATCGCGCCCACCATGATACCTGCAATGATCACTGCCGCGCAGCATAGTTTATATCCGATCCCCTTTTCCTTAAACACAAGCTTTCCTGCTACGATGGTCACGATGCAGCCCGACTGCTTGAGCAGTGTCATGACCGTCACCCTGGAATCCGGTATGCCGTTTGCTACAAACAGTGCACGATCCGCTACGATGAACAGGGCACTCAGCACCCAGATCCACTCATTTTTCACGGCGCGCTTAAGATCCAGTTTTGTGCGCGTGACCAGGATATACGCCGCATACATCAGCAGCAGAAACAGCATATACCAAAACTGCAGCTGCGCCGAGGTCACCTCCTTTGTCAGGATCTTATCCATTGTACCTGACATAGCGTTCAATAAAGCGGACAGAAATGCCATTGCCGTAAAAAGTACCGGGTTGGATTTTTCCTTTTCCACCTGCTCCGGTGTCTGCTCATCCGCCGAAACAGGCAGGCCGGCGGCAGATGCTTTTTTTGCCTCCCGCCGTTTCCTCCAGTTTTTTTCAAACCGAAGAGCCACCAGGCCGGCAGCCACCAGAAACAGCCCCAGCACCTGATTTCCACGCATGGTCTCATGCAGCACAAAGATCCCTAAAAGCGTGGAAAACAATACCCTGGAAAGATCCAGCACGCCGTAAACGCTGACCGGGATCTCTTTTACCGCCTTAAAGCCGCAAAGCCACGCCACAAAAATAATAAAAGATTTGAGTGCCACAAGTCCGTAGAGTTCCGGCGTCAGCCCGGATACATTGCCGATATCCGGCAGAAGCATCAGAAAACCGATCAATGTATAAAAGAAAAGTACCTCCATGAGGGTACTTTTCTCAAAAGACTTCTTTTTAACTATTTCCCGCGCCCCTTTTACGATACCGTAAAACAGCGTCAGTATGATCCACAACATATTGCCATTCTGCCTTTTATTGCTTTAACGGACTCTTTCTGTAGATGATATCCTCTCTGGCCGGCCCGTTAGAGATCATGGTGATCGGATAGCCGATCTGCTCCTCCACAAACTCTACATACCTGCGGCAGTTTTCCGGCAGATCCTCGTAGTTCTTAATGCCGCGGATATCGGATTTCCACCCCGGCAGTTTTTTCAGTACCGGTTTGGCCTTTTCCAGTTTCCAGGTCACCGGGAATTCCGTGGTCACTTCACCGTCAATATCATATCCAACGCATACAGGGATCTCGTCTAAATATTCCAGCACATCCAGCACCGTAAATGCCACATCCGTAGTACCCTGCAGCCGGCAGCCGTATTTGGAAGCCACGCAGTCAAACCAGCCCACACGGCGCGGTCTGCCCGTAGTAGCACCGTATTCACCGCCGTCACCGCCTCTGTTACGCAATTCCTCTGCCTCTGCGCCAAAGATCTCCGATACAAAAGCACCGCCGCCCACTGCCGAGGAATATGCCTTGCATACCGTGATGATCTCCCTGATCTCATACGGCGGGATGCCCGCGCCTACAGCTCCGTATGCTGCAATGGTATTGGAACTGGTCACCATCGGATAGATCCCGTGATCGGTATCCTTGAGTGTTCCCAACTGTCCTTCCAGCAGTATGGTCTTGCCGTCTTTCAGAGCCTGCCCCAGGAATGCAGATACATCCCCGACATACGGCTCTACCATCTTTTTATACTCCATCAGGGTTGCAAACAGTTCTTCCTGATCGATCAGGGGTTTATGATACAGGTGCTCCAGCAGCACGTTCTTCTGTACGATCACGCGCCCGATCTTCTCTTTCAGCGTCTTTTCGTCAAACAGTTCATTCACCTGAAAACCGGTCTTCGCAAATTTATCGGAATAAAAAGGCGCGATACCGGACTTGGTAGAACCAAAGGCCGCCCCTTTCAGACGTTCCTCTTCGTATTCATCAAACTTGATATGATACGGCATCACCATCTGCGCACGGTCACTGATCATGATCTTCGGCATAGGCACATTCTTGCTGATGATCGACTGGATCTCCTTAAAAAAGATCGGTATATTCAGCGCCACGCCATTGCCGATGACCGAAGTGGTATGATCGTAAAATACACCGGACGGCAGGGAATGCAGCGCAAATTTGCCATACTTGTTTTTGATCGTATGTCCCGCATTTGCTCCACCCTGAAAACGCACGACGATATCCGCATCCTGCGCCAGCATATCCGTGATCTTGCCTTTTCCTTCATCTCCCCAGTTTGCACCTACAACTGCCTTGACCATAGTTTCTCCCTTCCCTGATCTTGTGTCAAAACCGCATAAAATACTCCTTATAAATCGAGCAGGGAAGATGAAGCCGCTCCCTACCCGCCCGCGAGCCGACGGTCATTTTTTACTTGTATATTCCTCCCGGGGCTCTGCGATATAACAAAGCGGAGCGTAAAGGACGCCCCGCTTTCATGTTCCGTCTTTTACTCATGGATTATAACACGCGCCGCAAACAGCGTCAAGTGTGCGCTTTACTGCCTTTCGGCCTTCTTCCTGACCAGATCGAAGGTATCCGTGATCTTCTGATCCGGTGCCTTGGTCGCCAGGCTCACCACCACGATGCATATCAGGCTGATCACAAAGCCCAGCGATAAAGAATACAGTCCTGTTGCCTTATAGGGCGTTATGCCGCCCATAATGGGCAGATAATCCCAGATGATCACAGTCAGCGCCCCGCTCACCAGGCCCGCGATCGCCCCCTGCAGATTGGTCCTTCTCCAGAACAGGCTCATCAGTACCAGCGGACCAAACGCGGAGCCAAGTCCCGCCCATGCATCCGATACCAGTCCCATGACGGACGAATCCGGATCCAGCGCGATCACATAAGCGACCACAGCGATCACGATGATCGCGATACGGCTTAAGTTCAGCACTTTCTTATCATCCGCATCCTTCCTGATCACGCCCTTATAGATATCCTCCGCGATCGCCGATGCACTGACCAGCAATTGGGAATCCGCCGTGGACATGATCGCCGCCAGGATACCGCTTAAGAACACTCCGGCAATGATCGGGGCATTGATCCGCTCCGTAAAGACCTTCTTGATCATCTCGATAAAGATATGCTCGGAACTGTACAGCGCGCCTTCTGCCCCGGACTCCTTAAACAGGCTGAACTCCATATAGGCACGCCCCAACACGCCGATCACCCCTGCTGCCGCCAGGGAAAGCGTAACCCAGGTGATCGCGATCACTTTGGACTTGTTCATGGCCTTATCATCCTTTACCGCCATGAAACGCACCAGAATGTGCGGCATACCAAAATAGCCAAGCCCCCAGGCAAGCCCGGAAATGATACTGATCGCGGTATTGTTATGGAAAAAACTGGTGAAACTATTTACATCTTCCACACCGTTTGCCATCAGTGCCTCCGCAATGTTCACACCGCTGCCGCTCATCATGGCATACACGGTGATCGGTACCACCAAAAGCCCTACCAGCATGAGCATCCCCTGGATCAGGTCTGTGGTGCAGACCGCCTTAAAACCGCCCAGAAATGTATAGGTCAGGATCACGACAGCGCCTATGGTCAGCGCGATCTTATAATCCAGGTTGAAGATGGAATTGAACAGTTTTCCGCCGGAAGCCAGCGCAGATGCCGTATACACGGTAAAGAACAACGCTATGATAATAGAAGAAATGGTCATCAGGATCTTCTTTTTATCCCCATAGCGGTTTTCAAAAAACATGGGCAGCGTCACGCTGTTGCCTGCCAGGATCGTATAGCGGCGCAGCGGTGATGCCACGATCACCCAATTGAGTATCGTACCGATCAGCAGACCGATACACACCCAGCCATCTCCGGATAAGCCTGATAAAAAGATGGCTCCCGGCAGTCCCATCAGCAGCCAGCCGCTCATATCGGAAGCCTGTGCGGATAAAGCTGCCACAAAGGCGCCTAAAGACCTGCCGCCCAGAAAATAATCCTCTGCATTCACATTTTTTTTGCTGTAAACTGCCCCGATGATGACCATCATTGCCAGATAGCACACCAGTGTAGCCAGGATCCAGCCCATTGTTGAACCCATTTTTATTCTCCTTCCCGTCACTTTTTGATTGCAAAACGATAAGGCATATTGTACCATAAAAAGTATGATTTTTGCAAGCACAGGACTTTTCAGGATAAGGTGGTACAGGTATGTGGACAGCAGAGCATTGGAAAGATTATGAAGTACTGGACTGCAGCGGCGGTGAGAAACTGGAACGCTGGGGGGATTACATTCTGGTGCGCCCCGATCCCCAGGTGATCTGGGACACCGGGCATGGCCATCCCATGTGGAAAAAGAAAAACGGCCATTACCACCGTAGTACAAAAGGCGGCGGCGAATGGGAATTCCGGGATCTGCCGCAGGAATGGACGATCTCCTACCCCCTTGCCGCGGGACATTCCCTCTGCTTTCATTTAAAACCCTTTGCCTTTAAGCACACCGGGATCTTTCCGGAGCAGGCTGTCAACTGGGAATGGATGAGTGGTCTGGTAACCGATGCCGTACAGACCGGCCGGGAGGTACGTGTGCTCAATCTCTTTGCCTATACCGGCGGTGCCACTGCAGCCCTGGCTGCCTCAGGCGCAAAAGTCACGCATGTAGACGCCGCAAAAGGCATGGTTGCCTGGGCAAAGGAAAATGCCGCCGCCTCGCAGGTTCCGGCAGAAAAAACCCGCTGGATCGTGGATGACTGCGTTAAATTTGTGGAACGCGAACTGCGCCGCGGCAACCGCTACGATGGCATCCTGATGGATCCGCCTTCCTACGGCCGCGGTCCGAAAGGGGAGATCTGGAAGATCGAGGAGTCCGTATGGCCTTTGGTACAACTGGCCGCACAATTATTATCCGATGCCCCCCTGTTCTTCCTGATCAATTCCTATACCACCGGTCTGCAGCCCGCAGTACTGACCTATATGCTGGAAAAAGCCATCACCGAAAAGCGCGGCGGCCATGTGGAAAGCAGCGAGATCGGCCTGCCGGTCTCCGGTACCCGCCTGGTACTGCCCTGTGGCGCTTCCGGGCGCTGGATGCCATAAAAAATCGTAACTGTTCAGAACCCCTTGGGTTCTGACAGTTACGTTTTAATCGTTTTGCATATCCATACTGCCGTATTCCCTGTCCTTACTGAATGCCTTCTCTCCAGGTAGCCGGTTTGAATTCATTGATGATCGGCAGCAATCTTTGATCCACATCGATCTTCAATACGGAATTGAAGTTGTTTGTAGCGATCATCTGCCCTGCAAAACCGACGATCACAACGATCTCCACATCATCAAAGAACTTGCGCAGGCGGTCAAACAGTTCATCGGATACCGCTGTCGGATTCTTTACGATCTGGCGTCCGAGTTCTGTCAATACCTGCTCCTTTTCATCATACTGCAGGTTGTGCGGATCCAGTCCCAGTCCCTTCACATCACTGATAAAGAACAGTGAGCACAACTGGCAAGAGTTTGTTGTAGAGATCGCATGTGCATACAGCACCGCATCCTTCTCACCGACCACCTCTACCAGACGTTTCCATGAAGTGTACCAGGCCATGTATGCATCATAGGTTGCCGCATCGTTCAACAGTCCCTTTTTCATATTGGTCACGGCATTTCTGCCTGCCAGTTCATCATACCGCTCCTTCTCTGCGCCGCTTACCTCGTTCTGTTCTACCAGTCTGATCCTTGCCATTTTTTTGTTCTCCCTTCATTTGTCTTTTCTGTGTGTTTACTGTGCCAGTTTTAATATTTCAATGATGCTCTGCGCATCCAAAGCCACATAATGTCCTACGCTGCCGTTTCTGGTAGCGCGTTCTGCCATTCTCGCAAAATCCGTTTCATCGATCCCCAGTTCGGTAAGCGTGGTTTTTAACCCCAGTTTCCTGAAGAACGCCTTTAACTGCCCTGCCAGCAGATATGCACGCTCTTTTTCATTATAGTTAAAAGCATCTGCCCCAAATACCCTTGTTGCCAGAAGTGCCGGCCGCCACGGCTTTTTCTCAGCCATGTACTTCGTCCAGGCCACCAGCACCACCGCCATGCCTTCGCCGTGGGTGATATTGTACTGTGCCGATAGTTCATGCTCGATCCTGTGGGAACCCCAGTCTGCGCGCCGCCCCGCATCCAGGAAATTGTTGTGCGCCACGCTGGCCAGCCATTGAATCTCTCCTCTGGCATTGATATCCGTCGGATCAGCCAGCAGGCGGTCTGCATTGACCAGTAGTGCCCGTATGCCGCCTTCGATCAGATAATCCGTCACATCCGAGTACTTTTCATCCGAGAAGTACCTTTCCAGCAGATGCGCCAGCACATCCGCGATGCCTACCATGGTCTGATAAGAGGGCAGGTTCACCGTATAGCGCGGATTCATGATCGCAAATTTCGGAATGATGCGGTCATCTTCAAAGCCCAGTTTCCATTCCCCGTTGGAAAGGATCGCCGCATTTGATGTTTCCGAACCGCTGGATGCCGTAGTGGCGATCACGCCGATGGGCAGCACCTCTTCGGGTGAGATCCCTTTTTCAAAGAAATCCCAGACATCACCATCATACGGGATACCGATGGATGTGGCCTTGGCTGTATCGATCGCACTGCCACCGCCCACGGCCAGCACAAAGTCTACTTTCTTTTCCTTGCCTTCCCGCACCAGTTCCCTGACCAGTTCGATAGAAGGATTCGGCACTACATTTCCGTTTTCGGAAAATGCTATGCCCAGGGCTTTCACTGCCGCTTCCACCTCCGCATAGATGCCCAGGTCTTTAATGAAGTTTCCGCTGTATACCAGCAGCAGGGAATGCACATCATATGCCTGCAGCAGATCCTTCAGTTTTTTCTCACTGCCTTCGCCAAATACGATCCGGGCAGGATTATAGTATTCAAAACCGATCATAATGTTGCCTCTCTCCCTGATCTCAGCCGCCGGCGGGAACCCTCCCCCTAAGCCCCCGCCGCGACCTGACCTTAGTTCAGCGGTACCACCGCGCCGTCATACTTGCCTTCGATAAATGCCTTGATCTCCGGTCCCTGCAGCACTTCCACCAGTGTCTTCAGTGCCTCGTCATTCTGCTTTGCCGGTGAAGTGGCGATGATATTGCCGTAAGTCGTGGCCGCCAGACCGTCATTTGCCTCCACTGCAAGCGCATTGCTTACATGCAGGCCGCCTTCGATCGCGTAGTTGCCGTTGATGACTGCGATGTTCACATCCGGCAGCGCCTGCACGAGCTGTTCCGGCGCCAGTTCCTTAAACTCGATGTTCTTCGGGTTTTCCACGATATCACCGATCGTCGCATTGATGCCTGCATCCTCATTCAGCACCAACAGTCCCTCCTGTGCCAGCAAAAGCAGGGCTCTTGCTTCATTGGTCACATTGTTCGGCACCGCTACCAAAGCCCCGTCCGGCAGATCTGCCAGATCCGTGGTCTGTCCCGCATAGATCCCAAAGGGCTCATAGTGGATAGCACCGATGGATACCAGATCTGAGCCGTTTTCCAGATTGAACTGCTCCAGATAAGGCACATGCTGGAAATAATTGGCATCCAGGCTGCCCTCGATCACGCCGGTATTCGGCGTCACGGAATCCTCCAGCTGTACCACCTCCAGCGTAATGCCCTTTGCTGCCAGCAGCGGCTTGGCTTCTTCCAGGATCTCGGAATGCGGCGTGATATTTGCCCCTACTTTGATCGTCGTGCTCTGCGGCGCGCTCTCCGTTCCTGCTGCCTGTGCGGTGGCTGCCGCCGGTGCTGCTGCGCTTCCGCATCCTGCAAGCGCTGCTGTGGCCACCAATGAGAATACTGCTGTTAAAAACCCTTTTTTCATAATTCTCCTCCTTTAAATTACCTATTGTTTTAATATGTTTTTGATGTGCTTATAATATAACCCTATAACACTTTAAAATCAAATACATTACATTTATGCCTTGTTATAGGTTTTGTCTATAGCGGAAAACATGGAAAATCAAAGAATGATGCTACGCAGAACGCATCTGAAACCGGGTTTGCAGGGGGGTACCGCCCCCCGAAGCATTCTTTTCCGGCATTACATCACGATACTCTTATTCAGGATCTTTCGCCGTACAAGTTTGCGCCCCAACAGCTGCTGCACCAGACTGATGGCAATGGCAATGGTGAATGCCGTCACAAAACAGCTGCGCATATAGGTATAAGCCAGATCATTGACACCGATCAGCAGATAATAGATCCCCCGATACAGACTTAAGCCGGGCATCAAAGGAAAAATGCTGGTGGAAAGGAATATGGTCATGGGGCATTTGCGGACCACGGAAAGCCGCCTGGAACAGAGCGACACAAAGGTAGCCGCCGCAAATACCGCAACGGGAACCAGCCCGGTAAACTGCACCAGACACAGATAGATCGTCCAGGAAGCCGCCGCCAGCAGGCACAGGTCTTTAAAATACCGTCTTGGCGCATGATACAGATACGAAAAAGCAATCGTACCGATCCCTGCGGCGATCACGCGCAGGATCCCTTCCCATACGGAATCCACCCTGCCGTTAAAACTGTCCGTGATCTGCTCCGCAAAGGGCAGTACTTCCGATACCGCAGCCACGCCCACGGCGATCGATATCCCGGTCAGCAGTGCCGCCATCAGCAGCGAAATACCGGTGGTATAGTTGTTCTGCGAAAACTCCCTGACCGAATTGACAAATACGGCTCCCGGTACCATGAGCATGAGCGTACCCAGGATGGTCAGACCGGCATGCCCTCCAAACGTCTGCAGATGCAGCAGGTGCGCTATGAGCGTCACCACGGCGCTGCCCAGGATCGTGACCAGAAAACGCGTGTGGATATGCTTATTGATAAAGCGCAGGAATAAGCCCAGCACCATTCCGCAAAGCGCTGCCAGAAAAGCATCCAAAAGCGGGATGCCTATCGCATACGAAAGCCCTCCTGCGCCCAGAAAAAAAGCCAGCAGGGTGTACTGCACCTTCGCCTCCGGTTTGTTGTCGATCTCCTGCAGTTTCTCCGCGATCTTCTCTAACGGCGGATGCTCCTCCGGCTTTAGGCTGCGGGACAGATCATTAACAGCCTCCAGTTTGCCAAGATGCACCTTGGTCTCTGATACCATGGCTACTTTTGCCACCAGTTCCCCATGCCGGTTCCTGCCGGAGCCCATGATCCCCTGATTGACGATGCAGGACTCAAACTCCGCAATCTGCAGCACCTTTGCGAAATGCTGCATGGTTTCATCCACACGGTAGATCTCCGCCCCGCTCTCGATCAGGATCTCCCCTGCTTCCAGCACCACATCGATATCGTCTATCTCATTAGACGGTGCCCCATTATCCGGAACTTTATTATCCAAAACATTATGATTCAAATCCGCATCATTCAAAACATTGTGATCCAAAACTGCATGATCCCGGTTTCCGCGGTTGACCGCTTTCCCGTTTTGGCCTGTCACGGTGTTTTGTGCGATTTTCTTTTCATATTTTTTTTCATATTTCTTTTCAGTATTTTTTCCGTTCTTTCTGGCTTTTCCTGTTCCCATAGATCTTCCGTACCCATCCTGTCCATATTTCTATTGTGAGTATAACACACCCATCGTAGTCTGTCATGAAAAACATCCGGAAAAAGCCCCCTGCTCCATGGCTCAGGCACCGGAACAGAGGGCTCATTATCTATTGCAGTACGGGATATCAGTTAAACATTCCCTCTTTTACCTCCATCCCGCTTTGCAATGCCATGTTATAACTATGGCAGCATTCCGCTGTCCTTACGCTATTTTGATCACTTCATCGTATTTCCCTGAGAAATTTCCTAAGTACTTTTTCAATTTCGGAAGATTTTCTTCCCCGATCGCGATAAGTTCCGCCAGGCACTGCCATTCTTTTTCACGTAACCAGGGTGCTCTTTCATAATCCATATGTACGGAACACAATACCCAAACACCATGTTCTCCTGCAAGACCATCACAGCATACCTCAGACAATTCCATACCCTCATAAAAATAACACACGCTTCCAAAGTCATACCTTCTGGGATCCCTGATGGCATATATGCCTTCCTCTATCTTTTCACCGATCACACTGCCCAGAAAGATCCACTCTCCATCCTTCTTTTCCGGTATCTCCCATTCAAACGCCCTTTTTTGGGGATGCCGTTTTTGATGCTTCTTTTCCAACAGTTCTTCCTCTTCTTTCTTCTCCTGCTCTGTCAGAAAATCGTTATATCCCAGGGATCTGGTTTCCAGAAATCTCTTTTTATGGCGCATCAACCGTGCGGTACGCTCTCCCAGTTCCTTCCATGCGGAAGTATCTGTAATATATAACTGTGAAAACTCCGGCGCATATCCGTATATCACCTGATACAGACCGTCATCCGTTTTCTCTGCCGACAACTGGATCTCTGTATATTCCGCCAAAAGTTCCGCCAGCTCCTCCTCCCGGATCATGAACTTCGGCTCTGCACGATAAAGCCCCCCTGCGATATGGCGAAACCGATACTCTCCAACGAACTGGTTCTCCGGATACACGCAGACAAACGGCACCGCCTTTTTCATATACCTCCCTTTTTCCACTTCTCCTTCCCAAATGACACTTCCGCTCTCCCGCATGATGGATTCCATCACTTCCCTCATGTATTCCTTTACCTGCTTGAGCCTGAGCCCGGGCTTATCCAGCATACTTCCAAACTGCTTATAGATCTCCACTTCTGAAAAAACTGCCATATCTCTTCCCTCCTTTAAAATAAAATACCCTGTTGCTGATATACTTATCATACCAGCAGCGGGGTACTTTATACGGACAGATTTGTCTGATTTTTATAATGAAATATATTTTGAGGTTTCTCTCACGTCTGAATATGCCGCCTTTCTTCCCGAAAGATACATATCATATATTTTTTCCGGTTTCACGATGATCAATCCAACTCGTTTCTCCTTTTCCTCATTCGGTTTCATATCTAACTTTAGATTAAAAGCCCCAGGCTCAACATAACCTATAACAGAAAACCACTGCCCATCCGGTATACCAAAGTTCTCTTTGTCATCACCGCATCCTTCAAGTGATTCCGGCAACAGAAAAGAATTATAAAAAGCATCAGCAACATGCTGGCTCTTGATCAGTTTCAGATAGGCAACCTGTTTTACGATATCCGAATTTGCCGGCCAGCCTTTGACACTTTTATCCCCGTAAATATGTTCAATACAATAATATTTTGAATCATAGATATAAACCTCCGGTTGATTCTCTCCCTTCTCTATTCTGATCGTATCCGGAATAGCCTCTCCTCTGCCTCTATATTTAATATTATTAACACAATATACTGGATTTCCAGAGTTTGGGGCTTTAACATTGCCCCATACAGAATCATTTACCCATTCCCAGACACGGTCAAAACAGGTTACGCCTGCATAATTCTTATAATACCTCGTTGTCTCACACCAGGCCTCCAATGCTTTAAAAAGATTGATTTCCCTCTCTTTAAAAACATAGGTACTGCGAATGTTTATCGTAGAGGAATAACATGAAAGATCTTCCTCCAGTTCCTCAGTTTCAAGATACTCCATACCATTGCAGACCGGTATTCCCAAAAAATCAAGACACTGGTTCACCACATTGGCATGTATCAATGAAATAATATCATTCTCATCTATCACCCGATACCTGTTCATCATCTCCAGATAAACAGGTGCATGATTCTGAATAACCGGCTGAAGTTTTGCTACTGTCTTTCCCCAACTCGTTCTTCCAGGTCCATTCTTTCTGCTTTCTATGATATCTTTTACATACAATCCATTCTGCAGATAATCTTCTATGATATACTCTGCCAGTTCATATCTGTTTACTGCTTTTTTTGACTGCCCCTGTTCATACGGATCAAACAGATATTCTTCATCATCAAATTTTCTTCCTTCTGACCTTAACTTCTCCACCACCCGGCAGATTGTTTTTATATGCTTTTGTATCTCTGGAAGATTCTCTAAATTACACTTTTGCTTTGGATAATACTTTGGCAAACTATACAACACCGTGATCTCATTGTTCCTCTTAAGCGTATACATTCCCACAAATACGATGGAACCTCGTTTGAAAAATTCTGGTTTTTCCACGCTTAAAAGCTTTAAGAAGTCACTGGCACTGTCTCCTTCACGCACAATCGCAATATGACGCATCATTTCGCCCTCCAGCGGCCTTATCAGTTATTCGCCTTTTCCCCATCCGAATCCTGATCCAACGCCGTATTTTGATTTTCTACGGAATCATCTGTATTGCCATCAGCCTCATTATTTTGAGGGACAGTATTCTGCTCCGATTGTGCCGCCTCATTAGGCAGCCATTTTAATTCTACCTTCAATACACTATCTATAGATTGTCCCTGCATCACCCTTCTTCTCAGATCAGACATCGTTATTCCCGGTTTCGTATCCGTTTCCGCCTTAAACATCCTGCCCGGATTTCTCCTAAACACATCCAGCCTCAGATAACTGAATAACTTGTCAATCAACGGATTAATCAGATTTCTTCTATCTGCCGGATCCTTTTGAAAATAATTGTTGATCTGTTGAATCTCCTCATCTGAGAAATACCAGGAGCCGATACAACGGTCCTCATCAAATCCATTTGCCAGTATTACATCATTGATCTCCGTTCTCAGGTTCTCCCAAAGTATATTTTTAATTCCATTTGATGCATGCAGCGAAAGTACTGCGCCTCTCGCTTTTGTTTCATCAGGATTGATATCCATATAGATTTGTGCCCAGCGTCTCTTAAAAGCGGAATCCAAAGGCAGCACTCCCTGATCAGCACTGTTCATTGTCGCCCAAAGATACATATTGGGCGGCAGTTTCATAGTTCCATTATACTTACATTCCAGCTCAGTTTTTAAGTATTTATCTAAAGCTGATTCCGGTTTTATATCGTATTCACTCACTCCGTTTTTTCGATCCATTAACTGGAATATATCCCCGAAAACACTCGCTGCTTTTGCCCTGTTTATCTCTTCTATAATCAGATAATAGCTATGTTCCGGATCGTTTTTTGCTTTTATATAAGTTTCTGTAAACGGTCCCGGTACATACTCGTAAGTAATCTTTTCTTCCTCAATGCTGCCATACTTTCCATCATAAGAAATATCGGCTTTTCCCTTTTTGGGGATTGGTTTATAACATCCCACAAAATTTTCATAGGAATAATCCTCATAAAATGTAACACGTGTCAGATAAGTATCCAGATAAACTTTTACCGCATTATCGATTTTTTCGTCTTCTGTATTTCCAAATTCCGATTCGGAATCCCCGTTAATCATTCCTTTGACAAGACTTATGTCTTGAATCTCCCATTTTTTACCATTATCACGGGATACACCTCCCGCCTTTAAAACCGATGCTTCCAGGTAATGGCTTTTCCCGGTACCCGGTGCACCGGAAACAAGAAGGTTATGTGGTAGTTCCGGCTTGTTTTCAGGCACTTTCTGTTCGTTTTTGACAAAAATGTATTCAACCATATTTCGGACAATCCTGTTATATGTACGGTTGTCTGAAGATACAAGATAATGTTTTAATACATCGTAATTCCGATTATTTACCGAACCTATTTTGATTGCTACGATATAGTAATAGCTCTTTGTGCCCATTACACGCTTTACATCTTCTGTTACGCCCGATAAATCTTTTTCTTTACATAATGTCACTGTACTGGTATTCGTATCAGCATAATCTATAATTTCAACCGAAAATATATATTCGGGTTTTCCTTCGAACAAAAAAAACAGGAACGCCTTTTTCCCTTCATGATTTTTACTGAAATTTTTAACTACTGTAACACTTTTTGAAACTTTACCTTTCACATATCCATCAGACGAAATAACATTACCTGTGTTTCCATGAATACGAATCCCCTCTATCACATCATACGCTATTTCTTCATCATTTTCTTCCATCCGGAAGGAATGCTCATTGACCAACGGCTGCCCATTGCTATCTTTCCCAAATGCATCCTCAAGAATCGCTTTTATTTTTTCACTATCCTTCACCATCTTATCCTCCCATGTTTTATCAAAGCTATCATTTAGTACTGTCTTCCATATAAAAAGATGCCCATCGGCAATCCCCTTCTAATGCAATATTATACACTAGACGCGGGACAACAACAAGCATCTCCATGATATTCAAATACTTTCCTGTTTCTGTTCACGGATAACGATCTTCTATATATAGTAAACGACAAAACTATTTTCGTTTTGTCGTTTACTGCGCCGGATTTTGGCCGCTGAAAGCGGCATATTTCCTTACAAAATCCGTGCGCATCCTCGCGGAGCGTTATAGTAAGCGCAATTACTTATTGCGCTTA
>JAFUUX010000013.1 GCA_017471325.1 Lachnospiraceae bacterium | reverse complement strand
AGTAAACGACAAAACTATTTTCGTTTTGTCGTTTACTGCGCCGGATTTTGGCCGCTGAAAGCGGCATATTTCCTTACAAAATCCGTGCGCATCCTCGCGGAGCGTTATAGTAAGCGCAATTATTTATTGCGCTTACTATACGTTTCCATACTTATCCCACGATGCCGCTTCTTTCCGCGCCTTCTATAAACTGCTTCTGCAGCAGCAGATAGATGATCACGATCGGTAAGAGTACCAGGATGATGCCCGCATTTACATACTGCTCCTGGATCCTGACATTCAGGATCTTGTCCTGATTCGCGATCACGCTGGCTAAGGTGGATATCTTTTTACTGATCACCACATTTTCACTGATCAGGAACAGATTGGAATAAAACACGTCATTAAACTGCCATACCAGCGAAAAGACCGTCACGGTAATGACCGACGGCATGGCATTGACCAGCATGATGCGGAAATAAGTATACCATACTCCGGCGCCGTCCACAAATGCCGCCTCCTCGATCTCTTTGGGCAGCCCCCGGAAAAACTGGTTGAAGATATAGATATACAGGCCGCTCCGGACGCCGCAGCCCAACGCAGTCATGATATACATGGGTTTCACCGTGCTCATCAGGTTGACGCCCTTCCCGCCGAAAAGGGTGAGCAGGCCGAACAGATCAAAATTTTTAAATGTCATGTACAGAGGCAGCATGATGGTATGCGGGGGAATCACGATCATCACCACCACACAGGCAAATAAAAGATTTTTCCCCTTAAAATGAAAACGCGCAAAACCATACCCCACCATGGAACAGACCAATAACTGGATCAGCGTCAGCGTAATGGTATACAGCAGGTCGCGCCCCATGGTCTTTACATAGTCCATGCGCAGCGCCGCCAGGGAATACTTCTCCAGACCGGGATTCTGCGGCAGGATAAACATCATGGGATTGTAGATGTCCTCCGTGGACGCAATGGACGAAACCACCATGCCGATCACCGGGGAAAGGATCACATAACTCACCCCTACCAGTATGGCGATCTTTACCAGCGTCACCAGAAAGTCCTTTACCTGCCCCAGAAAGATCCTGCGATCCAGTTCATTTGTAAAAATCTCCCGTTTGACTGCTTTCATAAAAATACCCTCATCCGGCTGTTATGTGTAATAAAATGTCCTCTTCTGGATAAACGATACCACCAGCACCAGGATCAGGCAGGTGACGATGGACGAAACCAGAGAAAATACAGCGCTCAAGCCGTAATTAAAATTCGTAAACGCCGTGGAATATGCCAGATCCACCACATCCGACACAGCGTAGGAATCCACGATCGTATAGACCACATTCGTGATGATATGCGGCATCACCATCGGGAAGGTCACCTTCCAGAAAGTCTCGTAAGTCGTCGCGCCCTCGATCTTTGCCACTTCATAAAGCGAAGAGGGTATGGACTGCAACGCCGCGATAAAGATGATGATCTGCACGCCCGATGCCCGGATGATGTCGTTGATGCGCTCCACTGCCGTCACCATATAGTCCAGCAGTTTTTCCGGGATGCCAAAACTCACAAACATATCGATCAGATAATTCACATTAAAGGCCACGGAATCGCCGGTGGTCTGCGCCGCTTCCGCTGCCTGGCCGGACACGCCGCCGTTCATCATCGCAGCGCTTAGGTCCAGCGCCGCCGTGATCGCTCCCGCATTCATCAGCACCGGCAGGAAAAAGATGGCGCGCACCAGTCCCCTGCCCGGAAATTCTTTATTTAAAAGCATCGCCATAAACAGGCTGAAAAAGATGATGAGCGGCACATCGATCACCATATCCAGCACCGAAGTGGTCAGCACCTGCTTAAAGGTCGGGTGCGCCGCAAAGGCATCCCGGAAATTCTGAAGCCCCACCCAGTCCAGTTTATACCCGCCGCTGGCCGCGTCCATCGAAAGATCGTTGAACGAAAACTGCAGCGTCATAAAAATACTGCGCACATAAAACAGCACAAAGCCCACCAGCCACGGCAGGATAAAGAGATACCCCTTCCGGTTCCTGCGCTGCAGCAGCGTCGAGCCTTTGCGTACCTTCTTTGATATCTCCTGTTCTGTTTTCCTGTTCTTTTCTGTTTCAGCCATAGACCACAATCCCTTTATACACCCGGATCATTATTACCTCACCCTGCCGGCTGCACCAGCGCAAAGTCCAGCGCCGGAACCGTAACGGTATTGCCGGAAGCATCCGTGACCTCCGCGTCCGTATCCCCGTAATTCACCACGATCGACACCCCGTTGGAATAGGTGATGCACCGCAGGTTTTCATCCAGGATCTCATGCTTTACGATATCCTCATTCTGCACATACTTCAGTGCGCCATTGACAAAAGCATAGGTTTCTGCCGCCGCATCCGCCCAGTTTGCAAATGTGGTGGCATAATAGGAATTCAGCGCCGTCAGCTTCATGCGGCTGGACTCCTCCCAGGTGAACACATAGTGCGGGGAAGCCCCGGTTTCCACCAGCAGCAGCCGCATCCGCTCCATATCATCCCGGTTTTCAAAATTCAGCAGTTCCGAACTGTAATTGATATAGCCGTGCAGGATCATCTCATAAAACGGGATGCGTTCGTCCACGATCGCATAGTCCGTATGGTTAAGCGGCACATTGATGATATCCGTGGAATACGGAAAGGCATACGCATTTGCCCGGCTGGTCATGATGCGCTTTCCGGTCCCCTCCAGTAAAGCCATCTGCCCGGTCACGATATCCAGCGCCTCTTCCCGCTCGATCAGGTCCGTGCGCTTTTTATCCGAGATCAGATAATTACCCAGGTCCCGCAGGGAATAGCCGTATAGATCCATCGCCTGCGTCTGCCGCACAAAGCCCTCCGTGTATCTGGGCAGGAACTTCGGGGACAGCGCCGAATAGCGGTTTTCCTGATAGCCCAAAGACGAAGTATTCCGGTAAGTCGTCGGGTTCACCAGGCCAAAGACCGCGGTATAGCCGGAACCGTAATAGCGGCTGGCCACCTGGTTATGCGGGAAATACTTATCCGCCATCGTCACTTTCTGGAATGCCACATCCAGATACAGGCTGCCGTCAGCAGCCGTGATCTTCTCATTCAGTTTTTCCAGGCCGCCCCTGCCGCCCAGCATGCCCATGATCCGCACATGATCGGCCGCCTTGTGGTAATATCCCCCGTTAAATGCCCCCTGCAGGTTCATCACCTGATTGGTCATGCCCAGTTCATAGAGCATGTCGCTCATATACCCCGCCTGCGCAAAAGTCGTCATCGGGAAAGAATGCAGGTATTGCACGCCCAGAAAATGCCCGGTCTCCTTCACGCCGGCGATCACATCATAGTAAAACGGGATATCCCGGTCGCTCTCGTTCGCCACCAGTACGCCCTCGTCCACCAGACGCTCCCTGTAGTAGTTTGCCAGCCCGGAATAGCCCGTGTGCGTATCATCCGGAAAACTGTAGCGCACCCGCACATTGCTGTCGTACTTTTCTTTTTCCATCACCAGTACGGAAGTAGTGGAATTGCCAAAGTTCATCAGATCGTCATAGGTACGGAATACAAAGGTCGGGAAGATATAGTTATAATCATTATATACCCCCGATACCTCTGCCGTCAGCACGCAGTTCGTCGCCGATTCCTCAATGCTCACCAGGATATCCCCATCCTGCGAGCAGATGCCGTACAGCGGCAGCCGGTTTACCTCCAGCGGCTCCGGCGTGGTATAGGTCGCCGCCAGCGGATCGATATCATAGATATACTGCGAATAGGCTGCTGCCGCGGTCTTTCCGTTGTTAAAACGGATGAGGGAACCGCTGCCGTTCGGCACCACCATATAACCGGTATCGTCATAGGAAGTCGCGCCCATATAGCGCAGCAGCGCGATACGGTATACATAGCCATTCCCCAGTTCCTGTATCTCCGAAGCCGGGATGCTCACCTCCAGATGATCCCCCTCCAGCCGGTATTCCAGCGGTACCACAAAGGAAGCCGCTGCATCCCCGATCGTATAGACATAGCGCACGCCGTTTGCGATGCTCTCCACCTGAAATGTTCCCTTCTGTACGCTGTCCACCCAGGAATTCCAGGTGCCGCTCACCACCTCCGCGTTGTAATAGGAAAGCATGAACTGGCTCTTTAAGAAATTTTTGTTTGCCCCGTTCGCCACGGTATCATTGTCCGCATCCTGCGGGTTGGAATATGTGATCCTGCCGCTGCGCTTATCATACACCGCCACATTTGCATCGGCCGGCCTGGTATAGAGTTCCAGCACATCACTCACCGCCACGCAGTCATAGCCGGGTACATTGCTGCCGGGGATCGGGGTATAAGCCGCTCCGGCCTCATACGCATAACTGTCCAGATATTTTTCATAACCCTTATAACCTGCGATATAGATCAGATAATACCCCAGATAGAGGAGCAGCGCTGCCACACCTGCTGCCAGAAGCCCCAGGATCACCTTTGTGGCAGGGCGCATGGGTTCCTTAGCCTTTTCCTTTTTCCGGCGCCGCTCCTCCGCACGCATCTCGCGGCGGCTTTTCTTCCGGCTTAAATACGCCGCATCCTTTTCATGCTCCCGCTTGCTGTTTACGTTTTCATCCGCAATAGAGCGCAGCACTTCCAGCGCGCGGGCCCGTTCCTCAGCCTCCCGCGCCTGTTTTGCGCTTTTCTCTTCCCGCCGGTTTACTTCCCCTGAAAGATCCTGTTTTTTCGTTTTTTCGCTCAAATTCCGGCCTCCATTGCCATATCGGTCATGCCCTGAAGATGATCTCCGTATACACGCTCTTAAAAAAATTCACCACCATGCCCAGCAGATTGGTCAGCAGCAGGATCAGGAATACGATAATGAGAAAAGCCGCAAAGGTCAGCAGCACCGTCAGCAGCGTCTTTCCCAATGTATAGTTGTGCACCTGCATGATGCCGATCAGCATCAGGATCAGTCCGTAAGCAATGCCGATCCCGATCAGCATATAGTAAAACGCCTGCTCATCATCCGCGATGAAATTGCTGGTGATCGTCCCAAGGATCAGTACCACACTGATGGGCAGCGTTCCATAGCCGATAGCCACCGCGATATCCTTCATGCGCCCCTCGCCGTTCATCAGGCAGGTCACGGACCAGTTGCTCACGCAGAACAAAAGATACAGGATCAGCACGGACAGCAGTTCAAAAAAACTGTTGACGGTGCGCGCGTCGATATCATTCACCACAAAGCCCGCCAGCAGGCGGTTGGATGTAAATGCCGCCGAAAAGAGCAGCACCATCACGACCGCTACGCCCACGCTGCCTTTTTCCTGGTGGCGGATCCAGTAAAAACCGTCCATCGGGTGCGACATGGTATACAGCAGATATTCCCATTTTTCCTTTGCGAAGGCTTTCTTCATTTCTGCGATCCTTTAAGCATTTCTGCATTCTTTTTTGTGTTTCGGTGTTCCTTTGATCACTTCGGCTTTTCTTTGATACCCGCGGACAAAATTCACTGCCGCCTTATCAAAGGCTGTCTTGATCCTGCTCCGTTTTCTCCGGCCTGCCGCTTCCGATCACGCCTGCCTTCCGCAGTCCGGAAAGCACCATACCGCCGATGACCAGTACCAGGAGCAGTGTCAGGAACAGGCTGGCATGCTTCGTCAGAAACTGGTTGCGGTAGCGCTTGTATGCCACGGAATAGTACTCCCGCGCCATGCCCAGTTTTAAGTACTTCATGGCCAGTTCGTATTCCCCTGCCGTCAGGTACGCCTTGCCGATGCCGGTATTGGCCAGCTCGTTGTTTTCGTCCAGCAAAAGCACCTGCTTCCACAACTCCACCGCCGCTTTTTCATCCCCGTCATAACGCAGCCCCACTGCCTGGTTGATGAGCCGCCCGTATTCGGTCTCCTTGAAATAAGTGATATTCGCCTTGGTGCCGTCCAGCACCAGGATATCCCCACCCACGTTCTCGATGGCCGTCGGCAGCTGGAATGTGCCGTTCTGCGTACCGATACCGCCAAAGATATAGAGCAGATTACCCTCATGGTCATAGGTAAAGACACGCCCTCTGCGCCGGTCCACGCAGGAATAGATGCCGTTCTTCCGGTACACCACATCCGTAAACTGGCTGGGACCCGCATAGTCCGTGGAACCGCTGATCCACAGATCCCCGCCCAGGTTCTCATTCACGCCCTTGCGGATCACATCCTCTCCGCGGGGATTCAGGCGGCGCACCCCCTGCTCGCCGTTCACATCGATATTTGACGCATAGACAAAGCCCTCCGGGTCCACATCGATGCCGGTAAACTCCGTCGGGATAAAGAGCTGCGAGCGGGAACGCTCTTCCTTTGAAGCGATCCGCCGCCAGAACCGCTCCCACAAAGTGATATCCACATTGATGGTGCCGAAAAAGCCGGTGAACTGCCCGTCTGTCTCAAATACCATGATGCCTTCAAACATATTCTGCGCCACGCAGTAGATACGGCCGGCATAATCCACCGTCACCTTCAGCGGCACAAAAGTAAAACTGTCATCCAAAATCTCCGACTGCGGATCCTTCACGATCCTCACCAGGCTCCCGTCCGTATCCAGCACCACTACGCGGCGGTTCTGGGAATCCGCAATATAGAGCTGCCCGCTCTCCGATACCGCCACCCCGCTGGGCTGGCTGAAAGTATCCGCCGTACCGTTATTGTCAAATCCCGTAATGATATCCCGCACCGTCTTTGCGCTGCCATCCAGCACCACGATACGGTTATTGCCGGTATCAGCCAGATAAATGGTGCCGTCCGCGTCCACGCACAGATCCTGCGGCGTGGCAAAACTGCCGATCGCCTCCCCGTTGTAAACCAGGGACTGGCCGTCCACCACATAGTCCGGCGCATACGGCGCCGGCGTATAGACGATATCCTCCCAGTAATTATAATTATAGGACTGATACGGCAGGGAAGACGCGATGGCATCCGCATGGAGCACGGAACCCGTCAGGGCAGCCGTCAGCAGCCCCCCCAGTACGATCCTTTTCAGTTTTTCAAATTTACCATGCTTCATCTGCTTTTCGCCCTTACCCCTGTCCATGTATGTTTCCCGTTCCGCCCTCACATTCAATCCTTCATCCCCGATGTGGTCATGGTCTCCAGCACATTCCGCTGGCAGATCAGGAAAAAGATGATCGGTACGGCCGCAATGAAAAAGGTCACTGCCGCAGCCGCGCCTGCCCGCCTGGTACCGCCCGCGGTGATCTGCTGCAGCGCAAACTGCATGGGCTTTAACTGCTCGTCCCGCAGAAAGATCGCGCCGGTATTTGCCCACATCTGCTGAAACTGAAAGATCGCCAGCGTCAGCCAGGCCGGCTTCACATTCGGCATCACGATCTTCCAGAAGATCACCCATTCATTCGCGCCGTCCAGTCTGGCACTCTCCATCAGGGAATCCGGCAGCTGCTCCATAAACTGTTTCATCAGATACAGGCCCATGCCGAAACTCCACGCCGGCAGGATCAGCGCCAGATAGGTATTGTTGATGTGCAGCCACGAAATGATCAGGTACTGCGGGATCTGCGTGACCGTCCAGGAAAACATCATGGACAGCACCACCATGGAAAAGAGCAGGTTACGCCCCGGAAACTTATGCTTTGCCAGCGGATAGGCTGCCAGCGAGGCACAGATCACATGTCCCACCATGCCGCCCACCGTGATGATGACCGTATTCAGGATATAGCGTGAAAAAGGCACCCAGGAATCATTCATCAGCACAAACAGATCCGAAAAATTCTCCAGCGTCGGGTTGCGCACAAAGATCTTCGGCGGAAACTGGTACAGTTCATCCAGCGGTTTTAAGCAGTTGTTGATGATCATGACCAGCGGCAGCGCCATAAAGATGCCGCAAAAGATCATCAGTCCAAACAACAGCGCATTGCCCGCCATGGAACGGTTCAGACGCTTTTCCTTCCCTTTTTTGGGTTTCTTCTTATTCTGTATCTTTGCGACGCGCTTTGCCTCTTTTTTTGCGGCGCGCTCCGCTTTTTTCAGTTCCGCAGCAGTCAGGTCGGTACGCGCTGCGGCTTTGTTTCCTTCCGCCATTATTCGCCTACCCTCCTTAAGATCTTCTGTACCAGTTTGTTTGTTCCCACCATCAGCAAAAACAGCACCGTAGCAATAGCCGATGCATAGCCCATTTCAAAGCGCGTGTTGCCATAGTCCAGCAGATGCGTCACCACCGTGGCCCCGGCATAATTGACGGACGGATTACCCGCCAGGTTGATCGAGATATCTGCCACCGCAAAGGACTGGGTGATCTGCATCACGGCGCCAAACATCAGCTGGGGCTTCATGGCCGGCAGCGTCACATACCACAGTTCCTGCCAGCGGTTTTTGATGCCGTCGATGGCAGCCGCTTCATACAGGCTCCTGTCCACCGTCTACAGACCTGCGATAAAGGACAGAAAACCGGTGCCCAGCGACAGCCAGAGCTGCACCACGATCAGGCAGGGCAGCACATATTTTTCGGTCTTCAGCCAGATGACCGCTTCATTGATGATATCGTATTTCAGCAGCAGGCCGTTTAAATAGCCGTAACGGTCCCCCGTCAGGATCAGGTTCCACACCAGATACGCATTGCCGCAGATCGACGGCGCATAAAAGATGAGCGTCAGAAAAGTCCGCAGCCATCCCTTGAATTCATTGATGATCCACGCAAACAGCAGGCACAAAAAATAACTGATGGGCCCGGTGATCACGGCAAAGAGCAGCGTATTCTTTAACGAGATCAGGAATACATCATCCTCCAAAAACAGCTTCACATAGTTTTTCCAGCCCACCCATTCCGGAAACTCCAGCATATTAAAATAGGTAAAACTGAGCGCGATGGACATTGCCACCGGCAGCACCGTGAATAAGAAAAACAGGATAAAGTACGGCGCGAGCATCCCATAGGACCAGCGGGCGCGCCTGATGCGGTACCACAGCGTCCCCTGCTTCCTCGCCATTTCCAGCGCTTCTTCCCTTGTTGTGCGCACCTTTTCCGGATCCGGTACTTTCGGCGCCTGATATGCTGTTGTGGTCTTCCCGTTTTCCGCCATTGCCTTATTCCCCGCCTGCCGGCAGTTTCAGTTCCTCTCTCTTATAGCGTATCTCCGCATTGATGTATTCCACCACTTCCGTCAGTTCCTCTCTCGGTGTCACGACATCCGTATCCGTAGTCACCTTGTAAAAAGCATTGTTCACATTGCGCCAGGTGTAATAGCCGCCGGGCACCTGCGGGATGCCCTGCACCTGGGAAAACTGCTCCATAAGTTGTTCATAGGCCTCCACCTGCCAGGAGGAATTGGCCAGCGCCTCCAGATTGGCTGTCGCCACACGCGCGCTTGCACCCATCAGGCTCTCCATCTCACGCCCGTACAGCGTCTGCGTTTCCGCGCTGGTCCACCATTTCAGAAATTCCCAGCTCTCCTGCGGATGCTTTGAACCGCTCATGATCATATCCGCCAGCCCCGCGGAACCCGTGGTATGGTAAATGCTGCCATCCGCCTGCCGGATCCCCGGTACCACGGTAAAGTCCCACAGTCCCTCGATGTCCGGTGCCGAAACCATCAGGTTGTTAAACACGGTGTAATCCGCGATGATGATGGGGCACTCCCCGGTACGGAAGCGCTCCTCCAGGCTGGTTTCCTTGTCCAGCTTGTAATCCGTATAAAACTCACAGTAATCCTTAAAGACGCCCACCGCGATATCCGAATCCAGATCGCTGTACTGCCCGTTTTCCTTATAGTACTGCCCGCCGGCCTGATACAGCAGCATGGCAAATACCTGTTCACTGGGCAGCATGCCGAATTCCATCTGGTTCTTTGCCAGGACCGTCATTGCCACTTTCACCTCATCCCAGGTCTGCGGCACCTTCAGCCCGATCTCCTTTAAGATATCCCTGCGGTAAAACATCATCGGGAAGGTCTGCGTATCCGGAAGGGCATACACCGCGCCGTCGTACCCCAGCTGCACCATAGCGCTGCCGGAAAAACGCTGCGCCACCTCCGCATAATCCGGAAACTGCGTCAGATCCAGTACCGCATGGCGGATGCCGTAATTCACCGGCGTATCGTTGCCCGCGCTGATCATGCTGGCCGTCGCCGCCCCGGTCGCGACTGCCGTTCCGCCCACCTGAATCGCCACGTCCGGCCCTTCTCCCGCCAGTTCCGCTTTCAGCAGGGTACTCATATCCACCAGCTGTACGTTCACATTGATATTCGTATCTGCCGTAAAATTCTCATCGATCAGACCCTTGATCACATTTGCCTGGTCGCGGCCGGTGCCCACCCACATGGTGATGGTCACGCCTTCCTCGTTTTCATCCGCGATATTTCCGATCTGATTGTAATCCACGATAAAGGAATAAAACAGCCGCCTTAACTCAAACCACGCCCCGGCAAACCAGCTTGCATGGGCGATGCCGGGTTTTGCATCCGGCGAATAGACATAGATGCGGTCGACCTGCAGCGGCTGCGCGATCACCTGTGAGATCCAGTTGCCGCAGGCACGTACATTTACTTTATAGGATGCCAGCACTTCTGTAAAGCGCTCCTGATCGTCGATCAGTTCATCCAGCTGATCCCGCATGGTGATGAGCACCGTGGTCTTGTCGGTATTATTTCCGGCTATGGCCTGCAGTTCCAATATGGACGCTTCGATGGCCACGCGCACATGCGCCAGTTCCTCTTCCAGCCCCGGCAGGGATCTTGCCAGCTGGTAATCCCGGTACTGATCCGGGGATACCCCCGTGATGCGGATCACCTGGCGGTAGATCGCGTTTAATTCCTGCACCGCGCCCTGTACCCTGGCGATCATCTCCGAAAAATCACCCAGCACCACTTCCATGCGCAGCGTATGAACGCCCGCGGTCAGATAAAAACTGTACGGCTTTCCCTCCCGGTCCGAGAGCACATCCTCCCGCCAGCTCTGGCTGTAATCAAAACCGTAATCCTCCAGTTCCGCAAAGGGCACTGCGCCGTCGATGCTGATACGCCGTGACACATAGATGCCGCGCACAAAATTCTGCCGGTCATATAGTGAAATATTGTAATATCCGTCTGCCGGAACCTCGACTTCCCATTCGATCCACTGGCCGGCCTTCTGCCAGCTCTCCCCGCCGATAGCGTTGTTCAGCAGCTCCCGCGGGCTGGACGGATACACTGCCGGTGAAGACTGGTCCTGTCTGGGATAGAGCATCTGGGAAGAGGTCTTGACCGCATTTTCCGCCTCGATGCGTATGCACTGCCCGGTACTGTCCGCGCAGCCTGCCGCATCCTGCGCTGCTTTTACTTCTGCATAAGGCCTCGCCGCTTCATGATTGGAAAAGACGATCCTGCGCAGCAGCATGGGCTCCCGCAGGCTCAGGATCGAAAGCGTATGCTCCCCCGCTTCGAGATACATCTTCAGGGGCTCCGTCACATAACCGTTGCTGTCATAGCAGTATCCGTTTACCCACTCCGGCACCTCGATCACCGCCGGGCGCAGATCATTGCCCTGGTTGTCCTTCTGCCAGTATTTCACTTCCACACCGGCAGCATTGACATAAGACTCCGTCACGCCATTGGTCCAGATCCGCGGAAAATCGACCAGGGAAAACTCCCCGCTGGGCAGTGCCCCGTCCAGAAAAAAAGCCCGCTGGATCTCCATGCTCTTGCCCTCGATGGGATAATACAGCAGCGACAGATCATAATATCCGGCTGTCTTTACATGAAATTCATACTCGATGAGCCCGGTCTCCCCGGTCAGAACGCTGGTACCCTCCATCCCTTCAAAACCGGTCTTCATCTCCGGTGCCAGTTCCGTGCCCTTTTCCTCATAACGCACAAAATCCGCAGCCTCGATCTCGATGGGCTCTGCGGGAAATACCTGCGCATATGCTGTTTTATATCGGATATAATCCGGGATCGTCTCATCCAGAGAATAGGTGGCTACCGCTTCGCGATAGTCCCCAAAAGAAATGTCCGTGGCCGCCTGCACCGGAACTGCCGCGCCCTGCAGGATCAAAAGCACAGAGAGCAGAAATAAGAGCACTCTGCGTGCCTTTACGGATATAAAAAACCTCTTTCCCTTCCCTCTCCGCATCTGTAACCCCATACCCCGATATTTTTTATAGTAAACGACAAAACTGTTTTCGTTTTGTCGTTTACTGCGCCGGATTTTGACCGCTGAAAGCGGCATATTTCCTTACAAAATCCGTGCGCATCCTCGCGGAGCGTTATAGTAAGCGCAATTATTTATTGCGCTTACTATAGTTCACCCGATCCGCCGCGCTCCCGCGCCCGGATATTTTTTATTATACAACAAGATCGTGCATAATGCTATAAAAAAAAACATCCAAATCTGAGTTTGCGCGGGCATTGACAGCCCCCGCCGCCCGCGCAAATCACTCCATCCACCAGGCATCCGCGCCCTCCGGCACCTCAGACGGGTAATAGGGACGCATGGCTTTTTCCAGCGGGAAAGAGAAAACATACATCCCCGCGCCCGGTGTAAACAGGATGCAGGGCAGCGGCAGGACAAAACACTGTGCCCAGATCAGCAGCAGCAGCCCCGCTTCCAGCAGGATCGTAAAATAAAAACAGCGGACGGACATGTGGGCGGCCTGGCGAAACGTCGCCCCGATCCCCTGCGCAAAGCGCGACATCACCGGAAAGATATAGACAGCCACCGCCGTGACCAGCAGCACAGATATCAGCACGGGGCCGAAATATCCCGCCAGAGTATCCGTCCGGTCCGCAGCCATGCCAAAGAAAAGATACGCAGACAGGCCGTAAAACAGCAGCAGCAAAGCAGTCACAACAGCGCCTTTTGCCAGATGGATCCGGAAAGCGCGGAAAAACTCCCTCGACGGATAGCCGCGCCCCCGCCGCACGGATTTGGTCACCGCGTAAAAAAGTGCCGCCGTGGACGCCCCCGCCGTGATCACGGGGATACAGCAGAGCAGCCACAACACACTTAATATGATCAGCTGGCCGGTCTTATTCAGAAATGCGATCGGCGCACCGTCTGACGAAAAAAAACCGTGCATTTGTCATCTCCATCAAAAGTATATCTGTCCGGGTCCTGCTGCTTTCTACTGCCCGCCGATCGGATATGCTTTCAGATCCGGCAGTTCCGAGCGCGAGATCACCCGCTCATCCTCATAGACCTTGCGCACCATGTCCTTTTCCGTATACTGCTCGGAATAAGACACGATCGCCGTATCCCTGCGCACGAACTCCCGCTGCCAGGTGCAGAAAAAGCCCCACCAGGCACCGTCCCGCGCTGCCAGTTCCGGATCGAACAGGCAGCCGTTTTCGGACAGCACCACCATCTTCCGTGCCGGTGTATAGCCTGCCGCCTCAAAAAACCTGTCCGTCTGCGGCGTGTACACATGCTCACCGGGATAGATGTCCTCCCCGATGATATCCACATAGGCATCCCCGGGATACCATTCCCGATCCTGCCCGTTCCAGATCCAGATCAGGTTATTCAAGCCGTATTCCTCCGTCAGTTTCTCATAAAGCAGCACATACAGTTTTTTATAGGCCTCCGGCCCGGCAGCCCCCCACCAGAACCAGCCGCCACTTGCCTCATGCAGGGGACGCCACAATACCGGTACGCCCGCCTCCTGCATTTTTTGCAGTTCCCGCGCGATGGCATCGATATCTGCCATCAGCAGGTCATACCCCTCCGGATCCTGCCCGTTCATGATCCTGGCCAGGTCGATATCGGTATGCTCCGTATAAAATCCGCTGTACCACACGCCGCTCAGATATTTTTCCGGCGCGTTCCAGTGCCAGCAAAACGTCACGATACCGCCTTTGTTCCAATAATCGATCGCCAGTTCCGTTTGATTGCCTTTCGAGCCATGCGCCACTCTGGATGGCGTATACTCGATAAGATCCAGCCCCAGGATCGCCGGATAATCCCCGGCCACGCTCTCCACTGCCGCGCTCTCCGCCCCCAGCATGCCGGTATCGCAGTACTGCCCGGACAGGATATGATTGCCGTAGTTATCCACCAGATAACTGAACAGCCGCCGTGTGTTCTCATCCGCATTCGCATTCACCAGCGTATAGGGCAATTGATACATGACCGGATCGATGTCATCCGACGGCTTCACCAATAGCCGGTCGATATTGATCCAGCCCCAGAATTTCTTTACTTCCACCGTATGGCTGCCGGCTTCCAGGTACACGCGGCTGATCACCGCATCCACATAGCCGCTGCCATCCGTCACGATATTGCCCATAGCCCCGCCGTCTACAAAGACATAATTTTCCTTATAGCCGCCCTGCCCTTCGGTGATGAAGTCCAGATCATAAAAGCCGGACGCTTCCACGCTCACCTGCAGCCGCAGCCCGTCCCCGTCTTCCGCAAGGCCGGTCACATGATCACCCTCCAGCCGCGCGTTTCCCAGCAGTTCTCCGTCTTCCGCCTCATAGACCACCGCTTCATCCCAGCCATAGGTATGCAGTTCCCCTGCTGCCGCGCCGGTTCCGGGGCCGGTCTTTCCTTCCAAAACCACAGTCTCCTCCTGTTTCACATCTTCCGCCGTCTCACCCGCCGTGCTGAGCGCATCCTTCGCAGGCTCCTGTACTGCCGCCGTTTCCGCATCCACCCTGCCCTGCGGCGCAGCACTGCCTTTTGTCTGCTCCTGCCCGCAGGCCATAAGCAGCCCCGCCGTTAGTAAAAACGCTAAAATATCTCTGACTCTCATACCTTCCCGTTTCCCCGCTGCACCATTATTTCTTCCCGGCCGCATCACCTTCACGCGCGGCTTCTGTTGCTCTATCCCAGCCCTTCCGGCCGGGATAGCAGCCGGCCTCTTCCCGTACTATTTGCTGTATCTTACATGCTCCCAGTTATCCAGGTCAAAAATATTATCCTTCACCGTGTACCAGTCGCTGTCGATGCAGTCATATACATTTTTGCCTGCCAGATTGCGGATATTGCTGGTGCCGTCCATCGCAAAGGTGATCAGGATATCCTGCTTGCCGTCCATGCCCAGTTCTTTTCCGGTATAAGGGTTCACCGCCGGTGTAAACAGTTCCTTCGTCGCCAGATACGGCACATCCGCATGTGTCATGAATTCGTCCGAGACCGTAAAACCCTCCGCCCCGAAATCCTTCACCAGAAGCAGCGGATTGACTTTTTCCACATCATGAAGAAATTCCACCTTCGGGAAACCGAAATTTCCTTCCAGGCCGCCATGATCCCCCACCAGTATGATGCGGGTATTGTCATAGACGCCCAGTTCCCGCAGCATGTCAAACCACTCTCCCAGACGCAGCAGGGCTGCCATGTTCACATGATAGTGCGACATGCTCTCCGAACATTCCGTATTCAGTTCCTGCCCGTCCCAGGAATAGCGTATCCCAAGATCCTCATCCGGTCCCTCCGGCTTTGTGGAAGGTACATAGTCCGGCAGTTCCAGCGACATCGGCTCGTGCGTCACATTATTGTCCAGCAAAAACAGCGAGCCCCGGCCATCCTCCACCGTAACCGTCATCTGCGGCAGCGCCGTCAGTACGGAATAGGTATTCATAAATGAGATATTTGCCCCGACACTGCTTTTCAGCGACAGATAATCACCGCCGTCATAGATAAAGGTCTGCGTCAGCACCGGCGCGGTTTTAAAGATGCTGTAGAAAAAGAAACTGCGTTCCAGTGCCGCCGTATCCAGCACCTGCTCATTATCCTGCGTAAAACGCCCTTCCATATTATAGGCATTGACACCGGGCAGGTCGTCATAGATCGACATATCCGGGATCGTGGAAAAATTGGCAAAGGGCGAATCCGCTACAGAAGTATGGTACCCCGCCTGCGAAAATATGGCCGGCAGCACTTTGAGCGCCTCATTGTGCTTTTTCACCAGCGGCTCATCACTTCTGGCATTGATGGCATCCGGCGTATACTCATAGCCGCCGTACAGCGCCGGCGCCCCATATACGGTCACCTTTCCGAAAGAAACCGTATTCGGATAATAGGTAAAGCCATCATACATCTCATAAAGTTCCGGTTTCTCCGTAAACAGATACGGCACAAAACCGCTGATGGCCCGGTCCAGCATGATCACCACGACATTCTTTCCGTTTTTGTCAAACGTAAGTTTTGGCATCTCCGCTTCCTGCTCTTCGGATACCTGGCTCTTCATCGCCGTCAGGTCGCGGTTGGTCACATACAGGTCACGCAGGCTCATGGCGACGATCGCCAGCAAAAGCACCGCGCAGATGCTGTTGCTGATCCGCTCATACCTGGCTCCCAGAAGAAATACCAGCAGTGTCAGTACCGCCAGTACCGCCAGATTGACCAGTTTTGCCTGCAGTCCGTACACCGGCCTTTCATGGAAAGTCAGTACGGAAGACAGGGTTCCAAAATCATGCCCCCAGAAGAAATAATCCGCCATACCGCCCAAAAGCATCGTCAAAAACAGGCAGTAGAGGATCCACCTGCTTTTCTCCGGCACCAGCATACCGATCACGCCGCCCCATAAAAGGAACACCCCTCCGGCGATGCAGATGCTGCTCAGCACATAATGCAGGGGGTTCACAAAATGATAAATGTCCACAAAATCCTGCGAGGATGAAGAGATCACGGAAAGCGGGATCAAAGCCCCCAAAAACAGCGTCGCCGTAAGCGCCGTCAGCGTGACCGACTTTGCGGAAACTACCGGCCCCTGCTTGGGCGTATGCCTGCGCAGTTTTCTCCACAATCCCATCAGCAGCGGCAGCTGGCAGAGGATCGGCAGGATGATGCCAAAAGCACACCAGCCATACTCACCCAATAAAACAAAGCGGCGGTACTTCCCTTTATAAATGCCGTGGGCCGCAAATGCCAGACCCAGCAGTGAGATAAACAGGTGCAGGATACGCTTCGGATCTTCACTGTACTTTGTGACCACATTTTTCATCAGGGAAAAGATATTGTTCATGGTCCAGTAGAGCACCAGCGCCGCCGGGCTCTGATACAGAAACACCAGAAAAAAAGCCGCCAGGATATAGACCTGCAGTTTTTCCCGCACCGCGTGGCCTTTGGTATAGATCGCGCCGGATATACAGTTGATGGCAGTCATCAGCACCGGCAGCACATTGATGGTGATGCCGCCGATGGACAAAAGCGCATCCGGCCGGCTTAAGTCAGCGATCCCCAGCGCGGAAGAGCCTTCCAGCTCGCCGATCCCGGAAATATAATGATATGCCGCCAGAAAGAACGGGATCTGCAGCAGCAGGGATAATGTCCCCTTCAGTGCCGAGGCCGGCTTATAATCCTGCTCACGGTAATACGCGTTCATCATCAGCAGGCGTTCATCCCCGGAAAACGTCTTCCGCAGGTGCTTCAGCCACTTTTCCATGGATTTCTGCTTTTCATGCTCCGCATGCTGCACGGCATCCGCCCGCAGATACAGGGGCAGGCACAGCAGGCTCACCGTGATGCTCATGCCCACCAGTGTGGTCTTTAAAGTAAAATTCCGCCGCAGGGCGATAAAACAGAATTCAAGCAAAAACTCGATCGGCGATATGATCATCCGGTACAACAAATGAAACAGCATTCAAAAAACCTTCCTTCATGAAACAGTATCCAAAAAACTTCCCTGAATACTCCGCAAAACAGAAGCGGCCTCCCACTGCCCGCCCTGCGGATCCCTTAAGTATATGCGCGCTCCGCGGCAGCGCCGGTCATAAGATCCCCAGCGCCCGCATCTCCTCCATACTGCTCTGCGCATCCCTGTGCAGTATCCCCGTTCCGCCAAACGCCCTCCAGGAATCGATATTCTCCCCGAAATCATCGATCAGTACGCAGTCCGGCCCGGTGCAGAAATGCTTTTTCTGCTCTTTATATACGATATTTACCACGATATCCTCTGCCAGAAGCCGGTGCATCCACCTGGTCTTATCCTCACCGGCCGTCGTGATCCCCCGGTGCGGCTTCGGGATCCCGGTCAGGATCTCGCAGCGGTCCCCGTATTTTTCGTAGACCGCATCAAACATCTCTTTCGCCCCCGGGGCGATCTGCAGTTTATCGTAAAAATGCCCGGCCTCGCGGATCGCGTTCCACATCTGCCATTCCGTTTCCTCATCCACCGCATCCTGGGCCTGGCAGGGCAGGCCGCAGATTTCCTGTACGCCGCGGTCAAAATCCGCCAGCACTCCGTCCATGTCAAAATAGATTTTTTTGATCTCCATCTCAGTCCTCCAGGCTGTATTGCATCATCTCGTATTTTAACCGGCTTCCTTCCTCGATCTCCGCAGGCAGCAGTGCCCGCGCCACCAGTTTCAGTTCTTCGCTTTCGATATCCGTGCGCCGCAGATTGGCATAATCCCCGTCAATGCCCGCCACTTCATAATGCCAGGTTTCCAGATTCATTGCGCTCTCCTTTTATCTTTTACTTCTTCCATACGCTTTTTACCTATGTAAGGATCCGTGTAACTGTCCGGCTCCCCCGGGTTCTGACAGCTACGGATCTGTTACAGAATTATTTATACGGTTCCCGGGGAAGCGATCCGCAAACTATAGTAAGCGCAATAAATAATTGCGCTTACTATAACGCTCCGCGAGGATGCGCACGGATTTTGTAAGGAAATATGCCGCTTTCAGCGGCCAAAATCCGGCGCAGTAAACGACAAAACGAAAATAGTTTTGTCGTTT
>JAFUUX010000054.1 GCA_017471325.1 Lachnospiraceae bacterium | reverse complement strand
TAATATTAATAATATACAGGAAAAATGCCTGATTTGCAACAGAAATATATTTTCAAATAAAAAATACTTCCTATTTATAAAAAAATGTGATATATTATTCAACAAATATGTCATACGGAGGGATTTATCATGAAACACATCAAGAGCCTGAACACCAGGGACCTGAAGAAGAGCATGAAGAAGGGCGGCTGCGGTGAGTGCCAGACTTCCTGCCAGTCTGCATGCAAGACTTCCTGTACGGTAGGAAATCAGAGCTGCGAACAGTTAAAGAAGAAATAAGTTTTCAAAACGTAAAAAACGGGGTATAGCAGATGGGGGAACAATGGCCGGATCGGGGCTGTTGTTTCCTGTATTTGCTTGTAAAAAGCCCCGCTATTTTTGCGCTTGAAAACAGGACGGGAAAACGGGTAGTTATCATTATGGTACATTTATTTGAAAATCACGGATACAAGATCGCTCTGGATGTAGACAGCGGCAGCGTGCATGTCGTAGATGATCTTGTTTATGAACTGATCCCGCAGGTGGAAGAAATGCTTGCGGCCGGCGCAGGCGATGCGGAGATCGCGGCGGCGCTGGGCGGCGGCCTTATGGATCTGGAACGCAAGGAAGCGGTGGCGGAGATCCTGGAACTGAAAAATGCGGGTGCACTGTTTAGCAAAGATGAATATGAAGCGCAGGTGGCGCAGTTTACAAAGCGCGAGGCAGTGGTCAAGGCCATGTGCCTGCATATCGCGCATGCGTGCAATCTGGGCTGTAAATATTGTTTTGCCGGCGAGGGTGAGTATTACGGACCCTGCGGGCTGATGTCCCTGGAAGTGGGCAAACAGGCGCTGGATTATCTGGTGGCACATTCCGGAGGCCGGCGCAATCTGGAGGTGGACTTTTTCGGCGGGGAGCCGCTGCTGAACTGGGAAGTCGTAAAACAGTTGGTACAATACGGGCGTGAACTGGAAAAGACGCATGACAAGAACTTCCGCTTTACGCTGACCACAAACGGTACGCTGCTCACGGACGAGATCATGGAATTTGTCAATAAGGAGATGAGTAACCTTGTGCTTTCCATCGACGGGAGGCAGGAGGTGCATGACCGCATGCGCCCCTACCATAACGGAAAGGGCAGCCACGCGGAGATCGTGCCGAAATATATCAAGGCGGCAGAGTCACGCGGACAGATGAATTATTATGTGCGTGGCACGTATACGCATTTTAACACTGATTTCGCCGAGGATGTGCTGTACCTGGCGGATCAGGGCTTTGAACAGATCTCGGTGGAACCGGTAGTGGCACAGCCGACGGAGGCGTATGCGCTGACGCAGGAGGATGTGCCGGAACTGCTTAAACAGTATGACAAACTGGCAGATGAGATGCTGAAGCGCCGTAAAGAAGGCAGGCCTTTTAATTTCTTCCATTTCATGATCGATCTGGAGGGTGGTCCCTGCGTGTACAAGCGGCTTTCGGGCTGCGGTGCTGGCTGCGAATATGTTTCGGTGACACCCTGGGGGGATATCTATCCCTGTCACCAGTTTGTGGGACAGCCGGAATTTCTGCTGGGCAATGTAAAGGATGGCATACAGAATACAAAACTGCGGGATGAATTCCATGACTGCAATGTGTATTCCAAACCATCCTGTAAGGACTGTTTTGCAAAGTATTACTGCAGCGGCGGATGCATGGCAAACTCGCAGCATTTTTCCGGTAATATCTATGGCGCATACGAGATCGGCTGTACGCTGCAGCGTAAGCGGATCGAATGTGCGATCATGTTAAAGGCAGCGGAAAGTCTTGAGGACTCGGAAGGAGGAGAAGAACTATGAAAAAGTGGCAGGGGTTTCTGTCCTTGCTCGTCATCATCGCGGCACTGGCCGGATTTGGCTATCTGGTTATGTACGGCGTGGATGAGACAGGCGTGGGATCTGCGGCAAAGACCAAACTTGGCCTGGATCTGGCCGGCGGTGTGAGCATCACCTACGAAGTGGTGGGGGATGAGACACCGTCCAAAGAGGACATGGACGATACGGTATTTAAATTAAGAAAGCGTATCGACCAGTATTCCACGGAGGCAAATGTGTATCCGGAGGGGAATGACCGTATCAGTATCGAGATCCCCGGTGTGACGGATGCAAACGCGATCCTGAAAGATCTGGGTTCTCCGGGATCTTTATATTTTATACGTGCGCTGGATCCGGAAGGCGGCCTGAACTATACCAACGTGCTGAATGAGGATGGCAGTTATGCTTACAGTGAGGATAACAAGCCGCTGTTTCAGCTGACCAAGCCCATCGAGCAGATCGTGGCAGAGGGCAGCGCGGTGCTTTCCGGTACGGATGTAACTTCATCGGAAGCAAAGTCCTACAATAATGATTATAACCAGACAGAGTATATCGTGAGCCTGCAGTTTAGCAGCGAAGGCTCCCAGAAATTTGCGGATGCCACCGGTGAAGCAGCCGGGCGCAGCGGGCTGGCAGGAACGATCGCGATCTATTATGATAATGAACTGCTGAGCGTGCCGAACGTTCAGGAGCGCATTGCAGGCGGCAGCGCGCAGATCACGGGCATGCGTGATTTTAATGAAGCGCAGAACCTGGCACAGAATATCCGCATCGGCGGACTGAAACTGGAACTGCAGGAACTGCGCTCCAATGTGGTCGGCGCACAGTTGGGATCTGATGCGATCCGTACTTCCCTTCTGGCAGGCCTGATCGGCCTGATCCTTGTGATCCTGCTGATGTGCGTTGTGTACAGGATACCGGGTCTTGCCAGTTCTATCGCACTGGTGCTTTACTGTATGCTGGTGATCTTATGCATCAATCTGTTTGAAATGACGCTTACGCTGCCGGGCATTGCGGGTATCATCCTGTCTGTCGGTATGGCAGTGGATGCAAACGTGATCATATTTGCCAGGATCAAGGAGGAACTGCGCGCGGGCATGACAGTGAAATCCGCGATCAGGTCCGGTTTTTCCAAAGCGCTCTCAGCGATCATTGACGGAAATATCACCACGCTGATCGCAGCCTTTGTGCTGATGGCCATGGGCAGCGGTACCATTAAAGGTTTTGCTTATACGCTGGCAGTCGGTATCGTGCTGTCCATGTTTACGGCGCTGGCGATCACGCGTATGCTGGTGAATGCGTTCTATGCCATTGGCATCCAGAAGGCAAAATGGTACGGGCTCAGTGATAAGGAAAAAGGACATAAGGAACGCACCATCGATTTCCTGGGCAGGCGCAAACTCTTCTTTGGCATTTCCTTAGGTGTGATCGCGATCGGCATCATTGCCATGATCGCAGGCAAGGCAATGACAGGGGATGCGCTGAACTACAGTCTGGAGTTTAAGGGCGGTACGGCGACGACGGTGGCTTTTGATACTGCCATGAGCCGTGAGGAGATCGAAGCGCAGGTGATCCCGGAACTTGAAAAGATTACGGGGGATGCCAATGTCCAGTGGCAGACCGTCAATGATACAAATGAGGTGATCTTTAAGACCAGAGTGCTGAATGTGGATGAACGTCAGGCACTGCTGGATGTGATGCAGCAGAAATTCCAGATCGGCGAGGAGAAGATCACGGCAGAGACCATCGGTTCCACGATATCCGGCGAGATGAAGAAGGAATCTTTGCTGGCAGTGGCGATCGCGGCGGTGTGTATGCTGATCTATATCTGGTTCCGTTTCAGCGATATCCGTTTCGGTGCCAGCGCGGTATGTGCATTGCTGCATGATGTGCTGGTTGTGATCACATTTTACGCCCTGGTGCGTTACAGTGTCAGTTCTACATTTATTGCGTGCATGCTGACCATCGTAGGTTATTCCATCAACGCCACCATCGTGATCTTTGACCGTGTGCGTGAAAATCTGCACGAGATGAAACGTAAGGATACCCTGCTGGATATGGTAAACCGCAGCGTGACACAGACACTTTCCAGAAGTATCTTTACATCGCTGACAACGGTGATCATGGTCATCATGCTGTTTATCCTGGGGGTATCATCGATCCGGGAATTTGCGCTGCCGCTGATCATCGGTATCGTATGCGGTACGTATTCTTCTGTATGTATCACAGGAGCGCTCTGGTATGTGCTGCGGGAAAAATTCCCGCCCGCACCGGACGAGGTATATGGCATTGATTCATTTAAATTTGAAATTTTAGAAGAATGCAAAGTTGAAATGTTGAC
>JAFUUX010000053.1 GCA_017471325.1 Lachnospiraceae bacterium | reverse complement strand
TATCATAGAAAGTGCTGTTTGTGCAAACTATTTATAGTAAGCGCAATAAGTAATTGCGCTTACTATAACGCTCCGCGAGGATGCGCACGGATTTTGTAAGGAAATATGCCGCTTTCAGCGGCCAAAATCCGGCGCAGTAAATGACAAAACGAAAATAATTTTGTCGTTTACTATAAGTCTGGAATGTGTGAAACTTGCATTCTGTGGGAAAATGATATATAATTTGGAATGCTTATGGCAGGCAACAGTAAAGGATGTGTGGGACGGGCCGCGCAGGTCTTCTTTGCACATCTGTTTTTTGTGTAAACAACAGGAGGGCAGAAGGAATGGGTTTTTGGGAATCGCTGGCAGTTGTGAATGACAAGGTCAATACTTTTGTGTGGACGACCATCGGCGTATGGCTGCTGATTGCCACGGGCGTATTGATGAGCGTACTGACAAAGTTTTTCCAGGTGACGCATATCGGCCACTGGATGAAAAAGACGGTAGGTTCACTGTTTGACAAAAAAGTCACGGGACATACCGGGGAGCACGCCTCTATTTCGCAGTTTCAGGCGCTGTGCACGGCACTGGCGGCGACCGTGGGTGTGGGCAATATCGCAGGCGTGTCCGCAGCTATCCTGACCGGCGGGCCGGGCGCGGTATTCTGGATGTGGCTGGCTGCGTTTTTTGGGATGATGACCAACTATTCCGAAAACATCCTGGGCATTTATTTCCGCAGGAAAAACCATAACGGCGAATGGTCCGGCGGCGCCATGTATTATCTGCAGGACGGTTTGGGCGGTTATAAGGGCATGAAAACGGCAGGGCGTGTGCTGGCGGTGGTCTTTGCCGTATGCGCTACGCTGGCATCTTTTGGCATCGGCAACATGGGACAGGTCAATAAGATCGTTCTGAATTTCACTTCCGCATTTGATATCAGGGCATTGTCGGGAACGGTACTGTATACTTCCGGGGATAAGAGCGTGACGCTGTACATGCTGATCGTGGGAATCGTACTGATGGTCATGGTAGGTATCGTGGTGATCGGCGGCCTGCAGCGCATCGCCATTGTAGCGGAAAAGATCATCCCGTTCATGGTCGTGATGTACATTTTAGGTTCGCTGGTGATCATCGTCTGCAACGCGGCGCATATCGGATCCGCATTTGCACATATCTTTGGCATGGCTTTTACACCGCAGGCGGCATGGGGCGGTGCTGCGGGCGTGGCATTCAAGACCATCATTACCCAGGGGTGCAAGCGCGGAGTCTTCTCGAATGAAGCCGGGCTTGGATCTTCCGTTATGGTGCATTCAAACTCAAATGTTAGAGAACCGGTGAAGCAGGGGCTGTGGGGCATCTTTGAGGTGTTTGCGGATACGATCATCGTCTGCACCATGACAGCGCTGGTGATCCTGACCTCGGGTGTGGTGGATCTGGATACGGGCAAGGCAGTCAGCGAGAACGATGCTACGCTGGTAGCAGAAGCGTTTAATACGATCTTTAAGATCGGCAATATTGAATACGGGCGTTATTTTGTGGCCATCGCCATCCTGCTCTTTGCCTTTACAACGATCCTGGGCTGGTCCCATTACGGCAGCAAGGCGGTGGAATATCTGGCAGGCGGCAAGGCACCGGTGGTGGTAAAGGTCTATAAAGTGATCTTTGTGCTGATGATCGTATCCGGTTCGCTGATGACATCATCGATCGCATGGGATATCTCGGATACTTTTAACGGCATGATGATGATCCCCAACCTGATCGGCGTGGTTTCCATGAGCCCGCTGGTGATGCGGCTGACATCCAATTATGTGCGCCGCCGCCTGAAAGGGGAGGACATAGAGCCGATCCTGTCTTATGATCCGCAGATCCAGGCAGAAAACGCAAAAGTGATCAAAGAAACAGGCGAAGACTGACGGGAAGGAAGGAAAAACGATGCAGCGGATCGACAGTTTTCCGACAAACAGGATCAAGCATTTGCAGTACCGTGTGGGGCGTGTGTTTCCTTTTGGCGCCACGCTGATGAACGGCGGTGTGAATTTCAGCATATTTTCAAAAGAAGCGACAGGCTGTACGCTGCTTTTGTACCATCACGGCATGCGGGAGCCTTTCGTGGAGATCCCGTTTCCGGAGAGTTTCCGTATCGGGGATGTCTATACCATGCTGGTATTCGGCATTGATGAAGAGACCACGGAATACGGCTATCGTTTCGACGGCCCCTTCGATCCGGCAAAGGGGCAGTGGTTTGACGGACAGAAGGTGCTGCTGGATCCTTATGCCAGGTCGGTTTCAGGCCGCAGCGTCTGGGGGCGGGAACCGGACTGGAGCAATCCTTTTCAGCACCGGGGGCAGATCATCCGGGAGGACTATGACTGGGATGGTGATAAGCCGCTGGAACTGCCGCAGAAGGATCTGGTCATTTACGAACTGCATGTGCGCTCCTTTACCAGGCATCCTTCCAGCGGGGTAAAGCATAAGGGGACCTATGCCGGACTGGTGGAAAAGATCCCGTATTTAAAGGAACTGGGCATCAACTGCGTGGAACTGATGCCGATCTTTGAGTTTGATGAATTTGAGAACTCCAGGGAAGTGAACGGCAGGCGGCTGTATAATTACTGGGGCTATTCGACCGTGGATTTCTTTGCGCCCAAGGCAGGATACGCGGCCTCGGCGCCTTATGGCATGGAAGCGGATGAATTAAAGCATATGATCCGCTGTCTGCACCAAAACGGGATCGAAGTGATACTGGATGTGGTATTTAACCATACGGCGGAGGGAAATGAAAACGGGCCGTATATTTCATTCCGGGGCATCGACAACAGGACATATTACATGCTCACGCCGGAGGGGTATTACTATAATTTCAGCGGCTGCGGCAATACGATGAACTGCAATCATGCCGTGGTGCGCAGTTTTATCCTGGACTGTCTGCGATACTGGGTATCGGCATATCATGTGGACGGTTTCCGTTTTGATCTGGCCAGCATTCTGTCCAGGAATGAACAGGGCGAGCCGATGGAGGACGCGCCGCTGCTGGAGAGCCTGGCGCATGATGCCGTGCTGGGGCGCACCAAGCTGATCGCGGAGGCCTGGGATGCCGGCGGACTGTATCAGGTGGGTGACTTCTCGGAATGCATCCGCTGGTCGGAATGGAACGGGAAATACCGGGACTGCGTGCGCCGTTTCTTAAAGGGAGGCGGGGAATGCGCGCCGGAGATGTACCGCAGGATCGGTGGATCGGAAGACCTTTATGATGAGCGTACTCCGGAGGCTTCGGTCAATTTCATTACCTGCCATGACGGGTTTACGCTTTACGATATGGTCTCTTATAATTGGAAGCATAATGAAGCAAACGGTGAGGGCAACCGGGATGGCTGCGATGACAATGCCAGCTGGAACTGCGGCGTCGAGGGCGAGACGCAGGATGCAGAGGTGCTGAAACTGCGCCTGCGGCAGATGAAAAATGCTTATGCGCTGCTGCTCACCAGCCGCGGCGTGCCCATGCTGCTGTCAGGGGATGAATTTGCCAACACGCAGTACGGGAACAACAATGCCTATTGCCAGGATAATGAGATCTCTTATCTGGACTGGGACGGACTGAAACAGCAGCAGGAGTTGTTTGCTTTTGTCAAAAACATGATCGCGTTCCGCAAGGCGCATCCGGTATTCAGGATCGACAGATACGAGCATGGCTATAACCGGACCGGTTATCCGGAACTTTCTTTCCACGGGCTGATACCCTGGGAACTGGATCAAAACGCCCATACGCTGACCTTTGCGTATCTTTACGCGGAGGACGGGGAGAATATGCTACGGGGACGGATCGCTTTATCTATGTGGCGGTCAATGCGCACTGGGAGCCGCATTCCTACCGGCTGCCGGTCATCCCGGGGGGACTGCGCTGGTATGTGGCGGCGGATACCTGCCGCGGTGTAGCTTATGCACCCGGAGAAGAAGTGCTTTTGGAGGAGGCGGGCGAGCTGCAGCTTGCACCCAGGTCCGTGACGGTACTGATCACCGGATAAGTCATCCTGAGCGCAGCGAGGGATCCTTTCAGCTGAAAGAAAGATTCTTCGGGCTTCGCCCTCAGAATGACAAAGCTAAAATCATTATTCCGAATGGTAAGGGTGAACTGTTACAAAGCAGTAATCCAGCCACTCGCACATCCCCGGATCTGACTTTGACATATAGATGGATAAGGCATATAATATAGAGGAATATGCAGCATAAAGGGGCGTGATCCGTATAGCCAAAAGTGAATTGTCCGTGATTACGAAGGCAAAGGAATTGTGCAGTTATATCATGAAGGTGACAGACAGGTCGCCGAAGCGTTTCCGCTTTACCCTGGTATCAAGGCTGCAGAACTATGCACTGGATGTGATCGAGAACCTGATTCGCGCGAATGAAATCTATGTGAGCGCCGGGGATATGCGCTCGGCTACCATAAATTCATGATCCATGATCCGAAGGAGCGGAAGATCGAGGCGCTTTCCTTCCGGGACAGGGTAGTGCAGCACTGTAGACGGCTCAGATCCGATGCTGGCGCTCCTGCTGCAAAACAAGGAGGATGAATATTTCGGTTTTCCTTTTCTTGGGACGATCTTTGCAGCGGAAGAGGTGAAGTAAAGCAAACAGTAT
>JAFUUX010000052.1 GCA_017471325.1 Lachnospiraceae bacterium | reverse complement strand
TACACTGGCGGTAGGCCTGGTATTTATGATCCTGTTTAAGAAGACCGCTTATACCGACGGCATGATCAATGTGCTGCTGCATGTGTTCGGCGCGCCGTCAGTGGATTTTATCGACGGGCCTTATTGGGCGAAGATGCTCGTGATGTGCCTTTATACCATCTGGGTGGTAATGCCTTTCAAGATCCTGATCCTTACCAGCGCGCTGGCCAGTGTCAATCCGCTTTATTACAAGGCGGCGCGAGTAGATGGGACATCCCCGGCAAGGATCTTTTTTCGTATCACCCTGCCGATGATCTCACCGATGCTTTTCTACCTCATCATCACCGGTTTTATCGGTGCGTTTAAGGCATACAGTGATGAAGTGGCGCTGTTTGGCACGGATCTGAATGCAGCGGGAATGAATACGATCGTCGGCTATGTGTATGACATGCTCTATGGCGACAGCGGCGGTTATCCGTCTTATGCATCGGCGGCTGCGCTGCTCTTATTTGCCGTGGTATTTACGATCACCTGCATTAACCTGCTGGTCAGCAAAAATAAGGTACAGATCTGATGAATGAAGAATATGGAAAGATCATAAAAAAGAATAAGGCCGGAAAGATATGGAAGGATGTCCTGCTGTATCTGGCGCTGCTTTTGTGGGGGATCATCGTGCTGTTCCCGTTTTATTGGATGGTGCTTACCTCAGTAAAGAGTTATTCGGCATATAACTCGGAGTATGTGCCGAAATTGTATACGCTGGCGCCTACGATACAGAATTACATCGAGGCATTTACGGCGGTGCCGCTGGCGCAGTATTTCCTGAATACGCTGGTCTTTACGGTGATGACGACACTGCTGATGATGTTTGTGACTGTATTGGCGGCGTTTGCATTTGCCAGGCTTGATTTTGCCGGAAAGAATGTAGTATTTGCTTTTTTCCTGTCGCTGATGATGATCCCGAATGAACTGGTGGTCATCACCAATTATGTGACAGTGACCAACCTGGATCTGCGCAATACGTTTCCGGGACTGATCCTGCCTTCCGTGGCCTCTGTCTTTTATATCTATCTGCTGAAGGAAAATTTTGAGCAGATACCGGAGGAACTGTACAAAGCAGCCAAGGTGGATGGCACATCCGACTGGAAGTATTTGTGGAAGGTGATGATCCCGATCTCCCGGCCGACGATCGTGACCATTACGATCCTGAAAGTGATCGAGTGCTGGAATTCCTATATCTGGCCGCGGCTGGTGACGGATGAAGCATCGCATTTCCTGGTGTCCAACGGAATACAGGAGATCCGCGAAAATGGTTTCGGGCGGGAAAACATACCGGCCATGATGGCAGCGGTGGTGGTGATCTCGGTGCCGCTGGTCATACTGTTTCTGATCTTCCGCAAAAAGATCATGGAGGGCGTATCGCGTGGCGGTACAAAGGGGTAAGGCATGAAGGAGTGGCAGAAAAGTACAATGGAAAGTACAATGGAAAGTACAATGGAAAGTACAATGGATGGAAGATATACAGGTGGGCGCGCGAAAAGACGGGGGCGTTTTTTGGGGAGGGTATTTTTGCCGGCACTGCTGCTTTTTCTGTCGGTGTTTTGCCTGGGCGGCTGCCATGGCGCAAAAAAGCGTCAGGCATTTGCGGTGCCGGAACAGTTTGACACGGAGCGGCAGTTTGAGATCCTTTTCTGGGCAAAGAACGATACCAACATCACCCAGACCAGGATCTATGAAAAAGCCATTGCGGACTTTGAAACCCTGTATCCCAATATTACAGTCAATCTGCGGCTTTATACGGATTACGGAAAGATCTATAATGACGTGATCACGAATATCGCGACCGATACCACGCCAAATGTGTGCATCACCTATCCGGATCATATCGCGACCTATCTGTCCGGCGCGGATACGGTAGTGCCGCTGGATGCGCTGTTTGCGGATGCGCGTTACGGTCTGGGCGGGAGCGGGCTGCGCTATGAAGGTCCGAAGGAAAGCGAAGTGATACCGGAGTTTCTGGAGGAATGTGAGATCGGCGGCGTGCACTATGCCATACCTTATATGCGTTCTACAGAAGCGTGCTATATCAATCAGGACATGGTGGAGCGTCTGGGGTATACCCTGCCGGAGCAGCTTACCTGGGACTTTATCTGGGAAGTATCGGAAGCGGCGATGGCAAAGGACGCGGAAGGAAATTTCGCACTAAACGGACAGAAGGTGCTGATCCCCTTTATCTATAAATCCACGGACAATATGATGATCCAGATGCTGCGGCAGAAGGGCGCCGGCTATTCCGATGAAGCCGGCAATACACTGATCTTTAACGATACGACGCGTGATCTGCTGAAAGAGGCAGCGGTGCATGCGCAGAGCGGCGCTTTCTCTACATTTAAGATCTCGGGTTATCCCGGAAACTTTCTGAATGCCGGACAGTGCATCTTTGCGATCGATTCGACGGCGGGCGCGACCTGGATGGGCAGCCACGCGGCGCATCTGGATATCAGTGAAGATAAACTGGTGGACTTTCAGATCGCAGTCAGGCCGGTGCCGCAGTTTGATCCGGCGCATCCGCAGATGATCTCGCAGGGACCTTCCGTATGCGTGTTTAACAAGCAGGATCCCCAAGAGGTGCTGGCAAGCTGGCTCTTTGCGCAGTATCTGCTCACCAATGAGGTGCAGACGGCTTATGCCGAAACGGAGGGTTATGTGCCGGTGACGCTAAAGGCGCAGCAGTCCGCGGAGTATCAGGACTATCTATCCCGTGCCGGAGAAGATGATGATACCTATTACGCGGTAAAGATCGCGGCTGCCAGACTGCTGCTGGCAAATACGGAGCATACCTTTGTCACGCCGGTATTCAACGGTTCGGCTTCCCTTCGGGATGCAGCAGGGCAGATGATCGAAAATGCGGCAAAGTCGTCCAGAAGAAAAGAAACGGTGGATGATGCCTATATCGACCGGTTATATAAAGATATGAAC
>JAFUUX010000051.1 GCA_017471325.1 Lachnospiraceae bacterium | reverse complement strand
TTTTGTATAGAAACTTATCGGGAACACTTTTGTAAAAAGGGAGTTTTTTAAAACTCTAAAATCATTTTTTTTTGTATTATTGACAAATAGAATGTTATCGTTGTAATCTTATAAAATATAGGTTTACAGAACATTTGAAAGTTATGCTGATTGTAAGGAAAGAGCAAAGCCCCTATTGGCAATAATGGATAAATGCCTTTTTGATTGACTACATGCTATTACGGTGGAGGGGTATCATGGAAGAGTTTTTAAAAAAGGACAGCAGACCAGGTGATAAAACGGAGGCGATGCCGATCATTGATGCTGCCTATATAAAAGCGGGTGGGAAACTGTTTATCAGCCCGATCCTGTTTGTGTGCCAGGAAAACGACATCATGGAATACAGGCTCAGCGGGCACCAGACGATGGGAAGGCCTGTTTCGGATGTACCTTTCCCGGATATCCCTGTTTTTAACAGTTTTGTTTCCAAGGAACATGGATATTTTGATACCGCTTCGGATATCGTATGTTATACTGCTTTGGAAACCACAAACGGAACCATGTTTAAAGGGCGATATGTGGGAACAGGACAGAGGCTGGTACTGAAGGATGGGGATGAACTGGTGATCCCCACGGCAGGAAAAGACAAGGTTTCGTATGTGACTCTGGTGGTTGCGCAGACAGAAGAGAGGATAGAGATGTGGAGAAGCCTGCAGAGGGCATCTGCGGATAAGTTGACCGGATTGCACCAAAGGGATGCTTTTTTAAACTGGTGGAATCATAATTACATGAACAGGGATTATGAGAAGGCAGTTCTCTTCATCATGGATATTGATGATTTTAAACTGATCAATGATAACTATGGACACAATGTAGGAGATAAAGTGCTGCAGATCGTTGCGGGGGAATTAACGGCGATCGTCCGCTACGAAAGACAGATCTGCAGATGGGGCGGAGATGAATTTGTGGGGATCCTGGCCGGGACATCAGAGCATATCGATGACAGGCTGCGCAGACTCAGTAATAAGATCAGAGAAAGATCAGCGGCGGAAGGTCTTCCGGTCACTGTCAGCATCGGATATGCGGATGTGCATATCTCGGAGGATGTGCATGATATTTCAGGGATCGTTAAAATGGCGGATTCGGCGCTTTATGATGTGAAGCGTTCCGGAAAGGATCGGATCGCCGGTGTGAAGGGATGAGCATTGACTGCATATACTTATATATTACGCTGTAGTGATGGCAGCCTGTATACCGGCTGGACGATGGATCTGCAAAAACGCGTACATGACCATAATCATTCAGAAAAGGGAGCGAAATATACAAAGGCGAGACGCCCCTGTAAATTAGTGTATTATGAAGTTTTTGAAAGTGATGATCAGTTAGAAGCAAAGCGCCTGGCTATGCAGAGGGAATGGTTTATTAAAAATAAATATAATAAGATGCAAAAAGAAAATCTGATAAAGGATTTTGTATCCGATATAAAATTATAGTAAGCGCAATAAATAATTGCGCTTACTATAACGCTCCGCGAGGATGCGCACGGAGTTTGTAAGGAAATATGCCGCTTTCAGCGGCCAAAATCCGGCGCAGTAAACGACAAAACGAAAATAGTTTTGTCGTTTACTATATAATCAAGATATAATAAAGTACAGGTGGTTTTTATGATCGGTTTAGGGACGATGATCAATACGGCTGCAATTGTGTTTGGCAGTGTGATCGGCCATTTTACTGGAAAATTGTTCCGGGAGGAACAGCAGGCGGCTTTGAATAAGGCATGTGGGATCAGTGTGATCTTTATCGCCATTGCAGATGCCATGCAGGGCATGATGAAAATAGATGGAAACAGTCTGGTAAGCGGCAGATCCATGTTGATCGTTCTCTGTCTTGCATTGGGAACAGTGGCCGGGGAACTGATCGGGATAGAAAAGCAGTTTGAGAGATTTGGCGAGTGGCTGAAAGATAAAAGCGGGAACAGCGGGGACAAAGAATTTGTGAATGCTTTTGTTACTGCTTCACTTACGGTCTGCATCGGAGCCATGGCGATCGTCGGGGCCATTCAGGATGGGATCATGGGAGATTATTCCATATTGGCTGTCAAGGCGGTGCTGGATTTTATCATCATCGCCGTGATGACTTCTTCGTTGGGAAAAGGATGCGGGTTTTCCGCTATCCCGGTTTTTGTGTTTGAGGGCGTGATCACGGTACTTGCCAGACTGGTATCACCCATCATGACGGAACTGGCGGTCAGTTATCTGTCTTTGATCGGTTCCATGCTGATCTTTTGCGTGGGGATCAATCTGGTCTGGGGAAAGATCGTCCGGGTGGCAAATATGCTGCCTGCGATCGTATTTGCAGTCATTGCTTCATATCTGCCCTGGAATTTTTAGCGAGCGTAAATCCTGATCTGTTTTTTTACTCCCTTTTTACATTTGTGTTGCTCATGATAGAATAATTCAAATCGAAGTTTGTTGGGGATGCAAAAATGAAGAAATATGCTATGCCGATCATTATGCTGGTTGTATTCGAAACGGTCGCAATTACCTTATGGCTGACAAAGAACAATCTGTTCTATCTGTTCAATTTCAGCTACATTGGTCTGTCCATTTCACTTGGTGTTTTTTTGTATATTAAAAAATATAAGTATGCCAGGCGCATTGTTCAACTTCTTGTCGGTCTGTACATGCTTGTCTATCTTGGGTTGATATGTAACGAAAATATGCAGATCGAGGGATTCTGGTATTATCTGTTCACAGGCGTGTTTGAGGCTGCAACAATACATTATGCCGTAGCCAAAATATTCGGACCGCTGATATTTGGACGCGGATGGTGCGGATATGCCTGCTGGACAGCTATGGTGCTGGATTTTCTGCCCTACAAAGTGCCAAAGGAGCCGCGAAGAAAAATAGGATGGATCAGGTATATCACCTTTGCGGCTTCGCTGATCTTTGTTGCAGCATTGTTCCTTGCTCATGTGGGGAGCCTTGAGAGGATCATGTTCCGGGCATTTATCATTGGTAACATTCTCTATTATACGACAGGAATTATCCTTGCATTTTCCTTCAAGGATAACCGGGCATTCTGCAAGTACATCTGTCCGATCACTGTTTTTCTGAAGCCGATGAGTTATTTTTCTCTGATTCGTCTGAAATGCGATAAGGAAAAGTGTATCTCCTGTGGGAAATGCAAACGTGTTTGCCCGATGAATGTTGATGTGACAGATAATTCAAGGAAACGTAAAAACGGTACAGAATGCATCCTATGCATGGAGTGCGTAAAGAACTGTCCCAAAGACGCATTATGACAACTTCAAGTCTGTACATATAGAAACACTTTTGTAAAGAGGGAGTTTTTTATATAGTAAGCGCAATAAATAATTGCGCTTACTATAACGCTCCGCGAGGATGCGCACGGATTTTGTAAGGAAATATGCCGCTTTCAGCGGCCAAAATCCGGCGCAGTAAACGACAAAACGAAAATAGTTTTGTCGTT
>JAFUUX010000313.1 GCA_017471325.1 Lachnospiraceae bacterium | reverse complement strand
CCCCGTCATAACGCAGCCCCACTGCCTGGTTGATGAGCCGCCCGTATTCGGTCTCCTTGAAATAAGTGATATTCGCCTTGGTGCCGTCCAGCACCAGGATATCCCCACCCACGTTCTCGATGGCCGTCGGCAGCTGGAATGTGCCGTTCTGCGTACCGATACCGCCAAAGATATAGAGCAGATTACCCTCATGGTCATAGGTAAAGACACGCCCTCTGCGCCGGTCCACGCAGGAATAGATGCCGTTCTTCCGGTACACCACATCCGTAAACTGGCTGGGACCCGCATAGTCCGTGGAACCGCTGATCCACAGATCCCCGCCCAGGTTCTCATTCACGCCCTTGCGGATCACATCCTCTCCGCGGGGATTCAGGCGGCGCACCCCCTGCTCGCCGTTCACATCGATATTTGACGCATAGACAAAGCCCTCCGGGTCCACATCGATGCCGGTAAACTCCGTCGGGATAAAGAGCTGCGAGCGGGAACGCTCTTCCTTTGAAGCGATCCGCCGCCAGAACCGCTCCCACAAAGTGATATCCACATTGATGGTGCCGAAAAAGCCGGTGAACTGCCCGTCTGTCTCAAATACCATGATGCCTTCAAACATATTCTGCGCCACGCAGTAGATACGGCCGGCATAATCCACCGTCACCTTCAGCGGCACAAAAGTAAAACTGTCATCCAAAATCTCCGACTGCGGATCCTTCACGATCCTCACCAGGCTCCCGTCCGTATCCAGCACCACTACGCGGCGGTTCTGGGAATCCGCAATATAGAGCTGCCCGCTCTCCGATACCGCCACCCCGCTGGGCTGGCTGAAAGTATCCGCCGTACCGTTATTGTCAAATCCCGTAATGATATCCCGCACCGTCTTTGCGCTGCCATCCAGCACCACGATACGGTTATTGCCGGTATCAGCCAGATAAATGGTGCCGTCCGCGTCCACGCACAGATCCTGCGGCGTGGCAAAACTGCCGATCGCCTCCCCGTTGTAAACCAGGGACTGGCCGTCCACCACATAGTCCGGCGCATACGGCGCCGGCGTATAGACGATATCCTCCCAGTAATTATAATTATAGGACTGATACGGCAGGGAAGACGCGATGGCATCCGCATGGAGCACGGAACCCGTCAGGGCAGCCGTCAGCAGCCCCCCCAGTACGATCCTTTTCAGTTTTTCAAATTTACCATGCTTCATCTGCTTTTCGCCCTTACCCCTGTCCATGTATGTTTCCCGTTCCGCCCTCACATTCAATCCTTCATCCCCGATGTGGTCATGGTCTCCAGCACATTCCGCTGGCAGATCAGGAAAAAGATGATCGGTACGGCCGCAATGAAAAAGGTCACTGCCGCAGCCGCGCCTGCCCGCCTGGTACCGCCCGCGGTGATCTGCTGCAGCGCAAACTGCATGGGCTTTAACTGCTCGTCCCGCAGAAAGATCGCGCCGGTATTTGCCCACATCTGCTGAAACTGAAAGATCGCCAGCGTCAGCCAGGCCGGCTTCACATTCGGCATCACGATCTTCCAGAAGATCACCCATTCATTTGCGCCGTCCAGTCTGGCACTCTCCATCAGGGAATCCGGCAGCTGCTCCATAAACTGTTTCATCAGATACAGGCCCATGCCGAAACTCCACGCCGGCAGGATCAGCGCCAGATAGGTATTGTTGATGTGCAGCCACGAAATGATCAGGTACTGCGGGATCTGCGTGACCGTCCAGGAAAACATCATGGACAGCACCACCATGGAAAAGAGCAGGTTACGCCCCGGAAACTTATGCTTTGCCAGCGGATAGGCTGCCAGCGAGGCACAGATCACATGTCCCACCATGCCGCCCACCGTGATGATGACCGTATTCAGGATATAGCGTGAAAAAGGCACCCAGGAATCATTCATCAGCACAAACAGATCCGAAAAATTCTCCAGCGTCGGGTTGCGCACAAAGATCTTCGGCGGAAACTGGTACAGTTCATCCAGCGGTTTTAAGCAGTTGTTGATGATCATGACCAGCGGCAGCGCCATAAAGATGCCGCAAAAGATCATCAGTCCAAACAACAGCGCATTGCCCGCCATGGAACGGTTCAGACGCTTTTCCTTCCCTTTTTTGGG
>JAFUUX010000312.1 GCA_017471325.1 Lachnospiraceae bacterium | reverse complement strand
ACAGAACGCAAACTGCAGCGGCTCTTCCGCAGGCCGGAGGTGAGCAGGCTGATCAAGAAATGCAACGATTTCGGTGCGGGCGGTGTGTCCGTGGCCATCGGGGAACTGGCAGCGGGACTGCAGGTCGATCTGGATAAGGTGCCGAAGAAATATGCCGGTCTGGATGGCACGGAACTGGCGATCTCTGAATCCCAGGAGCGTATGGCGGTAGTCATCGATCCCAAGGATGTGCCGGAGTTTATGAAATACGCGGATGAAGAAAATCTGGAGGCAACGGAAGTGGCCGTGGTAACGAAGGAGCCGCGTCTGGTGCTGCAGTGGAGAGGCAAAGATATCGTGAACCTTTCCAGGGCATTTCTGGATACCAACGGCGCGCACCAGGAGTGCACGGTATCCGTGGATATCCCGACGGAGGAAGAAAATCCGCTGAAGAAAGTGGCGTCCGTGAAAGCAGAGGAGGCACTGGAGCAGGGCGATGAAAAGGCAGCCTGGCTGGCAGTGCTCTCGGATCTGAATGTATGCTCGCAGAAAGGGCTGGTGGAAATGTTTGACGCATCCATCGGCGCAGCCAGCGTGTTTATGCCTTATGGCGGCAGGTACCAGCTGACAGAGACGCAGGCCATGGTAGCGAAACTGCCGATGGCGGGGACGGACGCATCGGATACCGTGACCATGATGAGTTACGGCTTTGATCCGTATCTGTCCAGTTGGAGCCCGTACCACGGCGCGATCTATGCGGTGCTGACATCCATTGCAAAGATCGTTGCGGCAGGCGGTGAGCATAAGAAGATCCACTTTACATTCCAGGAGTATTTCCGGAGGATGACGGAGGAGCCGTCCCGCTGGAGTCAGCCGTTCGCGGCGCTCCTGGGTGCGTTTGACGCGCAGCTGGGCTTTGGTCTGGCATCCATCGGCGGTAAGGATTCCATGTCCGGCACCTTCAATCATATTGACGTGCCGCCCACGCTGGTCAGTTTTGCGGTAGATGTGGCAAAGCAGGACGAGATACTGACACCGGAACTCAAACAGGCAGGGGATGCGCTGGTGCTTTTCTCCGTGCCGAAGGACGAATACGATATTCCTGTTTACAAAGAGACCATGGAAGTCTTTGACCTGGTGACGGAACAGATCCGCAGCGGCAAGGCCAGGGCGGCGTATGTGCTGGATGCCAACGGTATTCCGGCAGCTGTTGCAAAGATGGGCTTTGGCAATGGCCTGGGCGCCAGGATCTTTGATGAAGTGACAACAGAGGAACTGTTTGCGAACCGGATCGGTGATATCCTGGTGGAAATGACCGAGGAGGATGCCGCGGCACTGGTGGAAAGCGACGCTTATGATGAAGTGAGCACGAATATCTGGAAGATCGGTACGGTAACGGACGGCGTATTTGCGCATGGCGGGGCCAGGATCACGCAGGCAGAGGCGCTGGCAAGCTGGAAGGCGCCGCTGGACAGGGTTTTCCCGGCACTGTCCAAAGAATCTTCCGATGCAGAAGTAAAGAGCAGCGATCATGCGGCAGGGAAAGTATATGTATGTAAAAATAAAGTAGCAAAGCCTACCGTATTCATACCGGTATTTCCGGGCACCAACTGTGAATATGACAGTGCGCGGGCATTTGCCAGGGCTGGCGCAAAACCTGTGGTCAGGGTATTTAAAAACCGCAGCGCGGAGGATATCCGCGAGTCGGCAGAGGTCTTTGCAAAAGAGATCGGACAGGCGCAGATCATCATGTTCCCGGGCGGCTTTTCCGCCGGGGATGAGCCGGACGGCAGCGCGAAATTCTTCGCGACCGCTTTTAGGAATGAAAAACTCAAAGAAGCCGTCACTAGGCTGCTGCAGGAGAGGGACGGACTGGCGCTGGGGATCTGCAACGGTTTCCAGGCTCTGATCAAACTGGGACTGGTACCCTATGGCGAGATCGTGGGGCAGACGGAAAACAGCCCTACGCTGACCTTTAATACCATCAACCGCCATATTTCAAAAATGGCATACACCAGGGTGGTATCCAACTTAAGCCCGTGGCTGCAGAAGGCAGAACTGGGCGGCGTGTACTGCTCGCCGGCTTCCCATGGAGAGGGACGGTTTGTGGCATCGGCTGAGGTGTTGGAGCAGCTGTACCAAAACGGGCAGATCGCTACGAGATACTGTGATCTGGACGGAAAGG
>JAFUUX010000012.1 GCA_017471325.1 Lachnospiraceae bacterium | reverse complement strand
CGCAGGATGATTGTGCATATGCAATGAAGCCGAAAGAGGCAATGCGGGCATTGCCGATTGAGGGTGAAGCAGAATATGTGCAATCAGACAAGCGAATGTGCCAGTTGATTTATATTCGGGGTACTAGGATCAAACCACATGGTCAAACAGCAGTTTCCTGCCCTCATTATAAAAACGCGGTCTGGTGACATCCTCCTGCAAAACCGCACTCGCGCCGTTTACGATCACCTTGGTATTCTCATACACCCCATTGGACGCTATGATATAGATACGATGCTCATCTGCCACACCGCTCTCCAGCATGCTCTGCCGTTTCTCCAGTTCCTTCATCTCTTCTTTCTGTTTTTCCAGTACCTCCTGGAATTTCAGGTATACATTATTGGTGCGTCCCTTTAATGCCCCCATCTTCTGTAATATGGTATTCATGCCGGTACGCACTTTATCCATTTCCTTGTTCAGCGCGGAACGCCGCTGCAATACTTCCTTAAGTTTATTGGTGATGTCAGATGCCCGTCCCGCTTCCACCTCCGTCCTCACCTGGGACTGGTTGCCGATGGTTCCCGTGGTAATGCCGCCGATCGCATACACCCTGCCGCCGCAGATCAGGTTTTTATTGCCTGCGGTCTTGATCTTTTCATTGCAGGCCACCATGCTGTCCAGGATATAGCCCGTCTCCACATTGCCGCCGGCGATCACGGTCATATTTTCGATAAAAGCCGTGACCACATTGCGCCGTGCTTCCATGCGCCCTTTTCCGCTGCCGTTCACGCCGCGCCGCACTATGATATCCCGCCCGGATTTCAATAGCGCGTTTTCCACAAAACCGTCGATAATGATATCCCCGCTGGCTTCGATAATGACATTTTCATGGATGGAACCTGTCACATGCACATTACCGTCAAATTCGATATTGCCATTTCCGTAGGATACATCCCCCCGGATCTCAAGATACTCCACGATCGTGAGTTTTCCGTTTTTTAAGGTAATATAACCTTCTTTTTGGGAAACATACGTTACGCTGTCCGGCATCAGGCGCAGTCCCGCGCAGTCCAGACGGGCAACATTGCGCCCGGAACGGGCAGGCAGTTCGATCCCCTTTATGTTGTATCCCATCCTGCCCTGCGTCGCCGGATGGTAAACCGCTACTTTATCCCCGACATGCACGGCGGAATACTGGCGTTTTGCCCTGTAATCGATCGAGCCGTCCTCTTTGATCTCCGGCCCCTGCTCATCCAGGTGCTCCACAAAATACTCATACCAGCCGTCTTTGCCTTCCTCGGCCTCTGTACCAACAGCTATCTCAAACTCTTCTCCTACCGGCAGGCTGCCGATATCTTTTCCCAAAGCATCCAGTTTCAGACCGCGCTCGATACCGTAGATCTTTAACCTGGTTTCCAGATTTTTCCTGGAAAAATTGCCCGGCAGCGGCTCCGTCAGCTGGATCACCGCCCGCATCAGCCCATCCATCGTGCGGATCATGATGCCGCTGTCTCTATCCACCAGCGCAAAATCCATGCTTTCCGGGTTCTTTTTGTACTTTTCCTTAAACAGTTCCCTGCGTTTTCTTTCCATATCCGGCAGGCTGTAGATCAGACGGGCATAACCGCTCACGTCCAGGCCTTCCATAAGTCCCAGGCGGATCTCACGCATCTGGCTGTCTTTATAATATTTATTTGCATAATAGGAAACGTCCAGGTGGTGCTCCAGACCGATGCGGATCTCACGCATCTGCCGGAAATTCATCTCCGCACTGTCATAAAAAGAAACATCCAGATCCTCTTTGATCCCTTTTTCGATCTCATCCAGCTGTGCATAGGCATAGACTGCTTTATCATATTCGTCCATCCTGTGCTTCTGCGCTTCCTGCACGGAAACCTCCGCCTCCGCAAGCAGTTTGGCATCCTCCTCATCAAGGCTGTCCATCAGTTTGTTAAAAGCACTTTCGGAAGAGATATTTCCTGCAGCGCCCAGCACCTCCTGCGCTTTTTCCGTTCCCGGCACAGAAGCAGCGGTCGTTTCTTCCCCTTTATTCTGTTGGCTCTGAACCCGGTCCAGAAGTCCCAGCAGGTCTTCCGAACCGAAAAGTTCATCAAGAGATTCATTCTCGTCCATACACAGCAAACGGCAAGGCTGCCGTCCCCCCTTTTACTTCCGTTTATGATCAGGCAAAACGCTTGCAGGCCGCCTCGATCACCGGGCGCATCTTTACAAAACAGTCTACCAGTTTTTCCGAGAAAACACCGGCATCACCTTTTACGACCATATCAAATGCCTTATCCATATCAAACGCATCACGGTAACTTCTGTCAGAGATCAGCGAATCATATACATCTGCCAGGGATACGATCTGCGCTTCGATAGGGATATCCTCCCCCGCCAGATGATCCGGATAACCGCTGCCATCGTATTTTTCATGATGATGACGGCAGATATTATAACTCACGTCTACATATTCCTTGCTCTGCAGTTCCTTGATCTGCTCAAGGATCTCGCAGCCGCGGGTGGTATGCGATTTGATCACTTCAAACTCATCCGCCGTCAACTTTCCGGGCTTTAACAGGATCGTATCCGGAATCGCGATCATCCCGATATCATGCAGGGCAGAGGCGCTCTCGATCACCTCCACGCGCTCCGGCGGCAGATCGTAATCCCCGGGATAATAGTTTCCCAGCGCCTCTGCCAGGATGCGGGAAACTGCCTTGATCTTTTTGATATGCCCGTTCGACTCCAGGTTACGGAATTCCGTAATGGAACTGATCACTTCCATCAGCCGGTCATTAAAGGCTTTCAGTTCTTTATTCTTCTCTTTGATCTGCGCCGTCTGCTGGGTGATGATCGTCTCTAACTGTGCCTTGCTGTGAAACATCATCAATGTATTTTTTACACGCCCGTAAACGATCTCCGGGACAAAGGGCTTTAAGACGAAGTCTGTTGCACCGTTAGCATAACACTCTTTTACCAGTTCCGGATCCAGTTCCGTTGTCATCATCACGATGGGGATCCGTTTGGTCACGCCTTTTAAATGCAGCACCTTTAAAAGCGCACGGCCATCCACCACCGGCATATGCATATCCAGCAGGATCAGAGCCACGTCTTTCTGATTTACCATCAGATACTCCATCGCCTCTCTGCCGTTTCCCGTCAATGCCGTATGATAATTTGCCTCAAACAGTGACTTTAAAAATACCCTGTTTTCCTCATCATCATCCGAAATCAATATCGTATTTCTTGCCATAATACCCCCTCAGGCGGTATCAGCCACATTTGCATCAGTAAACAATTCCGCTCCGGTCTTCTGATTTAAGTATTTTTGAAATGCTTCCAATGCCTCCTGTCCGCCAAAACTTTTTTTATATAATGGCTGCCCATGAGCCGCCATGCCTTCCTTCTGAAGGATCAGGATGATCAGCTCCTCTGTTTCATACGCCTGCTCTATGGTGCTGTACTTAAATGAGAAGGACGTCTTGTTTACCTGCACCTGTACCTGATCCGAATTAAATTTTACAATATTGACGATCGCCTTGCCATGCTCATCCTGCAGTTTCCGGTACTGCAGCCACTCCCGAAACACATAGCCGTAAAAAAACATGTACACAAAGTACGCCGTAAAGACCAGCCCGATCGCTGCTCCCGCTTTGCTGTGCAGCCCAAAAAGCAGGACTCCGGAAAGCAGGAACGCTGCCACGGCAAGCAGCAGTGCTGCCAGCCTTGTTTTTTTCTGTAAGGTCAGAAAAAGGAAACGGAAATACTCTTTGTGGAGTTTTCTGGTGAGAATGAACCTGTTTTCATACATCAGCTTTGCCATGTCTTCCCCAAATGCTCCGATCCGTTTCTGTACACACTTCACCTATAATATCATTGTACCATACCCCCCCAGGATTTCAAGACACTTTTCCACATTTACCGGGTCATCTATTGTGTTTTTCAAAAAATTTTCGTGCTGATAACTATAGTAAACGACAAAACTATTTTCGTTTTGTCGTTTACTGCGCCGGATTTTGGCCGCTGAAAGCGGCATATTTCCTTACAAAATCCGTGCGCATCCTTGCGGAGCGTTATAGTAAGCGCAATTATTTTTTGCGCTTACTATATATATAGATTTTATCGCCCATATATGGTAAAATAGATTGTAATGAACGGCAAACGGATGATCGTCTGATGGCTTCCGCTCACAAAATCCCATATGCGATGCCGGACATGGACGGATCATGAAAGAAGTGCATTTATACGTTTTAGTTACGATAAAAGGAGAAAACTATGAAAAACCACAACGATAAAACAGTCATCCAGGCCGGACTGGTCCTGGAAGGCGGCGGCATGCGCGGCCTTTATACCGCCGGCATCCTGGATTTTTTTATGGAAAAAGGTCTGCAGTTTGCTTCCTGCTATGGGGTATCGGCAGGCGCCTGCCACTTATCCAGTTATATGTCCGATCAGCAGGGGCGGGCTTACCGCATCTCTATTGATTACTTAAAAGATCCGGACTACTGCGGCACCAGGACCTTTTTAAAGACCGGGGATTTCTTCGGCGTGGATTACTGCTATAACCGTATTCCAAACGAACTGAATCCCTATGACTATGACGCAGCCGCAAACTATCCAGGCAATTGCTATGCCGTGGCGACCAATATCGAGACCGGCCGCGCGGAATATCTGCCTTTAAAGGATCTGCGCGACGACATCACGGCGATCCAGGCTTCCGCCTCCCTGCCGCTGCTTTCCCGTAATGTGGAGTTTCATGAAAAACTGTATCTGGACGGCGGTATGGCAGACTCCATACCGATCCGCAGATCGCAAAAAGACGGAAATGCCAAAAACGTGATCGTCCTGACCAGGCCGGCGGACTACCGCAAAAAACCGCTTTCCGTTGCAAATCTGCAGGCCATGCGCATCAAATACAAAAAATACCCCATGGTCATCAGAACCATGCAGCGGCGGCATCTGGTCTACAACCGCACTTTGGCATACATCCAAAAACTGGAGGCCGAGGGATGCGCATTTGTATTCCGTCCGGAAAAACTGGTAAAGATCGACCGCATCGAGAAGGACACGAACAAATTAAAAGTGCTGTATCTGCAGGGGTATCATGATGCAGCCATCAACTATGAGGCAATGATGCTGTATTTACAGCAATAAAGGAGCCAGATACCGTTGGCGACCGTTCTTTACGCTGTATAGTGTTTCCGTAAGAAGCAGGCTTCCAACGGAAACATCTATGGTCGGTTACGGGATCGGCACCGGACGCAGTCAGATATAAAAAAAACATGATCAATAGAGGAGAAGACCATGACACAGGAACACACTTTTATTCCCAGCGGCGTATGCGCCAGACAGATCGACTTTAGCATAGAAGACGGAAAACTGCACAATGTCCGTTTTGCGGGCGGATGCAACGGCAATCTGAAAGCCATCGGCAGACTGGTGGAGGGTGCCGACGCGGCACAGATCGCGGAACTGCTGCGCGGCAACCAGTGCGGCTTCAAGGGCACTTCCTGCGCGGATCAGCTCTCAAAAGCAATCGACAAGGCACTGGCAGGCTGAATATCCGCCCAGGTCTTTCGCATAAAAAACAAAAAAAGAGGGGGATACCCGGATGCAATACCGCAAAGACAAATACGGCAAAGAGATCTCTGCCCTCGGCTATGGCTGCATGCGTTTTACGCGCAAGGGCAGCGGCATCGATCTGGAGAAGGCCGAACAGGAACTGATGGCAGCCTTTCAGGCCGGCGTGAATTATTATGATACCGCTTATATCTATCCCGGCAGCGAGGTCGCTTTGGGCGAGATCGTAAAGCGAGGCGGCATACGGGAGCAGATCTCAATCGCTACCAAACTGCCGCAATACCTGATCGGCAGCACCTCGCAGATCGAGAAATACTTCCGTGAGCAACTCACCAGACTGCAGACCGACTATATCGATTACTACCTGATGCACATGCTCACAGACATCGCTTCATGGCATAAATTAAAGGACTTGGGCATCTTAAAATGGATCGAAGACAAAAAAGCTGCAGGCACCATCCGCAACCTCGGTTTTTCTTTCCACGGGGATACGGAGATGTTCCTGCAGATCTTAAATGACTATGACTGGGATTTCTGCCAGATCCAGTATAACTATCTGGACGAGACCACCCAGGCAGGACGGCGCGGTCTGGAGGCCGCTTATGAAAAAGGGATTCCGGTCATCATCATGGAACCGCTGCGCGGCGGCAAACTGGTAAACCTGCTGCCCGAACGCGCAAAAAAACTCATTGCGGAAGATGAACACCACTGGAGTGCCGCCGAATGGGCGCTGCGCTGGCTTTGGGATCAGCCGGGCGTGACCTGCATCCTCTCCGGCATGAATTCCGTGGAAATGGTGGAAGAAAACTGCCGTATCGCATCAGAGGCCCTGTCCGGCAGTTTTACGGCCAGGGAACAGCAGACCATCGGCGAGTTGCGAAACATCATCCAGGCAAATGTAAAGGTCGGCTGCACCGGCTGCCGCTATTGCATGCCCTGTCCGAAGGGCGTGGACATCCCCGGCCTGTTTCAGTGCTATAATAAGATCTATACGGAAAACTTACGCGATGCCCGCCACGAATATGCACAGGTGATCGGTCTGCGCAAAGAACCGGCATTCGCCACGCAATGTGTAAACTGCGGCAAGTGCGAATCCCACTGCCCGCAGCATATCGAGATCCGGAAGATGATCAAAGCAGCCGATAAAGAACTGCGGCCCTTCTATTACAGGATCGGGCTGAACATTGCCCGGAAATTCATCATGCGGGGAAAAAGATCCGGCGGAAATGGCGTGGAATGATCCGTCATATACAGCAGACAAATATATAAGAAATAAGGATATCAGCCAATGAACGATCATATCATCCAGGGATTAGCTTACAATAACGAGGTACGTTTTTTTGCAGCATATACAAAAGATACGGTAAATACCGCCCGGCAGATCCACCATACGCTGCCGGTGTGCACCGCAGCACTGGGGCGGCTGCTTACTGCCGCAGCCATGATGGGTGCCATGTGCAAAAATGAAGAGGACCTGGTCACCATCAAGATCGACGGGGACGGACCGATCCGGCAGGCTACCGTCACAACAGACGCCCGTTCCAATGTGAAAGGCCTGCTCTACGATCCGTTGGTGGAACTGCCCCTCAAGGCAAACGGACATCTGGATGTGGGCGGCGCCATCGGTCACGGCATCCTGTCCGTGATGAAGGATCTGGGCTTAAAAGAGCCATATGCAGGACAGACACCTTTAGTCTCCGGCGAGATCGGCGAAGATTTAACCTACTATTTTGCTTCCAGCGAGCAGGTGCCTACCTCGGTGGGGTTGGGCGTGCTGGTGGATACTGACCTCAGCGTTAAGCACGCCGGCGGCTTCATCATACAGTTGCTGCCCTTTGCATCAGAGGAGACCATCTCCGCCCTGGAAGAGGCCGTGGAAAAAGTAAGATCCGTAACCGATTATTTTTTGCAGGGTAAAACACCCGAAGAGATGATGCGCGAGATTTTTGGAGAAACTACAGAGATCACGATCGAGGATACCCGTCCCGTACAGTACCTCTGCGACTGCAGCCGCGCACGGGTGACCAAAGCCCTGATCAGCCTGGGTCGGGACGAACTGATAGATATGATCCGTGAGGATCAACCCGTAACTCTGCATTGTGATTTTTGCAATAAAGACTATGTATTTTCGGTTGAAGAAATAAGAGCACTGTTATAGCAAAACACGCAAAAACCTCCGGTCTGTCATTTGATCATTCCTCTTTGTGCATGCGTAACTGTTCAGAACTCCCCTGGGTTCTGACAGTTACCTTCTGAATAGTTACGTGCATGCCTTCTTCTGTAGTGGCCCACGGTTCTTTCACACCGTCTTTCTACACGATCATATGCTCATTGGTAAGCCCTACGATGCGCCCGCAGAAGGGACAACTCGCTTTTGTGCCGGGTACCATGGCGATCTGGCCGCTGCAGCCGGGACAGGCGATCACCATCATGCCGCCGGCCACACCTGGCGCACCCATGGTCAGTCTCGCGCCGCCGCTCATCAGTTCCTCTTCCCGCTCGATACGCATGGTACTTGAGGATTTCTTATCCAGTACAGCCGTATCATTATAGATGTAAACCGTCACTGTGGAACCGAACGGGTATTTCTTTTCATTTGTCGTGCCTGTGGAAACACTGGCCTCCTGCATTTTTCCGCTTTCGTCAAAAAAGCGCAGCTGCAGTTTGATGCCGGGGCGGCCGTTCACATAGAAATTATCACTTTCATATCCACAGACTTTTGCATAATGCCGCGTGCCCTTGCTCTTTACCTGCACGTCCGTTACGATCTGTTTGACCCCCACCCCCAGGGTGATCAGGCCCACAAGCACAAATATCATGCAGAATCCGATGACCGCCATCCGGTTGTCATAAGCATCGGTTGAAAGCACCGTCATCATGGCAAATATCCCCACGCAGGCAAACAGTGTGCCAAACGGGATCAGAAAGAATGCGCTTCCTCCGCTTGATTTCATGAAGCCATCCCCCTTATTTCAACTGCAGTGAACGGTATCTGTTCACCATTGCCCACAACTCCTGCAGCCGCACCTGCGCCTGATTGCCCGGAATGCTGCCGGAAGTGACTGCCGCAAAGCCTTTCTTCTGATATGCCCTGTATAATTCCTCCACGCATTCCGTCAATGCTTTATATCCGTTGAAATAATTTTCCTCCAGGCAGCGCAGCATCGCGCCCAGCAGATTGGTCTGCTCCGTATCCACCACCTGCTCTACAAAACGCAGTTCCACCGATTCATGGTTCAGGATCACCGCATCTGTACCCGCGCTTTTTACCTTGACACGGCGGCTGTCCGTTACGGCTTTGTTTGCCATGGCGATGCGCGTATCCTGAAATGTCCCCAGCGCATCTGATGCCCCAGGCGCAGCCTCTTTTGCTGCCGCTGCAGCCGCCTTTGCCGCCTCCGTGATGTCGCATGGCACATATTCCTTCATCTGCAGGATGGTATCCGCAATGGTAAAAAATGCCCCCGAACTGCCTGCCACCAGGACTGTGGATACGCCCAGTTCCTCATACATCTGGCGCATACGCCCCGCAAACGGGATAATGGGTTCCTGATCGGGATGGATCACGGACTGCATCAGCGCATCCCGCACCATAAAATTCGTAGCGCTGGTATCTTCATCGATCAGTAATGTCCTGCTGCCGGAAAGCACCGCCTCTACCGTGCAGGCCGCCTGTGATGTGCTGCCGCTGGCATCCTCCGTACTGAAACATGCCGTATCCTTTCCATTGGGCAGGTTGCGGATAAAACTGCTGATATCCAGCCGCTTCACACTGCGCCCGTCTTCGGAGCGCAACTTCATGGCCGTATCCTCCGTGATGACATATTCCCGGCCATCCCCGGGAATATGGTTGTAAACGCCACGTTCCAATGCTTTTAACAATGTGGATTTACCATGATAACCTCCGCCCACGATCAGCGTGATCCCCCTGCGGATGCCCAGCCCCGTGATGCTACGCCCCTCCGGCAGGGACAGCGTGATACGGTCCTCTTTAGGGCTTGCAAATGCCACCGCCCCCTGCATGGGCGCATCCTCCACACCGCTTTTGCGCGGCAGTATGGCACCGTCCGCCACAAAGGCCACCAGGTCTTTTTCCTGCAACTGACGGCGGACCGCCAGCTGATCATCCGCCAGGCAGATCCATTTTTTTAATTCTTCCCGGCGAATCACCGAAAAATATAAAGTCTGCTTCACGCAGGCCGGTACATACTCCATCAGCATTTTCCGCAGTTCCATGGACAGGGTGGTACGCCCCGCCGCCGGAAAGCCTGCCGAAAAACGCACCACCAGTTCCCCGCTCCGGGCATCGATGGTCAGCGCAGACCGCTCCAGCACCTCCTGCCCCGGATGGCTGACGCTTAAACTGCCGCTCTTGCCGGAACCCTTTGCCTTATGGCTATAGGTCCCCAGTAAGCGGTAAAAGCCCCGCAGCAGATAGTCCTGCAGCATGATCCGCCGGTGCGGCGCATCCGTATATTCCTTTGGAAAACCATGCTTTGCCGCCGGGATATGCACACTTAAGGACGAGGGCGCCGCAAAGGGATCGCCCTGCACATGGTCGATAGATAAAACATAATTCGGGAACTGATACCGTCCCTTCAATGACTTATACGCAGGATAGGATTTGTGGTCACACTCCCGCAGTTTTGCATCCAGATTTTGCATATATGCCTGCTTTCTTATCTGATTTGTAACTGTTCAGAACCCCCTGGGTTCTGACAGTTACCTTCTGAATAGTTACTCTGATTTTACTTTTGAGTATACCATATTTTTATTAAGTATGCTATAATAAGATAAATTATAGATAGGAGGTGAATGCCAAGAATATGACAGAAATAGCAAGACTCTTGATCGGTCTTCGTGCTGCAGGATGGACTGAAAAAGAAATCAATGATTTCCTGTTGTATATCGAATCCGGCAACGAAACCTATAAACCAAAATCAAAACAAGAGAAAGAAAACGATGCATAAACAGAGCCAAAAATAACCGGCAGATTTATCTGCCGGTTATTATATTTCAGCCGTAACTGTTCAGAACCCCCCTGGGTTCTGACAGTTACCTTCTGAATAGTTACTTTCAGCCCTTCTTCAGATACGCCAGCGCAAATACCAGCGGTGAATTCCAGTAGATCGTGATCTCATTGGTAGAGTAGGACAGATAATGATCCGCGTAACATTTCATGGGAGCCACGCCCTGCAACAGTTCCGCATTGGCTTTGGTATCGCAGGCGCCGCGGTTCGGTCCGCCGGAAACAAAGCCGGGAATGGGCTCATCAATGCCATCCGCAATGCCTGGGCGGTTGTGCGGATCTCTAAATGCACGTTCCCCCTGTCCGGTCACATAGGAAGTATCCATGGCATTGCGCCCGAAGATATAGTCGAGCTGATATCTTGCTCCCTGTAGATATTTTTGCTCTCCCGTAAGGCAGTGCGCCAGTTCCAGTACCATGGCATTGCACAATACCAACATATTGCTCCCCCAGATAAAGTCCGACGGGTGCATCGCCAGTTCAAATCCGTTTCCCTCCGCCACGCGCAGCAGGCGGTCCGCCTCATCCAGCCAGCGGTAACGGAACTTATCTGTTACCATCGCATCAAAGCAGCCTTCTTCTGCCGTTAAGATACACATCCCGGCAAATCCGGCCACATCCGCCCAGCCCAGTGCCGTCAGGTTCAGTTTTAATTCCAGGATCTGTTTTAACGGTGCCAGATAAGCCGCATCCTTCGTTAAACGGTACAACTCCGCTGCCGCCCAGAGGCGCTCGTCCGCATCGCATAAATCCTCGTAAGAGCCCGTCCCCACCTCCTGCGGATCGTGGAATAGGAAATCCGGATGAGCCGCCAGCCAGTCACCTGCCCTGACTGCAGCCTCTTTTAAACGCGCCGCATACGCTGCGTCAAACGGCTCATAAACACGGGCAGCCAACGCTGCTGCCGCCGCAAGATCCGCCGTGGCCAGGGACGATACCGGCGTAATCACCACCTCCAACACATCCTCCTGCGGCATCACAAAATCCACGAAATGCATGGAAGTCGCTTTATGGTGCACGCCGCCATCCGCATCCTGCATTTTTAACATCCAGTCCAGTTCATACCGGCACTCGTTTAAGATATCCGGCAGGCCGCTGCCGCTCTCCGGAATACCCGTCTCCTCCAAAAAAGCCTCCGGTGCCAGGGCATAGGCATAGAGCAGATGCCCCACCGCCACTGCCGCCGCGGTGATATAGCGCCCGTAATCCCCGGCATCATGCCAGCCGCCGGATAATTCCGTCTTCTTCTCCGGCGCATCCAGATAATAAGCCTGCCCGGTGTGGCATGTTTTATGCGCAAACCTGCCGGCGTACTTTTCCTCCAGTTCCATGCCGCAGCGCTGGAAGTAAAACATTTTCAGCGCCGCCCTTAACGCTCCGTCATACACCTGCTCTCCGATCGGGAATACCGCACTCTTTTGTCCGTCCCCATCCGTAAAGTAATAACGCCCCGCCTCTGTTACGGAAGAGAAATCCAGAACAGCCACCTGTTCAGCGCTGTTTTCATCCGTTGAAAGCGGGCCTGCCTCTCCCTGCAGGACAGCCTCTCCGTTTTCTTTATGCAGGGTGTAACTTCTGCTGCCGCTGACGGTCGCATGCTTTACACCATTCCATTGATAACCCAACTGATTTACATAGATCATGTCTTTTCCCCGGCTTTTACTGTTTGATACGATATCTCGACATATTAACCGTTATACTGAAGGTTCTTGATATCCGTTCTCCGGATATTTATACTGGAAGTTCTTAGATATCCGTATTTTGGATATTTATAGCAAACGACAAAACGAAAATAGTTTTGTCGTTTACTATAGTATACCATATCTTTTCCAATGCGTCTATAAATCGCTGCCATCGTCCTTCTGCGCCTGTATGATCTGCTCCTTCTGCCGCTCCATCTCTTCGATCTGCCTTTTTAATCTGGGATAGGTCATGCGGTCCTTCACAAAAAAGTACAGCGCTGCCAGTATCAAAAATACGGCCAGTGCCGTAGTGAATCGGTCGGATACCCCCAGCGCCGGCAGTGCCTTGTAGATCGTGGCCGCGCTGCCCACCAATGATACAATGGTACGCAGAAAGGACAGATGCGTCTGCTCCACCGACAGTTTTGTATTGTTAAATGCCAGATCCGTCCGCAGGATTGACAGATTGGTACGCTCATAGGAAAGCTCCATCTGCTGTTTTTCCGCTGCGCTCATCTGCTCATCATTTGGCATCCGCTTTCCCTCCCGTTATTTTTCCAACCCCTTTTTCCACCAGATCCGACAGCACTTTCACCAGCACGGCCAGGGCGGATGTGACGATGATCTGCATCGCAAACAGCACAAGCAGGTTTTTATTGGATCCAAGATCCAGCAGCGATCTTTGCTGCGTGACTATGCACACCCTGCCGATCACGATATGGTGGAACAGAAAATAAGTGTAACTGTAGGCCGAGAGCAGGTTTACCACCTTCATAAAGCGCGGCATTTTGGCAAAAACATCCTCCAGCGCCCGAAAGATCAGGAATGTGCCCACTGCAAGGATCACGATCGAAGGTGTCATATCGATCGGCAGTTTGGACGGATAGACCAGATAAAAGCCCAGCAATGCCACACCGATAGCAGCGGTCCATTTCGGGATGCGATCCATCACTTCCACCAGAAACATGCCCAGGATGAAATCGTAGATCTTTACAGTGAAATTATTGTAGGAGGGGACATCCGCATAGGGCATATATCTGTATGTCGCCAGCACGATGATATAGTAAACGGTGGCGACCGCCAGCGTTAAATATTTGTTTTTCAGGATGCACTTGCGCAGCAGCGGGAACACCAGATACATGGGGATCAGGCAGCCCAGGAACCATTCCCCCAGCATCAGCGTATAGGTGGGGATGTTAAAAATAGAAAGGTAGCCGTCCATGCCCAGCAGCGTGAAGATAAAGCAGACAGGCGACGGCATTACACCGGTCAGGCTCTCAAAATAGACCGGAAATTCAAAGCCGATCGCAAACAGATAGACCGAATAAATGAGATATGAAATATAAAAAGGGATCAGGATCTTGAAAAAGCGCTGTTTGTAAAAAGTCTTTACCGAAAAATCTTTCTTGCGCTTACTGGACATCATGAGCCCGCCGCCGGAAAGCATGAGGAACAGCCCCACCCCGATCGCCGGAAAGTTCATATTTACATTGGCGTACATCGGCTCAATGCGCTCTTTCTGCCGGATGCCCATTAAATATAGTGTTACCAGTGTATGGTAATATACCACGCCCATCATGGACAGCAGCCTGAGCACGCTGATAAACTGCCAGCGTTTTTTGACGGGTGCCGCATTTTTCGCTATCTGTTCTTTTTCCATATCCTTTCCTTTTTCATGATCCAGACAAAAAGACAAAGGGAAAAACACATACCCCTTTGTCTTTTTCTGTTTTTAATAACTGTCAGCCTGCAAAGATGATACCGTCAAACAGATCTTCGATCGCAATGCCGTCCACGGTACGCTGATAATCTTTCATATCCACATAGATGCGGACAAAACGCCCGTCCTTCAGGGTAAAGTCCACCCAGGTCTCGTTATCCGTTGCGTAAAAATACAGTTTTGTTCCCTTCGGCAGGTCTTCATAAGTGTAATTTTCCGGTGTGTCAAAATCTTTCCTGATCTCACCGGTGTAGTCCTGCTTGAGCGTCAGGGTATAGTACTGCGGATCGGCATCGATGTAGTCAAATTCCGTATTGCTTTCCGGCATGCCGTCTGCACCCACATGATAAAAACGGTACATCGGAACCGTTGAAAGCAGGTCTCCCCGGCCATAGAGTTTCATCGCATCCGGATCGTTCCCGCCGCGGAAGCCCCGGTCAAATTCCCGGGGGCTGCCTACGGAAGATCCATTCAGATCAAAGACCGAGATCAGGGAATAATCATTAAAGGTAGACCACTCCACATACAGATAATTTTTCCCGTCTGCATGAACCAGATAGGGCTCCGCATCAAAGGCATCTGCGATCTCACAGACGCTGCTGTTGCTTTCCAGAACGGTATCAACCTCCACGCCTTCCTCATATTCTTCACCGTAGGGATAGATGCTCAGTTCCAGGATGCGTCCGTCCGGGAGCAGGTTTTTACCATAGGAAGACAGCGCACGGATATAGTTTTCCGGCGCCTCCCGGTATTCCGGCTTTACCAGTTCCGGCATGTCATCATAGAGGATCGTAGCGATCTGCTCACCGGCGGCATAGGATGCCAGATCATAGGGGGAAAAGTAAAAACTGATCCCGTCATAGCCAAGCGTATAGACCAGATCCCCGTTCATCCCCAGCATATCCGAAATGGTACCCGGCAGATCGTCCACACTGTTAAATATCATGGGATCGTAATACTGCAGCAGTACATCCGCTATGATATCCGGCAAACGGTCGATCTGATCCGCATTGATCACATCATAAACGGAAAGCTCCGCACCGGTTTTGGAGTCGAAATTTCTGGTCATATACACATAGCCGGGGTGCGCTCCGTGAGCATCGATGTAATTGGAAGTCAGCAGGCTGACCGCCACACTGTCCGCACGCACTGCCGTGGTGTTATATTCTGTAACAAACCCTACTGTACCATCCGGATCGGCATACGGCTCATACTCCTTTGCCATGTTGATCATCCCCGGCAGATCCTCCTTGCTGCCACGGTCCTGCAGTTCTTTTCCGTAACTGTTCAGGGCCGCCGCCAGTTTATCATACCCTTCGCTTTTCAGGGTGATCTCCGGCGTGAGCAGGGAAGCATATACGGTATAATCATCATTACTCCAGCCATCATACAGGTTTTCGATATCGACCTGCAGCGCATGTACCTCTTCCTCCTCCACAGGCGTTTCCACCGGTGTCTCCGTAGGTGCTTCTGTCGGTTCCGTACTCTGTACGGGTACGGATGTTGTTTCGGGTTCCTTTGTTTCTTCTTCCTTTTCCTCACGATCGCGGATACTGCCCCTTGCAGGCTCCTCTGCCGCGCCGCAGGCTCCCGCCGCCAATGCGCTCAGCAGGACCGCCATTACCAGTCTTCGTTTCATCGTCTATCTCCTCCTCTGTGATACGCAGTTTGCAGGTAAATACCGGCCTGCCTGCTGCCCGATAGATCCCTGTTATTCCAATGCCTCGTCATAAACTGCCCGGCCGCCGCCCACAAATTTCGGCCGCCGTCTGGCTGCGATCACAATAGCCTCTCCGATACGATTATGTGTGATCTTGAGCGGTACGACCACCGGCTTTACATGCATGCCGATCAGCACACCACCGATATCGATGCCGGCATCGGCACCTGCTTTGGTGTTCTCCACCATCACCGGATCCTGCAGTGTCTGATAGTACGTCGTAGCAAATGAACCGCCGGCCTTTGGCTGCGGGATCACATTGACCTGCTCAAACCCGTATTTCTCCATGGTATCCCGGTCCGTCACCAGAGCACGGTTTAAATGCTCACAGCACTGCACAGCCAGACGCAGCCGCCTTTCCTGCACCGCCTGCCAGGCTCCGCGAAATACCGCGCCGGCGATATCCATGCTGGAATGTGTGCCGATCAGTTCCCCCTGCACCGTACTGGAAGAGCAGCCGATCACCAGCAGATTCCCTTCCTTCAGTTTTGCCAGTTCACATACTTCCTCTACTACTGCCTTGCTTTCCGCTTCGATCTGCGCCAGATCCATTGTCATGCACCTTCTTTCAAAAAACAAAATTTTTCTACATAATAATACACTGCTTTTTATAAAGTATCAAGGGTGATAATGCCGGTGGTCTGCAGTATAATTCCCTTTAATACTCTATCTCCGAGATCGTTGCTGCCGCGATCTGTTTTTCAAAACTCTCCGCAGTATGTCCATAGTTATAGCGGGCATCCCCTGACATGACCATGGCGATCACTTCACCGTATTGGTCCACGATCGGACCTCCACTGGCTCCCATAAGCCCGTATTGCGGATCGATCTTAAAGGTCAGCACACCGTCTTTCATGGATACCGCTTCACATTCATATACGATATCCTCATGCTTTTCATCCGTATCCCACAGATACGCCAGCAGATACAACTTCTCACCTCTATCAACGCTTTGCCTCTGTGACAGTGCCAGCGTCTGTATGGCGTCCCCATTCTCAACGGTAAATGCCGCGACATCCTTCTGTATATTCGGAACCGCATCCGCATCCCGAATGATCAGACAGTTTTTCGGCCGCGCGTGCGTATCCTCCCCGCTCTTTGCATAATAGATCTCTCCGCCCTGCACATACTCCGGCAGATCCATTCCGGTAAAGCGCTGCGCATCATCCGGGACCAGATAATGAAATGCCGTTACCAGAAGTTTCTGTCCAAATACATCCGAATCGATAAGAAACGAAGTGCCGGCAGCATAATCTCCCTCTGTTGTATGCCAATATACATTCAGCGAACAATGCTCAGCCAGAGCAGCGATCTCTTCATAAGAAAGTTTTTCCCTTTCTTCCACCGGTTCCGATGCCGTCTCCCGGGCTGCGGGCGCATCTTTTAATCTCCCCCGTCCGGTACTATCCTCTTTTCCGCAAGCACACAGCAATACCGCCAAAGCCAGTACGATATATAATTTTTTCTTTCTTCGCATAGTAACCGTCCACCTTCCGCATCTTCAAAAACCATACAGCCAACAAGTGTTTTGGCCCATCCCATCAACTGTTTCAGACAAGCAAGTTGCAACAATTATAGTAAACGACAAAACTATTTTCGTTTTGTCGTTTACTGCGCCGGATTTTGGCCGCTGAAAGCGGCATATTTCCTTACAAAATCCGTGCGCATCCTCGCGGAGCGTTATAGTAAGCGCAATTATTTATTGCGCTT
>JAFUUX010000311.1 GCA_017471325.1 Lachnospiraceae bacterium | reverse complement strand
TACGGAGGTGATCACACCGGACTGGCTGGAGCGGATGCTGGGACAGGCGGCATTGCCGGAGGCCGGCGCTGTCGGGGCCAAACTCTACTACCCGGATGGCGACCTGATCCAGCACTGCGGCGTCACCAATATGTATGAAGGGCCGGTGCATAAGCTTTTTGGCTACACCGATTCCGTATCCTATGACCGGGGGCGGAACCGCGGCGTGGTGGATATGGTGGGTGTGACGGCAGCCTGCCTGATGGTCTCGCGTGGGAAATTTGAGCGGGTGGGCGGTTTTCCGGAGGAACTGGCCGTCGCCTATAATGATGTGGATTTCTGCTTTTCGCTGTATGAGGCGGGATACCGGAATATCATGCGCAATGATGTGCGGCTGTACCATTATGAATCGCTTTCCCGTGGGGACGACCATCAGGATGCAGCCAAACAGCAGCGCTTATTCCGCGAACGGATGACACTGTTTACCAGGCATCCGGACTTTGCGGATTTTGATCCTTATTACAATACACAGCTGACCGGCGCCTCAAAGGATTACGAGCCGGGCATGCCGCATGAAAACCGCGACCTGCCCGCGATCCGGGAATTAAAGCCGCTTAAGAAAGTGCCGGTATTTGCACCGGTCAATGAGGCACTGATCGTCAAGTCCGACCGTCTGAATGTCAAGCCATATGCGAAGGAGCTGAATGCGGTGCTGATCGACATCCACGCGCATGTGCGGGGGCTGGACAGCGCGGATTATAAATTTTCGGTGTTTCTAAGAAAAGGGGAGCTGGTCTATCAGGTGCCGGTCTTCCGCAGATACCGGCCGGATGTGGAACGTGTCTATTTTGAGCAGACGCATGTGGAACTGTCCGGGCTGGCAGCGCGTATCGCGGGCGGTGTATTGCCAAACGGGGAATACGAACTCTGGGTGGAGGCGGACAGCCTGATCTCGCGGCAGAGATTATTCCGCAGGGCGGAGCAGATGCTGAAGGTGGACTGAACTTTTGCAGATGATGAAACGAGGGGAAGAGCATGAAGAGTATAAAGAAGAGGATGCTGTTGCTGTTTAGCCTGGTCATGGTACTGGCATGCAGCTTTTCGGAAAGCGCCTATGCCACGCCGGGGGCGGCAGATACCACGGGCATCGTGGTGGTGGTGATCGATCCGGGGCATGGCGGAAGTGATACCGGAAACAAAAACGGGAGCCTGTATGAAAAGAACATGGCTCTGGTCACGGCACAGGCCATGTATGAGGAACTGTTGAATTATGGGGGCGTGCTGCCCTATCTGACCAGGACGGACGATACGGAGCTGTCTGTGGAACAGAGGGTGGAACTGGCAGGATATCTGCATGCGGATCTGCTGGTCAGCATCCATTATAGTGCCTCTGCGGAGCACCAGCTGCATGGCGTGGAGGCCTGGATCCCGTCTGAGGCGCCTTGCCATGCCTTTGGCTATCAGTTCGGCAGTCTTTGGAACCTGCATATGGGAAATTACGGTTTTCACATGCGCGGGATCAAGACGCGGGCGTTTCCGGACGGCGGCCATCAGGATATCGTGCCGCAGGCGATGGCACAGGGGCTGGTAGCGGTCGCACTGGAGCATGGCTTTCTGGATGCGGCGGCAGACCTGGCATTGGAAGATACGGAGGAGAAGATGCGTGCGCTGGGACGGCTGGACGCACTGGCAGTGGCACAGTATTTCGGCTTAAAGCGGAATACGGGGGAAGACTACCGGAACATGAGCCTGACCGAGATCCCCGGCTGGCAGGTTTGGAAACATCCCGTGGAGGTCAGCGATGCGCCGGAGATTTGTACTTTGACGGAGATCGGCAGGAATGCCGCTACCGGGGAAGTGACGTTTCAGCTCGATGCCACGGACAGCAATGAGGCACTGCAGTATTTTGATTACAGCATTGATGGCGGCAAGACCTTCCGGAACCTGAGCGTGTGGCCTGGCTATGCCTGGGAAAAGGCACAGAACGAGCCGCGCGTGGTATTTACGGTGGTACTGCCGCGCAGGCGGACAGCCAAAGTGGTGGCCAGGGTTTATAACGGATATGATGTGACAACGCGGAGCAATGAAATATCGATCCGCATACGGTGATCGCAGATGAAGGCAGAGGATATACGGGAAGCCAGAAAAGAATATGAAGCGGAAGTGTACCGGCAGCAGCATCCTTATGAGCAGTGGATCTCGGAGAATGAGCAGCAGGAGAAAAAAACAGATTTCTGCGGCTCGCTGGAACTGGACATGGACGAGTTTTGCGCTCTGGCAGGCGGAGGTGAACGGGAACAGCGCTATTTTTGCGGGCAGTTAAAGGGGAAGGAATATGTGCTGGTGGTATCCCCGATGGGCGCGGTAGACAGGAGGGCTTATCCGCTGCTTA
>JAFUUX010000310.1 GCA_017471325.1 Lachnospiraceae bacterium | reverse complement strand
ACTGGTGAACGGGCTTTCGTCCTATGCGATACCGCTGATCGATATCATCATGTTTTTGTATGACGAGGTGGAAGAGGGCTATGTGACGCTTGAAGATGATGTATATGAGGATCTGGTGGATGCGCATGATCAGATGCAGATGGCGCTGGACCAGCTTCAGGGTGAAAATTACAGCCGTATGCTGGTGTACCTGACCTTGCCGGAAGGCGGGGAAGAAACCTTTGCTTTCCTGCAGGAGATGCATACCATCGCGGAGAAGTATTACGGAGAGGATGTATTGGTGGTCGGGGAATCCACCAGCCAGTATGACCTGAAAAAGACCTTTGATGTGGACAACACCGTAGTCAGTGTGGTGTCGATCCTGGCCGTGCTGGTGGTGCTGCTGTTTACCTTTATGTCGGCGGGCATGCCGGTACTTCTGATCGCCGTGATCCAGGGCGCCATCTGGACAAACTTCGCGTTTCCGGCGCTCTTGCATGACAATATCTTCTTTATGAGTTACCTGATCGTATCTTCCATACAGATGGGTGCAAATATTGACTATGCGATCGTCATTTCCAGCCGTTTCATGGAACTGAAGGATGAGATGCCCAAGCGGCAGGCGCTTATTGAAACACTGAACTTTGCGTTCCCGACGATCATCACTTCCGGTTCCATGATGGTGCTGGCAGGCTTTTTCATCGGGCGGCTTTCATCAGACGGCGCTATCTGCGGTATCGGACAGTGCTTATGCCGCGGTACGCTGATCTCCATCTTCCTGGTCATGTTTGTGCTGCCGCAGATCCTCATCATCGGCGCGGGGATCATCGATAGAACCAGTTTCAAAGTGTCCGTACCGATCAGGCTGAACCGCGGCACGGGACTCATGCGCGTGGATGGTTATGTGCGTGGCCAGGTAAGCGGCCTGGTGATCGGCGAGATGCACGCGTTTGTCCGCGGGGATGTGGCTGCGATCGTGCGTATGGGAAATCTGGAAGAATTGAAGGAGGAAAACTTCGATCCTGCATTGGCCATATCGGAGATGCCGCAGCCGGCAGCAGATGTGGCAGGAGAAGGAGGCGGAAACAATGCGTAAATACAGATACAGAATTTTGTCGGGGATCACGGCGGGGCTATTGCTGTTTGCGGCGCAGCCCCATACAGCCTTATACAGCCGTGGGGCTTCCGGTTCCATGGAGGGGATGGAGCCTGTACAAAGGCTTGCCCGGGCGCCGGGAGATACCATGACCGTATCGGAAGATGGTGCAGAGGCCGAACAAGAGGAGGCCAGGGAGCGTATTGAACTGCGCACGGCGGGGGATTTGATCGAACTGGCAGAGCAGTGCCATGCAGACAGTTTTTCCGAAAATAAGGATGTGGTGCTGATGGGGGATATCCAGCTCGCGAACAGTGATTTTACGACGATCCCCATTTTCTGCGGGCATTTTGACGGAAACGGTTATACGATTTCCGGTTACGATTATGGAGGAGACGGGTATGTGACGGGTTTTTTCCGTTATGTCGGTGAAAGCGCGGTGATCGAAAACCTGCATCTGGACGGCATCATCCGTGCCGGGGGAAAACAGCAGGTGAGCGGCGGGCTGGCAGGGATCAGTTCCGGCACCATACAGAACTGCAGTTTCAGCGGGAAGATCTTTGGCAAGTCCGAGACCGGCGGCATCGCAGGCGTGAATACGGCAGACGGGGAGATCCTGAAATGCACAAACAATGCTGCTGTCAGCGGCTATTATTTCACCGGCGGCATCGCGGGCAAGAATTACGGTATGCTTTACGGTTGTGAAAATACAGGCAGTTTAAATGACAGCGTGGAATGGATCACGGAAGAAGATGAGATGAACTCGGATATCCTGTCGGAACTGACCGATGATGATCTGACGGATGTACGCAAACAGTCCGGAACGGATACAGGAGGTATCGCGGGATACTCCAGAGGTGCCGTCATCAGCTGCACCAATGAAGGGGATATCGGCTATGAACACGCAGGATACAATATTGGTGGTATCGTGGGCCGGCAGACCGGGCTGGTATCGAACTGCACCAACCGGGGGCTTGTACGCGGGCGCAAGGATATCGGCGGCATCGCCGGGCAGATGGAACCATACCTGGAAGTCAGTGAAGAGGATTCCATCAACGCTGATGTGAACGAACTGCATGACATGGTAAATGACCTGATGGACATCATGGATACCGACAATGCGGTGGTGAAGTCGGATCTGGAGGAACTGCGCGGTTATGCGGACAATGCTGTGGATACCGGGGATGAGATGGCAGACCAGGCTTCGGAATATGTGAACCAAAACGTTGATGTGGCTAATGACGCAAGCGGGCGGCTGGATCATGTGCTGGAGATGTCCCCCGGCGTGACGGACAATCTGACACAGGCCGGAAACAGCGCCGACA
>JAFUUX010000309.1 GCA_017471325.1 Lachnospiraceae bacterium | reverse complement strand
CATTTACGTTTTGTGCCTGCGTGTATACCGCCGCAAAACTTCGTACAGGTATAAAAACTAATGAAAACACGATACTGTAAGAGATGCAGTCCATCAGTGTGCCTATCCCGAAAATATAGACAATAAAGCAGATTTTTTCAAGCAGTTTCTCATAACTATAGACATAAAGAGAGCGTGAAGACTCATCAACGATATGGTTTTCTATCATCATTTCTGTTATCGATTTACTGACTGTTTTTAAAGCAGACATATCATCATCCTCCGACAATCAGATTATATCAGAACGGGATCATTATATCATCAGCCATATCGACCGCTTAATGCAGAAAACTGACCGCTTACTGCAAAGCGGTTTTCAAGCAGGCAAAAAAGTATATGCTCACTTGGAAAAAAACATTTGGCACGCATCGTGCAGAAAAGGAGAGCGTATGAAGAAAATGAAGAATGCAGTAAAAAGGTTTTTGTTAAAGCATGGTAATGTATTGACCAGTCTGGCGGTACTGGGTGCAATATCGACCAGTGAATGGTGCGGATGGCTGTTTTATCAGGAAGAAGAGCCAAAAGGCCTGAAGGAATTTGCGCAGCGGGCAGTAAAAAAGGATCAGCAGTAAAAGAGGAATCAGTGTAAGAAGGATCAGCAGCAGGAAAGGAAAAGAACCATGAATTATCGCAGGAACAGAAAGAACAGACCGTTTGGGATATTTTTGGCAGCAGCGATGCTGGCGGAGCAGCTTGCCGCATTTGCACCGGCCATTACAGCACATGCAGAGGAAGAGACTGACTATACGCTGGAACATAGGATTACTTCGGCATGGGAAGGTGGCTACAACGCAGAGATCACGCTGACAAATCTATCGGAAAAAGAATCAGAAGATTGGACAGTCACTTTCTGTACTGCGGACGAGATCACCGGATTGTGGGGCGGGCAGATCACGGAACATCTGGAATTTCCTGCTGCTGGAACTGATGAGGAACCAGATGGCATAGACAATGCAGGGGAAGATGCGTATAATGGATATCATCAGTATACCGTGAGTGCGGAAGCATACAATGCAGGACTTTTCATGGGCGGGCAGGCAACGATCGGTTACACTGCTGAGGGAGAGGGACAGGAGATCTGGGATGCGGAAGCAGAACTGACGTTTCCGGCGCAGGAACCGGAAGCAGATACGGAAAGCGGAAATAGCGCAGAAGAAGATACAGAAAAAGATGAAGAGGCGGGAGAAAATACAGTAAGCAGCGACGATACAGAAAATACCGAAAGTATAGAAAACAGCGAAGATGCAGGTATATCGAAACCGGAAGGCGGAGCATATATCGGAGATGGATACCGGGTAGATGTGACAGTTACGGATAGTTGGGAAGGCGCATACAATATCCGACTTTTGATCACGAATACCGGCGACGAGACATTGCATAACTGGGGCTTTGTCATGGAAACCGGTGACAGCATCACCGGTCTGTATAATGCAGTGGAGCTGTCAGATCAAGACGGTGTGCGCCTGATCAAAAATGCCGGATACAATCAGGACATCCGTGCAGGAGAAAGTGTAGAACTGGGGTACACCGCCTATTATGAGGGCAGTGCGGATGTACCGCGGGAGTTTGCATTATCGCACATTGAAAAGAAAGTGGAAACAACGGAGTGTGAAGTGAGCCTGTTTGTCACGGATGAATGGGAAGATGGCGGCATGGCACAGATCATTCTTGGGAATATATCAGATCAGCCTATCGAGGATTGGATGCTGGAGTTTGACAGCACGCTGGAGATTACAGATCTGTGGGGTGGCGTGATCGAAAGCCATGAAGGAGAACACTACTTTATCCGAAATGCGGAGTATGCGCAGAATATCCCGGTGGGAGAAACATGGACGGTCGGCATGCTCTTTCGCGGGGATGCTGCAGAGATCCGGAATGTGGAAGCAAGGCAGATCGTGGTAGAAGATACTGTGCAATTGTCTGATGGCATTTTAACGGTTTCAAAAGAGCATATGACGCTTAATGAATATGGAAATTATGAACTGGACGCGGATTTTAGCATGTTCTCCGGCGGATTAGCACGAGCAGATGAAGTGACTGCTTTCACTATGCAAGTATATGATAAAAATGATATACTGATATATGAAACAGATATCGCGCCGGGATCCAAATGGACAGTTGAAGATTTTGCCTTTATATACGGGATCGACCGGTTTGTATTTGAGGTTTATTTTGGGACGGAACATTACGCAGAGGAACTGTTGATCGACTGCAAAACCAATTATCATTTTGATAAACTGAACCTTGATCTGGAAGACAATGATAGTGATGGATTACAGAATTATCTGGAAATCTATTTTGGTACGGACCAGAATCTGACCGATACGGACAATGATGGATTAACGGATCATCAGGAATTATACACACTGGGATATGATCCGTGCGATCCGGATACAGATGGCGACGGGATCATGGATTGTGACGAGGACGAAGATGAGGATGGCATCAGCAATAAGGCAGAATATGATATGGGAGCGAA
>JAFUUX010000308.1 GCA_017471325.1 Lachnospiraceae bacterium | reverse complement strand
AAAGACGCCCACCGCGATATCCGAATCCAGATCGCTGTACTGCCCGTTTTCCTTATAGTACTGCCCGCCGGCCTGATACAGCAGCATGGCAAATACCTGTTCACTGGGCAGCATGCCGAATTCCATCTGGTTCTTTGCCAGGACCGTCATTGCCACTTTCACCTCATCCCAGGTCTGCGGCACCTTCAGCCCGATCTCCTTTAAGATATCCCTGCGGTAAAACATCATCGGGAAGGTCTGCGTATCCGGAAGGGCATACACCGCGCCGTCGTACCCCAGCTGCACCATAGCGCTGCCGGAAAAACGCTGCGCCACCTCCGCATAATCCGGAAACTGCGTCAGATCCAGTACCGCATGGCGGATGCCGTAATTCACCGGCGTATCGTTGCCCGCGCTGATCATGCTGGCCGTCGCCGCCCCGGTCGCGACTGCCGTTCCGCCCACCTGAATCGCCACGTCCGGCCCTTCTCCCGCCAGTTCCGCTTTCAGCAGGGTACTCATATCCACCAGCTGTACGTTCACATTGATATTCGTATCTGCCGTAAAATTCTCATCGATCAGACCCTTGATCACATTTGCCTGATCGCGGCCGGTGCCCACCCACATGGTGATGGTCACGCCTTCCTCGTTTTCATCCGCGATATTTCCGATCTGATTGTAATCCACGATAAAGGAATAAAACAGCCGCCTTAACTCAAACCACGCCCCGGCAAACCAGCTTGCATGGGCGATGCCGGGTTTTGCATCCGGCGAATAGACATAGATGCGGTCGACCTGCAGCGGCTGCGCGATCACCTGTGAGATCCAGTTGCCGCAGGCACGTACATTTACTTTATAGGATGCCAGCACTTCTGTAAAGCGCTCCTGATCGTCGATCAGTTCATCCAGCTGATCCCGCATGGTGATGAGCACCGTGGTCTTGTCGGTATTATTTCCGGCTATGGCCTGCAGTTCCAATATGGACGCTTCGATGGCCACGCGCACATGCGCCAGTTCCTCTTCCAGCCCCGGCAGGGATCTTGCCAGCTGGTAATCCCGGTACTGATCCGGGGATACCCCCGTGATGCGGATCACCTGGCGGTAGATCGCGTTTAATTCCTGCACCGCGCCCTGTACCCTGGCGATCATCTCCGAAAAATCACCCAGCACCACTTCCATGCGCAGCGTATGAACGCCCGCGGTCAGATAAAAACTGTACGGCTTTCCCTCCCGGTCCGAGAGCACATCCTCCCGCCAGCTCTGGCTGTAATCAAAACCGTAATCCTCCAGTTCCGCAAAGGGCACTGCGCCGTCGATGCTGATACGCCGTGACACATAGATGCCGCGCACAAAATTCTGCCGGTCATATAGTGAAATATTGTAATATCCGTCTGCCGGAACCTCGACTTCCCATTCGATCCACTGGCCGGCCTTCTGCCAGCTCTCCCCGCCGATAGCGTTGTTCAGCAGCTCCCGCGGGCTGGACGGATACACTGCCGGTGAAGACTGGTCCTGTCTGGGATAGAGCATCTGGGAAGAGGTCTTGACCGCATTTTCCGCCTCGATGCGTATGCACTGCCCGGTACTGTCCGCGCAGCCTGCCGCATCCTGCGCTGCTTTTACTTCTGCATAAGGCCTCGCCGCTTCATGATTGGAAAAGACGATCCTGCGCAGCAGCATGGGCTCCCGCAGGCTCAGGATCGAAAGCGTATGCTCCCCCGCTTCGAGATACATCTTCAGGGGCTCCGTCACATAACCGTTGCTGTCATAGCAGTATCCGTTTACCCACTCCGGCACCTCGATCACCGCCGGGCGCAGATCATTGCCCTGGTTGTCCTTCTGCCAGTATTTCACTTCCACACCGGCAGCATTGACATAAGACTCCGTCACGCCATTGGTCCAGATCCGCGGAAAATCGACCAGGGAAAACTCCCCGCTGGGCAGTGCCCCGTCCAGAAAAAAAGCCCGCTGGATCTCCATGCTCTTGCCCTCGATGGGATAATACAGCAGCGACAGATCATAATATCCGGCTGTCTTTACATGAAATTCATACTCGATGAGCCCGGTCTCCCCGGTCAGAACGCTGGTACCCTCCATCCCTTCAAAACCGGTCTTCATCTCCGGTGCCAGTTCCGTGCCCTTTTCCTCATAACGCACAAAATCCGCAGCCTCGATCTCGATGGGCTCTGCGGGAAATACCTGCGCATATGCTGTTTTATATCGGATATAATCCGGGATCGTCTCATCCAGAGAATAGGTGGCTACCGCTTCGCGATAGTCCCCAAAAGAAATGTCCGTGGCCGCCTGCACCGGAACTGCCGCGCCCTGCAGGATCAAAAGCACAGAGAGCAGAAATAAGAGCACTCTGCGTGCCTTTACGGATATAAAAAACCTCTTTCCCTTCCCTCTCCGCATCTGTAACCCCATACCCCGATATTTTTTATAGTAAACGACAAAACTGTTTTCGTTTTGTCGTTTACTGCGCCGGATTTTGACCGCTGAAAGCGGCATATTTCCTTACAAAATCCGTGCGCATCCTCGCGGAGCGTTATAGTAAGCGCAATTATTTATTGCGCTTACTATA
>JAFUUX010000307.1 GCA_017471325.1 Lachnospiraceae bacterium | reverse complement strand
TCACATCAGAAACATCCAGGTCATTCTCTTCCAATGCCGCTTTCCCGTTCTTTTCTTCCGGGCTCTTGCCTGCCTCTTTCTTTTGATCCCGGTATTTTGAAATGATCCTGCGGTACCCCTCGATCTGCTCTTCCGTATAATCCGGTATATCGTAGGGTTCCTCCATTTCTTTCAGGTAACCCGCCTGCTCTTCGAGTTTGGATATCTTATATTCGGAACGGCGCAGTTCCTCCTGATAGTCAAACAGCACCTCCCGTTCCGCCGCCTCGCGGATCTTCTTATAGAGCGGCTCCACCTGATCTGTCTGACTCACAGAGTAACTCATCACTTCATCATAGTTGCTCTCCAGGTCAAATTCTTCCGGCCTGTATCCCGCCAACAGGGGATCCTGCTCCACCTCTGCATCCTGCATATTTTGCACATTCTCCTGCTCTTCCATGTTTTCCGCTTCGTTCCTGTCAAGATCACCCATGATACTTTTCCTCCTTAATTTTAGCATTTTTCTGTCAGCATCCCCATTGCTCCGGTCAGACACAATCCGCCCGAATTTACACCTATTCTATCACATAAAGCGCAAGCAAAGTGCAAGTAAACCCGTTACAACCCGGCAAACGGCCGCCGAAAAAAAGCAGAATAAATTGGTTGTTTTGCACAAAAACCGAAGTCAGAGACTCCGGTTTTGTATATGTATCATATAAATATTGGCCGGTTTCTTTCCCTATGGCAAGGACCACGGGATCAAAAAGACCACCGGAAAACATCCCGGTGGCCTTTCCTTTTATGCCCTGTACGGCATCCGGCTCATCCCTTCTGTTAAAGCCTTTTCAGTATCTGTCCTGTACAGCATCCGGCTCATCCCTTCTGTTAAAGCCTTTTCAGTATCTGCCCTGTACAGCATCCGGCTCATCCCTTCTGTTAAAGCCTTTTCAGTATCTGCCCTGTACAGCATCCAGGTCATCCCTTCAGTGCCTGCGCCAGATCCGCGATCAGATCCTCTTTGTCCTCCAGGCCGCAGGAAATACGGATCAGGCCTGCCGGCACACCTGCTGCCGCCAGCTGCTCCTCATTCATCTGCCGGTGCGTGGAAGTCGCCGGATTCAGACAGCAGGTACGGGCATCCGCCACATGCGTCTCGATCGCAGCCAGTTTCAGCCGTTTCATAAAGGCGCCGGCCGCTTCCCTGCCGCCTTTCAGTTCAAAGGATACCACGCCGCAGCCACCGTTTGGCATATACTTCTTTGCGCGCTCATAATACGGACTGCTCTTTAAGCCCGGATAACTCACCTTCAGCACCTCCGGCTGCTGTTCCAAAAACTCCGCGACCGCCTGCCCGTTCTCCACATGCTTCGGCATGCGCACATGCAGCGATTCCAGGCCGAGATTTAAGATAAAGGCATGCTGCGGTGACTGGATGCAGCCAAAATCACGCATCAGCTGGGAAGTGCATTTGGTAATGAACGCGCCTTCCTTTCCGAATTTTTCCGCATAAGTAATGCCATGATAAGATTCATCCGGCTGCGTCAGCCCCGGGAATCTGTCCGCATGCGCCATCCAGTCAAACCTGCCGGAATCCACGATCGCACCGCCTACTGCCGCGCCGTGCCCGTCCATATATTTGGTGGTGGAATGCGTCACGATATCCGCCCCCCATTCGATCGGCCGACAGTTTACCGGTGTCGGGAAAGTATTATCCACGATCAGGGGCACGCCATGTTCATGCGCTGCCTTCGCAAAACGCTCGATATCCAGTACTGTCAGTGCCGGATTGGCAATGGTCTCACCAAAGACAGCACGGGTATTGTCCCGGAATGCCGCCTCCAGTTCCGCATCGCTGCAGTCCGGGGATACAAAAGTCACCGTGATCCCCATCTTTGCCATAGTCACGGCGATCAGGTTAAAAGTGCCGCCATAGATGGAAGAAGACGCCACGATATGGCTGCCGCATTCGCAGATATTGAACAGCGCAAAGAAGTTTGCCGCCTGACCGGAGGATGTCAGCATCGCTGCCGTTCCTCCCTCCAGCGCCGCGATCTTGGCTGCCACATGATCGTTGGTCGGGTTCTGCAGGCGGGTGTAGAAATACCCGGATGCCTCCAGGTCAAACAGCCTGCCCATATCCTCGCTGGTATCATATTTAAAGGTAGTAGACTGCACAATGGGGATCTGCCTCGGTTCCCCGTTCCCCGGCGTGTAGCCTGCCTGCACACATTTGGTTCCGATCTTCTGTTCGCTCATGATAATCCTCCTAAAGTGATTTGAAATAACGCTTTCAATTTTAATCCATTTCCATAAAAAAGGCAAGGCTGCAACTGCCTTGCCCGCTGATATGCTGTTAGAGTTTACGGGTTCGGTGAACTGCAGCCATATACAGCCTTCCTGCTACCCAAGTATGATGCCGCCGCCGATCACAAAGCCATCCTCATCATAAAATACCGCCGACTGTCCCGGCGTCACTGCCCGCACCGGCGCATCAAACGAGATATGCACCCTGTCCCCCGCAAGCACTTCCACCACCGCAGGCTGCGGTGTATGATGATAGCGGATCTTTGCCCGGCAGCGGATACGGCTGCCCGGCTCCGGCGCGG
>JAFUUX010000306.1 GCA_017471325.1 Lachnospiraceae bacterium | reverse complement strand
ACACTACCTCCAGGCCTGTCCTGCGCTCCAGCATCTCCTGAAACGCCTTTGTCTTTTCCACACGGTCGCCTTCACTGCCATCCATATTTTTCGGCAGCCCCATGACGATACGTTCCACACCGTATTCCACGATCAGCTCCTCGATCCGCGCGCAGGTCTGCCGCAGTTTTGACTCACGCTCCCTGCGAACGATCTCCTTGCCCTGCGCCGTCAGTCCCAGCGCATCGCTGATCGCCACGCCTACCGTCTTGGCGCCAAAATCCAATCCCATGATACGCATCAGTCTTCCAGCTCCTCGGCTCCCGGCCAGTTGTTATTGCGGATATACTCCGTCAGCAGTTCCTCGACCAGTTCGTCCCTCTCTGCCTTCATGATGATGCTGCGCGCATTCTTGAAACTGGTGATGTAGGTAGGATCTCCGGACATGATATAACCTACGATCTGGTTGACCGGATTGTAGCCTTTTTCTTCCAGCGCATAATAGACCTCCTCCAGGATCGTCCTGACGCTGTCAACCGGCTCTACCTCCACTTTGAAAAATTGAGTGTTGCTTACGCCCTCTGCCATCTTGATATCCTTTCTTAAAATATATTATTGTTTTATACTCGCGGCCGAAATACACTGCCGTTTCTGATTTCATCTGCTCTGTACAGAGTTATGCTGACAAGCAGAACTTGTAAGTATAACTTCCATCGGCAATTTATGAGTTTCACCGGTATATCTCTATGCCCGCAGGTAAAACTCCCCCTATTATTAACCCTAGATCATTATAGACCATTTCCCTGCAATATTCAATCTTGTATTTTCCTGCTTTTAGGGCTGCAGTATGACAGCGTGCACCATCCCGTCCGCAAACGCCGATCCGATCCGCACCTGCAGGATCTGTCCGGAAAGATCCGCATCCGTCTCCATCGCCGCATAGAGATATTCCCTCGTATGCCCCACCAGATACCGTTTCCCCTCAACTTCCCGAAACTCTTCCGCCAGAACCTCTGCCACGCTCCCCTCACGATCCTTCCTAAATGCCGCCGAAAGCCCCTTTTCCACCGCCTCCAGCCGGTCGGAACGCTGCGCCTTCTGCGCCTCCGTCAGTTGTCCGCTCATGGCTGCTGCCGGTGTGCCCTTCCGTTTGGAATACTTAAAGATATGCATCTCATAAAAACCGATCCGCTCAGCAAAGGCAAGTGTCTGTGCAAACTCCTCCTCCGTCTCCTGCGGAAAGCCCACGATGATATCCGTCGTGATGGCCGGCCGGTCAAAGGCCTCGCGCAGAAGCTGCACACGGTATGCAAAATCCGCGGTATCGTACTGCCGGTTCATACGCCGCAGGACACTGTCGCTGCCGCTCTGCAGGGACAGGTGAAAATGCGGACAGATGCTCCGGATCCCGGCGATCCCTTTTACAAATTCCGGCGTGATGATGCGCGGCTCCAGGGAACTTAAGCGGATCCGTTCCACCCCCGCGATCTCATCCATGCTCTTTAGCAGATCCAGCAGGGAAGCCTCATGAAACTGATTTGCCATGGGCCTTTTTTCGGGAAATGCCAGATCATAGCCGTAGGAACTGATGTGGATACCGGTCAGTACAAATTCCCGGCAGCCGGCCTGCGCCAATGTGCGCACTTCTGTCAGGATCTCCTCTTTCCGCCTGCTGCGCACGCGCCCCCTGGCAAAAGGAATGATACAGTATGTACAGAACTGATTGCAGCCGTCCTGGATCTTGATATACGCCCGCGTATGCTCCGAGATCTTCTTTAACTGCATATCCTCATACGCGCATCCGGCATTGATATCGATCACGGTGCTGTTTCCGGGTATTTTTTTCTGCTGCCCCTCCGCTGCCAGCCCCAGATACTCTGCCAGGATCTGCACCAGTTCTCCTTTTTTATTGTTTCCGATGCATAAGTCGATCCCCGCATCCTTCATTGCCTCTTCCGCTGCAGTCTGTACATAGCAGCCTACCGCCACCACCACTCCATCCGGATTCATTTTTTTTGCCCGGTGCAGCATCTGCCGGCTCTTGCGGTCTGCGATATTCGTTACCGTGCAGGTATTGATGATCACCACATCCGCCGGCTCCGTAAAGGGTACGATCTTATAACCGCCCTCCCGCAGCAGTTCCTCCATCACATCCATTTCATAGGCATTGACCTTGCAGCCCAGATTATGCAGGGATGCCGTCCGGTATTCTTTTTTCACTTCTTTTTTCGCTTCTTTTTTCAGTTCATTCATATTGACTTATTTCCCTATTTGCTCTAATATTAAATGCAAGAAGTCAGAAAGGAGCACGCATCATGAAGACTACACAGATTTTGATCGATTCTATCGATAAGGTAAAGGCTTTTGTAAATGAGATCGCCAAGTTTGACTGCGATTTCGATCTGATCTCCGGCCGGTATGTGATTGACGCAAAATCCATCATGGGCATCTTCAGTTTAGACATTTCCAAGCCGATCGAACTGGACATCCATGTAAATGATGATACTGAAGCAGCTGAGATCTTAAAAGCGATCGATCCGTACCTGGCAAAATAATCTCATCTGTTTTATTTACAGATACAACAGGCGCCCGGTTTGCGGGCGCTTTTGCTTTTTCTGTTTTTCCGGATCGCTTTTCAGCCTACC
>JAFUUX010000305.1 GCA_017471325.1 Lachnospiraceae bacterium | reverse complement strand
AGGGTACTTTGGACAGTATCACCACAAGCGCTAAAAAAAACGCCGCCAGCACATATACGCCCGGAAAATCAAAAAGGAACAACGATACCAGATAGGCCAGCGTTGCCAGCAGTTTGGTGCGCGGATCCAGCCTATGGATCACCGAGTCCGCAGCATAGTATTGTCCGATGGTGATATCACGCAGCAATGTCTTCTCCTCTGTAAATGCCGGTTGATACCCGGCTTTACTTTCCGCTCCCTCTTAAGCGCGCATACGCCGCCAGGATCGTTTCTTTCGCCTCTCGCAGTGTGGTACCCTCTGCATTGACGTCAATGCCGGCCGCTTTTAAATCCTGCAGGATATAAGTTACCTGCGGCGCCGCCAGCCCCATTTCCTCCAGCGCGCGGTACTGCGCAAAGACGGCCTTGGGGGTGTCATCATAACGGATCCTTCCCTTGTCCATCACAATGATGCGGTCCACATACTCTGCCACATCCTCCATGGAATGGGACACCAGTACCACGCTGATCCCCTCCTTCCTACGCAGTTCCACGATCATGGAAAGCAGTTCGTCCCGCCCCCTGGGATCCAATCCGGCCGTTGGCTCATCCAGCACCAGGATCTCCGGCTTCATGGCCAGCACGGAAGCAATGGCCACGCGGCGTTTCTGCCCGCCCGATAAGTCAAAGGGCGACTGATCCGCGATCTCCTCCGGCAGCCCCACGCGCCGGATGGCCTCATACGCCAGTTCGTCCACCTGCTCCTGCGCCAGCCCCATATTGTGCGGTCCAAAACAGACCTCCTGAAATACCGTTTCCTCAAACAGCTGGTGCTCCGGATACTGAAATACCAGGCCTACCCTGGCCCGCAGTGTTTTCCGGTCATAAGTCTTCTCAAACACATCCGCGCCGTCATAATAAATGCTGCCGCTGTCCGGTTTCAGCAGCGCATTCAGATGTTGCACCAGCGTGGACTTGCCGGAACCGGTATGTCCGATCAGCCCCAGCAGTTCTCCCGAATGGATCACAAAACTCACGTCATCCAGCGCCCGCACGACCTGGTTCGTGCCCCGGTTATATTCATAGACCAGATGGTCCGCGATCAGTTTCATATCTGTTCTGCTCTCTGTCATGCCCTTACTTCCCAAACACCCTGCAAAGCGCTTCTGTCAGTTCCTTACGGCTTAATATGCCGTCCGGCAGCGGTACCCCCGCGCGTTTTAATTCATATGCCAGTTCCGTTACCTGGGGCACCCCCAGCCGCAGTTCCTTCAGTTCCGATACCCTGGAAAAAATCTCTTTCGGCGTGCCGCTCATGGCCACCTTTCCCCTGTCCATGACAAATACACGGTCCGCATAGATGACTTCCTCCATATAATGGGTGATCAGGATCATGGTGATCTTTTCCACATCATTCAGTGCACGGATCGCACGGATCACCTCATGCCGTCCCTGGGGATCCAGCATGGCCGTAGGCTCATCCAGTATGATGCACTTCGGGTGCATGGCGATCACCGACGCGATGGATACCCGCTGCTTCTGACCGCCGGAAAGTTTATTCGGGGAAAAGGCGCGGTATTCATACATGCCCACGGCTTTTAAACTTTCCTCCACTCGTTCCCAGATCTCCTTTGTGGGCACCCCCATATTCTCCGGTCCAAAGCCCACATCCTCTTCCACTACCTGTCCGATGATCTGGTTATCCGGGTTCTGGAATACCATGCCCGCAGTCTGCCGGATCTCAAGCAGTTTCTCATCCTCACGCGTATCCATGCCGTCCACCACTACGCTGCCCTCTGACGGGTACAGGATCGCGTTGATATGTTTCGCCAGCGTGGATTTCCCCGAGCCGTTGTGCCCCAGGATCGCGATGAACTCTCCCGGCTCCACTGCCAGGCTCACGCCGTCTACGGCCGTTGTAATGCCCTCAACATTGTTTTCCTCATCCCGCCGGATATATTCATATGTCACTTTATTGATATTGATGATGCCCATAACTCTCTCTGCCGTATCCTTCGGATACGCTCTGTTTCCTTTATTCCCTGTCTTTTTTGGATACCAGTAATGCTCCCAGCCCCAGCGCTGCCAAAACCGCGCTGAACGCGGCCAGGCCGGCAGGCAGAGCCAGCGGATTCTTTTCCTCTGTTTCAGCGGGTCCGGAAGGCTTCTTAGCTGCTGCATCTGTTATATCCGGCGAAATACCTGCCGGCTTTTCCGCCTTCTCCGGCTGTGCTCCCGCCGGACGGCCAAGTGCATACATGAGATACAAAAGCAGTACGATCGCCAGGCAGCTTATGCCCATCAGACCGTACCACAGCAGGAAACGGTCGCCGTAACGCTGCACAAGATACTCCAGGGTGCCGGCTGCCCCCATGGCTCCCAGCAGTGCAAACCAAAGCGGTACCATATACCAGCGGAAGGAACGCCTGCGTATCATCCGCACCGAAAAGGCCACTGCCAGCCCCAAAAACGCAAAGGCGGCAAAAATCTGCAGCACGCTTACGAAACCGTTGAACGGAAAATAGCCCGCATCATAACGGCAGCTGTCCAGAATATACCCCGCTGCCGCATACAGCATCAGAAACAATGCTGCCGTGCAGCCCCGCTCCTGCCATCTGGCCAGGTAAAAATCCATGCACAGTTTCGCGATGCAGAGCATGGCCAGAAAACTGACAAAGAAAACCGCAAAACGGTACTCCACGCCTCCCT
>JAFUUX010000304.1 GCA_017471325.1 Lachnospiraceae bacterium | reverse complement strand
CCAGGCTCACCACCGGACAGCCGCAGGCAAGCGCCTCGATCAGCACCATAGGCAGCCCATCATAAACGGAACAGAGTGCGAATACATCCGCGTGCTTAAAATACGGAAAGGGATTGCGCACTTCCCCGGGCATCAGCACGTGGTCTTCCACGCCCGTCTTCCGGACACATTCCTCCAGTTTCCCTCGTTCCTCACCTTCGCCCAGCAGCACCAGGCTCACATTTTTTCCCTGCGCACGGAAACCACCCAGGATACGGATCAGCCGCTGCTGCGCCTTCAACGGGATCAGCCGCCCCGCATGTACGATCACTTTATCGTGTCTTTGATAAAAATCCACTGTTTCCTGCGGCAGTGCCTCCGCCATCATCTGATGCGCTTTCGGAATATCCACAAAATTATAAATGCACTGCAGTTTATCCAACGGCACGCCAAAGTTCCGGTGCATGTCCTGCAGTGCCGGCCCGGACACCACCAGATAGCGGTCGCTGCAATGCCCGATGGCACGCTGCAGCATCCGGTCTGCAAAAGCATCTGTGGTTTCAAAGGAAGGCATACTGTGATAAACCGAAATGCGCCTGTCTCCCATATCCGATAAGATATTCACCAGATTGGCACCGTCCATGTGGCTGATGGTCGCGTCGATCTTTAAGCGCTTTTTCAGATAACGCAGTTTACGTATCCTGGATAAACTGTTCCAGACCCGCTGCGGCACGCTGCCCTCCTGCAGGGGCGGCACTTTCAGATCGATCAGTTTCCCGCCATACGGGTAGATGGCATCCGCCGCGTCAAAAACGATCAGGTAAACCTCGTAATACTTCGCCAGTTCTGCCGACAGATTAGCAGCCATACGCTCCGCGCCGCCGTTATGCAGGTTCTGCACCACGATAGCGATATGTTTTTTTGTATGATTTTTATGCATGTTTCAGCAGCTCCAGTTCCTCCAGGTAAGCCTTCACCACGATATCCCGTGAAAAGTGCTTTTCCATGCGCTTCCTTCCGGCAAGCCCCATCTCACGGCGCTTTGCGTTTGGCAAGGCCAGAAAACGCTTGATGGCCGCCACCAGCGCATCCACATCCCCGCCCGGGTAGATAAAGCCGCTCACCTCTGCCCTGCAGGTCTCCCGGCAACCCGGATTGTCCGTGGTGATCACCGGCCGGCCGCTCGATGCATTTTCCAGCAGCACGTTGCTCATGCCCTCCCCATAAGTGGACGGGTGAATGATGGCGTGCGCCCGTTCGATAAAAGGATGCACATCCTTCTGGCTGCCGCGGTAATGCACGATCCCGGCCTCTTCCAGTTCTGCCAGGTCCTTTTCGTAATGGCTTTCTGTAGGCTCGATAAAACCCAGCATGTTAAACTCCGTTTTGGGATATTCCGCGCGGATGCGCCGTGCCGCTTCGATATAGTCATCCACCCCTTTATCGTGCAGCACGCGCCCGATATAGTTAAACACCACCGTCTCACCATGCTTTCCGTCCCCGCCCTCCGGATAGGGCAGCAGCGGAAAACGCTCCGTATCCACGCCGGATCCCGGGATCAGCCTGCCTTTGCCCCTGATCATGCGCAGGCGCTTTGCCAGCCTCATGTTTACCTCGTTCTGAAACATGATGCAGGCACTCCCCCGGTAAGCCGCCTGAAACAGACGCACGATCAGCCCCCGCTTCAGCCTCCCGCCATCCAGCGCGGAGCCAAAGCCGGTCAGGTTGTTCAGCACCGGTATCCCCAGGGACCGTGCCGCCAGGCTGCCATACACATTCGGCTTGGCCGTATAAGCCAGCACCGCAAACGGCCGGTGCTCACGGAACAACTTCCGGTAATGCAGCAGCAGTTTCCCGTCTGCTATGGGATCTGTCCCCCGCCGGTCGATCACCGGATCATCATACAGGAAGGGGATGTCTGTCATCAACTCAAATTTCTCGCCGTATGGACAGGAAACCAGCACCCGGTATCCGTTTTTCAGCAGTGCCTCGATCAGTTCCTTGCGGAAACAATAGATATCATCATCATTATTTGTCAGGATCGCCACCAATGGCTGCTTTGTATTTTTTTCTTTCATATCATAACCTTCTTTTATCAAAGCTTATATTTATGATCACCCAATACTGTATATTGTACCAAATCCCCCTGCAATGTCAAATACCGCATTATAAACAGCATAAGAAACCGCATTAAAACTGCACTAAAAACTGCATCAAAAACTGCATCAAAAACTGCATTAAAAAAAAAACGGAACCGCAGGCTCCGCTTTTTCCTGTAAAACATATCAAAATCCAATGCTCTCTATCGCGAAGGATCATCGCCGGTAACTGTTCAGAACCCCGGGTTCTGACCGTTACGCTTTTCCGCACGATGTCAATCACATGTATCCGTTAAACAGCATCCCGCTGTACGCACTCGTGATATACGGGTTTGCATAATGCGGCTTTGTCGGGTTTTTGTAGGCAACAATCCGCTTATCCACGTAGTCCATCGGATTTAACTGCACCTGGTTTGCCTTGCGCAACGCCGATTTCGTAAAGTCTTTCAGCGTATCGATCTCGCCTTCCCCATCCTCACTCTTAAGCGTTTCCGCCAGTTTCTCCTCATCCACCGAAAGCGTTCCGTCCTGCTCCTGCGTCACGCCCAGTTTTGCCAGCCCCGCCGTATAATAAGCGCCCGTGGATTTCATATCCTTTACCAGGAGGCTGGTCCTGGGCTGCTGCTCCACATACTCTGCGGTCGCTTTGATAAAATTATTGTAAGAACCCGCCAGGGAAAGGATATTGTCCTTCATG
>JAFUUX010000303.1 GCA_017471325.1 Lachnospiraceae bacterium | reverse complement strand
GTCGAAGTGATACGCTCCTGCAGCGCGCCCATCTCGGTCTGCAGCGTCGGCTGGTAACCTACGGCCTAAGGCATACGGCCGAGCAATGCCGATACCTCGGAACCTGCCTGTGTAAAACGGAAGATATTGTCAATAAACAGAAGCACATCCTTTCCGCCTTTGTCACGGAAATACTCCGCCATCGTAAGGCCTGTCAAACCTACACGCATACGCGCCCCGGGCGGCTCGTTCATCTGTCCGAAGATCATGGCCGTCTTTTCGATAACGCCTGACTCGCTCATCTCGTGATACAGATCGTTTCCTTCACGGGTACGTTCACCTACGCCGGTGAACACAGAGAAACCGTCATGCTCTGTTGCGATATTGCGGATCAGTTCCTGGATCAGCACCGTCTTGCCTACGCCGGCGCCGCCGAAAAGCCCGATCTTTCCACCCTTCTGATAAGGGCAGAGCAGGTCAACGACCTTGATGCCGGTCTCCAGCATTTCCTGTTCTGTGGACTGCTCCTTAAATGCAGGTGCCGCCCTGTGGATCGGCTCGTAATCCACACCTTCGGGTGCAGGCTTGTTGTCAATCGGTTCACCCAGAACATTGAAGATACGACCCAGTGTCTTTTCACCTACCGGTACCTTAATGGGACTGCCTGTCGCGATCGCATCCATGCCGCGTACCAGACCGTCTGTCGGGCCCATTGCCACGCAGCGTACCGTATCGTTTCCCAGATGCTGCGCCACCTCTACAACAAGGTAAGTACCATCCTGCCGTTTGATACGGATCGCCTCATTGATCTCGGGCAGGCCGCCTTCAAACTTCACATCCAGCACCGCACCGACGATCTGTGTCAGTCTGCCTTTCTTTTCCTCTGCCATCTTATCTGTTTCCTTTCCTAACTTAACGCTATACTTGCACTCTATATTAACGAATCTGTTAACATATCTTTTCCTGCTTCTCTATATCAGCATCTGCATTTATGTGCCGCCGGATCAGCATATATACGCATGCAGCCGGACAGCATTAACTGATCGCATCCGCGCCGGCAATGATCTCGGTCAGTTCCGTCGTGATCTTGCTCTGTCTAGCACGGTTATACAGCAGGGACAGATGCTCTATCATCTCTGCCGCATTGTTGGTCGCATTGTCCATGGCCTGCATACGTGCGCCGTTTTCACTGGCCTGCGCTTCGATCAGGGCACCATACACCATGCTGGATATGTATTTCGGAATGATCAGGTTCAACGCCTCTTCATCCTCCGGCTCAAAGTTCATGGGTGCGTCCGACACCTCTTTCTCACGCTCATCCAGTTCCTTCTCACCGATCTCCACCGGCAGAAGCTTTAGCATCGTCGGAATATGGCTCACGGTATTCTTAAAGAAAGTGTATGCCAGATAGATCTCCGCGATGTCGCCCTGTTCAAACGCCCCCAGCAATTCCTTCGTCACTGTCATACCGTCCCGGTAAGTAGGCGCTTCGATGGCTTCGGAAAAGTCTTTCATCACTTCATAGCCTTCCCTCTGCAGCGCATCCTTGCCTTTTTTACCGATCGCATAGATGATCGTGTTTTCTTTGTTGAATTCCGGATCCCTGGTCACCAGTTTGATCACGTTGGAGTTGTATCCGCCGGCCAGACCTTTGTTGGAGGTGATCAGCACTACGGCTTTTTTGCCGCTCTTGCCGCCCTTCATATACGGATGCTCCAATCCCCTTGCCTTTGCGAGGATAGACGTCACTGTGTTGTAGAGTTCGTTAAAATAAAACATGGACTGTTCTGCCCGTGCTTTCGCACGCTGCAGTTTCACCGTGGAGACCAGTTTCATCGCCTTGGTAATCTGCTGCGTACTCTCAACACTGCTTTTACGTCTTTTGATATCCCTCATCGACGCCATAACTACACTACCTCATATCAGAATGGATCGTATCTGTTCAGAACCGTCTTGCCTGTCCGAACAGATACCGGTGGATTATACCAGTTAAACTTATTAATTGCCGCAGGCAATTGATTAGTTTAACTGCTTATATCGCGGTCAGAAATTAAAACAACAGTTCATTTCGGTCGCGAGTATACATTATTCCGCTGACTTCTCAAAATGATTCTTAAACGATTCGATCGCCTTGACCAGTTTCTCCTCGATCTCCTTAGACATCTCCTTCTCGGTACGGATCGCCTCGGGAATCTCCGGGTACTTGGTCTTGATATACTCAAACAATTCGCTCTCAAAACGCTGGATATCACCTACCGCTACATCCAGCAGATATTTCTTGGTCGCCACGTAGATGATGATGACCTGATACTCTACCGGCATGGGTTTGTACTGCGGCTGCTTGAGCATCTCGCGGATACGCTCGCCCTGTGCCAGACGCTCCTTGGTATCGGCATCCAATTCGGAACCGAACTGTGAGAATGCTGCCAGTTCGCGATACTGTGCCAGTTCCAGACGGATCGGGCCTGCGATCTTCTTCATCGCCTTGATCTGCGCGGAACCGCCTACACGGGATACCGACAGACCTGCGTTGATCGCCGGACGGAAACCGGAGTTGAACATTTCGGTTTCCAGATAGATCTGACCGTCCGTAATGGAGATCACGTTGGTCGGGATATACGCCGACACGTCACCTGCCTGTGTCTCTATGATCGGCAGCGCCGTTAAGGAACCGCCGCCATACTCTTTGTTCATACGGGCTGCGCGCTCTAACAGTCTGGAGTGCAGATAAAAGACATCACCCGGATAAGCTTCACGCCCGGGCGGACGTCTCAGCAGCAAGGAGAGTGTACGGTATGCCGTTGCATGCTTGCTTAAGTCGTCATAGATCACCAGCACGTCTTCGCCGTTGTCCATCCATTCCTCACCGATGGCACAACCGGAATACGGTGCG
>JAFUUX010000302.1 GCA_017471325.1 Lachnospiraceae bacterium | reverse complement strand
TCGCAGCCCCGGCTATAGTAGGCATCAATCATCCCCGCCGCCATAGACTTGCCGAAACGGCGCGCACGGCTCACGGCAAAATACCGCCCGGGAGTATTGACCGCCCGGTTCAGCACTTCCAGAAGCCCCGTCTTATCAATATAAATCTCTCCCGAAGTATCACTCTTAAAACTGTTATTCCCGGGATTCACATAGGTTCCCATAGCCACACCTCCACGGATATCATCATAGTACAAAACCAGCAGTCAGAAACAGGTTCTTCTCAAAGGCATTTTTCACCTCATAATTGGGGAAATCCAGTCTCAGCGCTTGATCTCATCTATGAGTTCTTCTTTTGTCAGTTCGCGATCCATGTTGTCCCGCACGCCGTCGGCGACCGCATCCTCCAGATACTCATCAAAATATTGTAGCAGTTCATCCTGGGTATAGCCAAACATCTCTGCATAATCCCGCCTTTCAAAAAAATCCCCTCTTCTCCATCCGGCAGCTGTATTTCCCTGTCTTTTTATTATAATTGATCCCTACCAGCAGCAGTTCCCCTTTGTAGTCCGCCAATGCTCCCGCATACTCCTTATCCCGGATCTGTTTGATAGCTGCTTTTGCATTGCGGTTCCATTTCAGTTCTACCACCATAGCCGGATGCGCACCCTCTTTTCTCGGGATAAAAACGATATCTGCAAAACCTTTGCCCGCAGGCAGTTCCCGCTTTACATAGTAGTATTTCCGGGCAGTAAAATAACTCATCATCACAGCACAGGCCAGGGCGTTTTCATCATGAAAGTTGATGATAGACGCATAATCCTGCTGTGACTTGGCGATGGTCTCCGCGATCCGTTTCGTATCCCCCTCCCAGGTGGCTTTCAATAAAGCGTCCGAATGCTCCAACGCATCCTGGATATCCGTCCAGTCCCCGACACGCACAGCACTTTCAAACACATCACGCACCTCTTCATTGGGGATAAAAGCCTCTCCGGTCTCCGTGTCATATCCCAGATATCCCATATGGATCAGCGCTGTCAGCACATCGTCCTTTGTCTTATAATGTGTCAGATCATTCTGGAAGGTCGCTGTATTCACCGCCCGGCGTTCCCCCGCGATCATGGCGATCACATCGTCCTTCAGACCTGCCATGTTCAGTTCGATATAGTCATTCACCCCGGCAAAGGCACCGGTGTTTTTCCAGTAACTTTCCGTCACGCCGTCTATCATGGCATTGACAAGAGAGTTTGGATTGTACATATGCAGCTTATGCTGTTCCTGACTGATACTGTCACGCCATTGCATCCGATATCCGTCATACCACCTGCGCACCGCTTTCATATCCATGTGATATGTTCTGCACAATCCCTCCACTTCCTCCTCTGAAAAGCCAAAATAGGGCGCAAGCATTTTCGGCGAGATCATGGTATACTCCCGGAAATTATTCAGCGCGGATTCCCCCTTGATCTTCTTGACCGGCAGGATCCCCGTGATATAGCCCAGCGCCAGGAACTGCTTGGATTCCTCCGTTTTAAAGAAGCCGCGCAGGTACTTCAGGTAATCCAGTATCAGTTTCTCATCATCCTTCGCATCCCGGATGATGCATTCCCATTCATCAATGACGATGATGAACTGCCTGCCCTCCCTGTGATATACATCATAGATTGCTGCCGCTGTATTCGCATATTCCTTGCCGCAAAGATATGGAAATTCCTCTTTCATGGATTCCATAAGCGTTCCATCCATCAGCGGTATCACATCCTCCGGTCTCTTTGCCGCATTGAAAAAACTGGCCACATCAAAATGCACCACATTATACTGGTTCAGGTGCTTTTCATAGTCAGCCGCCCCTGCGATCTCATAAGGCGCAAAAAGCTCCCGCGAGTCGCAGCCACGGCTGTAATAAGCATCGATCATCCCCGCTGCCATGGACTTGCCGAAACGGCGCGCACGGCTTACCGCAAAATATCGCCCGGGTGTATTGATCGCCTGGTTCAACACTTCCAGAAGCTCCGTCTTATCAATATAAATCTCTCCTGAAGTATCACTCAAAAAACTGTTATTTCCCGGATTTACGTAAGTACCCATGAGCACACCTCCACAACCATCATCATAGCATAAAAACGGCAGCCTGAAAAGATTGTCCCACATCGGCTACGCTTTATTTCCTGATGATCCTGTCCCAGAAGCCGGGAATCTTCTCGACAATGGAACTGTCATCAGAGCCCTCATCCTTTGTCTCTGTTCCGACACTGCTGCCCTCTTTTGCTCTGTGATGCAAAACCGGCCTGCCCGGACGAGCCTCCGCACCATCACCATCCTCTTCCTCAGAGGCTTCCGCGCGCTTTTGTATAACAGCCTCTTTTTTATCTGCAGGTGCTTCTGTCCCGACCGTATACCGGCGCAGCACCGGCTCCATGATGATGCTTGCGGCAAACCAGTACGCCCCCGGCAAAAGCAGCACGCACCAGGCAAGCAGTATGCTCCGGGGCAGCAGAAACAGACCATAAACACACAGCCCCGCCAGCAGCAGCAGCGCCACGGAGGCCAGCAAATGCCGGAATACGATATAAAATGCCAGTTTAAACACCGTAAACCTGCTGCCCCCAAAGCGTGATGCGCAGGGATACAATACCGCGTTCAATGCCACAAACAGCAGCAGAAATCCATAGATGATATAGGAAAGCACCTGGGAAAACTCCGTACCGTAACCATACAGATAAATGCAGTCAAACAAAAGCCATGCCAGGATCAGCAGTTCTAAAAGCGCGAAACCGGTCCATTTCTTAAAATAACGCGCAAAACTCCGAAAAAAGGTATCCGTGACATACGCCTGCTCCCCGCGTACTGCCCTGGACATGGTCTGATACGCCGCCATGGACGCCATCGGAACCGTAAAGACCGGCAGGCACAAAAGCAGCCACAGCAGCCCCGTCCA
>JAFUUX010000301.1 GCA_017471325.1 Lachnospiraceae bacterium | reverse complement strand
ATTTTCATTGGCAAAACCCGTTACTATCACAGCACGAAGGGCGGTGAATAGTAACTGCGCGGCCGGTCACGGGAAGGTCTGCACCTTGACAACTGAATAGATCCGCACAGGAGCCTCGCCGGGGAAGCAGCGCCGCGATCTGCTCAAAAAGCAGCAGCGTGCCAAGGCGGCTGTGCGGATGAGTCAGTCAGACACAGATGGCAGATTTTTATCCGATCAACCTGATAAGGAGGAAATGAGTTATGGTAAAAGCAAAGTACAGGAACCCGAAGACCAAAGTATTCCAGGCTGAGTATGCACTGTATCAGAGCGTATCCGCTCTCTTTGCCGGCGTGAGCAGCGAGTCGCTGGTGATCGAGCAGCTGCATCTCTACTATGCAGAACTGAAAAAGGGCAAGTCCGGTGGGTACGGCGGAAAGAACCGGATCAGCCGTGAGCAGCTGGACAGGTGCTTACAGAGCCTGGTACGCCGCGATGTATCCGGCCATGTGCACTTCCCGTCGATGGAGGTCTGCCGCGCCGAGGTTTTGGTGCGGACGCTTCAGAACGGTCTTCACAACTTCACCTTTACGGACGGCGTGTTCGGCTTTACCGTCAGCCTGAAGTTGTCCGGCAGGGGCAGGCTGGAGGGCATCACAGTGGCTGACCTGGAAAATCCCAAAAGGAACTTCCGGGTGCCTGCAAAGCCCGCAGGTGCACAGTACTGCGTTTAAGCAGGCAGCATAAGGCACTGTGCCCCACGTCTGTAAAACCAAAGCGGCGCGGCGGCAGGTGCATGATATACACAGTATCAGTTCACGCGCGGAAGCCGCGCACACAGATTATATAGGAGGAAAAACAATGAATGCTTTGATCTTGCACGAATCATCCAGAGGCATCGACAGTTATACCGCGGAGAGCAGCCTGCTGAGCAAAAGGGTGCTCTTCTTTACGGAGGAGGTGAACGCGGACAGCTGCAACCGGCTGATCGAGTACCTGCTCTATCTGGACATGGACAAGCCGGGAGAGGAGATCACGCTCTGCATCAATTCGCCGGGGGGCGAGGTGGTGAGCGGACTGGCGGCGTACGACACCATGCGCATGCTGAACAGCCCTGTGCGCACAGTCTGCATCGGTACAGCGGCCAGCATGGGCTCCATTCTGTTCCTGGCAGGGGATAAACGGGAGATGCTGCCCCATACCAAGATTATGATCCACGATCCGTTGATCGCCGGGCTGTCCGGAGCAAAGAAGGCGCTGGAGCTGGAAAAGGAGGCAGCGCAGCTCATGGAGACACGGGCCATCACAGCCGGCATCATCGCACAGCGCAGCAGGCGCAGCCTGGAGGAGGTCTATGAGAAGACCAGGGAGGACTGCTATCTGACCACGGAGGAGGCCGTGGCATTTGGCATCGCCACAGGTATTGCTGCCCGGATCATTTGATCCGGGAACGGCACCGGTACACTAAAAGCACACAGACAGGAGGACGAAAACCATGAACAGCAATTTCAGATTGATGGAAGAAAGCAAAACGGAAAAGGAGAACGGTATGGATATCAGGACGATGGATCTTGCGGAGCTGGGGGAGCGCGTTTTTGCGAAGGGCGTGGTGGTGTCTAACAATGCGCGCGCCACGATGCTCAACAACAATGACCTGCTGGTGGGGACATCTGGCGCAGGCAAGACCGGCGGTTATGTGATCCCCGCCCTGAAGTACTTAAAACACAGCCTGGTGGTGGTGGATGCCAAGTGCCGGCTGTACAAGGTGCATGCAGAGCAGCTGCGCAGGCAGGGTTTCCGCGTGGAGAACATCAACTTTGTCCGTCCGGAGGAATCGGCCAGCTATAATCCGATGGACTACATCGAGAAGGAGTGGGAGAACTCGGATTACGATACCCCGTTTGGCCCCCTGGATGCGGAGGAACTGAAATACCGTGAAGAAGACCTGATGAGCATCGCTAATATCCTGATACCGGATGAGGTGGAAAAGCAGGACAGGTTCTGGACGGATGCCGCACGGAATGTGATCGTGAGCCTGATGGCATACTGTATGGAAATGCTGTCGGCCGATGAGCAGCATTTCGGTTCCGTCTGCAGGCTCTTTGATGAGATGGAGAAGCAGGTGGGCGACAATTATATGAATAAGTACTGGGACGGAGTCAGCTTTTTTCACGATCTTGAGCTGATGAACCCGCATAGTTTTGCAGTGCGCATGTACCATAAATACAGCGGAAATTTCAAGGCGGAAAAGTGCTGGGCCTCTATTGTGCAGTTTGTGGCAAATGCGCTGGCGCCCTTTGAATACCGCAATAATGCCAGGATGTTTAATCGCCGCAGCACGCTGCTTTTCCCGGAACTGGGGCGCCGCAAGATCGTGCTTTTTGTCAATATCAGTGACACGGACCGTGCTATGGACCATCTGGTGAACCTCTTTTACACGCAGATGTTCAAGAGCCTTTGCGCCGAAGCGGACAGCCGGGAGGACAACCGTCTGGCTGTGCCTGTGCGCATCATACTGGATGATTTTGCCTGCAATGTCTGCATACCGGATTTTGACAAGATCATCTCCAATATCCGCTCACGCGAGATCTACGCCACGGTCAGCCTGCAGAGCATATCGCAGCTGGAGGGGATGTACAATCCGGGACAGGCGCGAACCATCATCAATAACTGCGACCACATGCTGTACTTAGGCGGGCAGGATACGGATACGGCGCAGTTTTTCGGCACAAAGGCCGGCAAGATGGCAGAGACCATCCTGAACACGCCGCTGAAGGATGCCTGGTTTTTTGAGCGGGGCAGCCGTGCCAGGCAGGTGGAGAAGCTGAACCCCTATTCCCCTGTGTATGAAGAACTGGAGCAGCGCTCCGGCGGGAAAGATATAGCCGCAGGGTTATAGGTACAAGGCAAAAAAGAACAGAAATCGCAATGTATAAAAAATAAAAACGGCTATGGAAGCGTGATTGAACACTATCCACAGCCGTTTTTTCATTAAAGGTTCATACGGGTGCGTTTAACATCCACCGTATTTTCACCGTCATTTGACCATGCTTCCTTTACATCCTCGATAGAGAATACCTGATCATAATCATCGTTATCAGAGATTGTTATTATCTCGGAAAACCATGTGTCTCTTGCAACTTTCAGATATCTGGAAAGTGCTGCTTCGGTAACACCTATCATATTATCCAGTTCTCGTTGAGTATAACCTTCGATTTCTAATAACTTTGCAAGACGTTCTCCAAATCCTTTCATGTGCATTCACCTCCTGTGAGACAAAGAAAACATCAAACTTACCAAAATGTCAAATAAAAATTACCGGATATCATTTTGCGTGAATAGATGGCATTTTTCGGCGCTTTA
>JAFUUX010000300.1 GCA_017471325.1 Lachnospiraceae bacterium | reverse complement strand
CTTTCATACCGTGAATATCCATTCCAGCGCCACGCAGGTGCTGTGGGGAAATCTGGAGGTAGAGCGGCTCACGCAGCCCAGGGCAAGGATCTGTGAACTGGATGCGGAAACCGCCCAGATCCGTCTGGATTATATCGTACAGATCCCGGAGGAAAGCAGGCTGCGCAGTTATTTTATCGAAGAGAACTTCCGTCTGCGTCTGGGAAAAGAGCGGATGTATCTGCTGGATTATGAGCGCGGCATGGATCAGATCTTTACGCTGGGCGGGCAGGAGAAAAAGGCGGGCGTGCCTGATCCGGCCTCGGTGATCATGAACAACAAGATCGTTTTAGGCATCACCGATTCCGAAGTGCAGAAGAAAGAGAGCATAGACGGAAATACCCTGGCATTTGTCGATTGCGGCAGGCTCTTTACTTATGATGTTGCGGATAACCGGATCGCCCAGGTGTTCAGCTTTTTTGGGGATGATCTGAGTGACCGGAGGGAAACGGCGAGAAACTCTGATATCCGGATCTGTCAGGTAGAGGAAACCGGTAATATCACCTTTCTGGTATACGGCTATATGAACTGCGGCAGCAGGGAAGGGTATATGGGTGTGGCGGTCTGCGAGTACGACAGCATGCTCAATACCGTGGAGGAAAAGGTATTTGTGCCTTATGACGGTTCTTATGAGAGGCTGTGCTGTGATGTGGAGCGGCTGGCTTACGCAGCCGACAGAACACTTTATCTGGCCGTGGGGGACAGCCTGTATGAGATCCCGATCGAGGGCGGCACGGGAAGAGCGATGGTAAAAGACCTGCCGCTGAAAGGCTTCTGCGCATCGGAGGATGAGTCGATGGTTGTCTGGAGCAACGGAAAAGATATCCATGACGCAACGGAACTGACGCTGAAAAACCTGGCAGGCGGAAGACAGCACAGGATCACGGCCGGAGAGAATGAACGCATCCTGCCGATCGCTTTTTTTGGACAGGATCTGGTATATGGTCTGGCGCGAACGGAAAATATCACACACGATCTGAGCGACCGCACCGTATTTGCGATGCATAAGATCTGCATCCGCTCGGAGGACGGCGAGATACAGAAAGAATACGAGCAGCCGGGGATCTATATCACGGGGGTGGAAACCACGGAAGGCATGATCACGCTGCACCGGGTAAAGGAGAACGGAAACGGGGTCTGGGAGGCGGCGGCAGATGACCAGATCCTGAACAACAGCCGGAAAGCAAGTGAGAAAAATACGGTAGAAACTGCGGTGACTGAGCGTTTTGAAACGATCGTGCAGATCGCGGCGCGCAGCGATATCAAAACCGACAGCTTAAAGATCAGGGAGCCGCGCTTTGTGATCTACGAAGGCGAGAGGACAGCCGCCATAGAGAAAACAGCCAGCAGGAATTATTATTATCTCTATCAAAAGGGCAGGCTGCAGGGGATCTATGAAAATGCGTATGAGCCGATCATGCAGGCCTATCTGTACAGCGGCGTGGTGCGCAACGGTGCAGGCGAGCAGGTGTACCGCCGCATGAGCCTTCCGGTCAAGAATCAGATCATGGCGATCAGTGCCCCGGTGACGGAAACCGGCAGGGATGATATACCGATCGCATACTGCGCGGCATGCCTGGATACCTGGCTGGCCTACGAAGGCGTGAATGTGCAGACATTGCCTCAATTGGAGGATGGCATTGCGGCAGCGGACATCCTGGCGGAACAGCTGCCGGAGGCGGAGGTACTGGAACTGTACGGCGTGGAACCGGAAGCCATGCTGTACTATACAGCGCAGGATATTCCGGTGATGATGCAGTTTGCGGATGGAGGAGCCATGCTGCTCATCGGATATAACGAACTCAATATCGTGGTCTTGAACCCAAGGGGGCGCGCGGATGGAGAGACGGTCTATAAGGTCGGCAAAGGGGATGCGGCGAAACTGCTGGCGGAAAACGGAAATCGTTTCCTGGTATGCTTGATTCACCGGGATTAATATGATATTATGTAAAGTTAGAATAATGCAGGCAAAATTTGGTAAATATGTTCAGGATAAAACGGATCGGTAAAAAGTTCATCGTATGGCTTGCGGGAGGAGCATCATTGCTGCTCATGGGAGTCGGTGCGCTTACGGCGCATGCGGATCCCGATATCGATGATGTCAGGGAGCAGCGGGATGAAACCCAGGCGGAACTGGATGAAGTGAACGCCACGCTGGAGGAACTGGCCGCGGAGCAGGAGGATGTGGACGCACAGATCGCCGAAGTGGGCGAGGCGCTGATGCAGGTCATGGCAGAGATCGAAGTGCTGGAGGGGCAGATCGCCGATAAGGAGGATGAGATCCGTATAGCGCAGATCGAACTGGAGGAAGCGGAGCAGCGCGCCGTGGACCAGTATGAATCCATGAAGATCCGTATCCGGTATATGTATGAGCAGGGGGAGAGCAGTTATGCCATGCTGCTGCTGCAGGCGGAGAGTTTTTCCGATATGCTCACGAAAGCCGATTACATCGAGCAGTTGTATGAATATGACCGCAATATGCTGGTGCAGTATCAGGAGACCGTGCAGGAAGTGGCGGATATGAAGGCGGCGCTGGAGGTGGAGCGCGAAGATCTGCTGGGACTGCAGAAAGACCATGAAGAAGAGCAGGCCTATATGGAGGACGTCATAGCGGAACTGAAAGAAGTTTCGGATGACTTTGCTGCGGAGATCCGCACGGCGCAGGCGCAGGCGGCGCAGTACGCGAAAGAGATCCGCGCGCAGAATGCACAGATCGCCCGTCTGGAGGAAGAAGCCCGTAAAAAAGCCGAGGAGGAAGCCAGAAGAAAAGCCGAGGAAGAGGCGCGAAAGCGGGCGGAGGAAGAGGCCAGAAAGAAAGCGGAGCAGGAAGCGGCGGCAGCAAGGGCAGCGGCAGAGGGACAGGTGGCGGAGAGTAAGGAAACCGGCACGATCAAGACGACCAATTCCTCTACGTATGATATCTCTTCGATCTATGCTGCAAATGGTGGGGATACCGGAAAGGCCATCGCGGCATTTGCCTGTCAGTTTATCGGCAATCCTTATGTGGCCGGCGGTACCAGTCTGACCAATGGCGCGGACTGTTCGGGATTTGTATTTTCCGTATATAAGGAGTTTGGCTATAAAGTGCCGCGCACATCGTATGCGCTGCGCAGCGCGGGGAGGGAAGTATCGTATGATCAGGCACAGCCGGGAGATGTGATCTGCTATCCGGGACATGTGGCGATCTATATCGGCAACGGCATGATCGTACATGCCAGCACGGAGCGGAGCGGCATCAAAATATCCAAGGCGGCGTACCGCAGCTGGATCACGATCAGAAGGATCATTTAAAGGATCATTTAACAGTAAAAGGTATTTAGGGAGCCTTGGGGCTTT
>JAFUUX010000299.1 GCA_017471325.1 Lachnospiraceae bacterium | reverse complement strand
AAATGCAGCTGCAGTTCATTGGCGCCCGACCGCAGCATTTCTTTGACCGAAAAACGATACGTGCGGTGCATATTGCGCGTCACTGCCAGGCGCTCACCGTTTAAGCAGATTTCCGTTACGGTATCCAGTCCGTAAAAGACCAGTTCCAGGCGGTCCATCTGCATATATTCGCCGTCTACGGTAAAAACACGCTCAAAAATAAAATCCCGCTCAAACAGCGGAAGAAGTGATTTCTCATTTTCCCGGTAATACGGGTCTGCGACCACACCGGCTTCCAATAAAACGGACAGGACGGAACAAGGTGCCACCGCAGCATAACTCTCACCGCTGCTGCAGTCGGTCATCTTCCAGCCCGCCCCGCACAGACTCATACGATTCATGGAATATACTCCTCTATTAACTGCCGTTTCTGATCTCTCACCGCGGCATCCCATCCCGGCAGTTCAGTTCCTGCGCACCACCGGCTCCCTGCCGTCCCGCAGGGCCTCCAGATATTTCTCATACATATCCGTCATCACATAACGGTTGTCCATCGTTTTGAGCAGATCCTTGATCTGCATCCTTTCAAAGATCTTACCATCTCCCAGATTGTAAATTTTGTTATCCTGGAAGGAAAGCACGAACGGCCTTAAAATATCTCCCTCATTCTCCGTCAGGACGATGCCCTTCGTCCCGTTTGTAAACTGCACCGTACAGCCTACCGGCACCAGCCGTACCGCCTGCGTCATGGCACGCACTACCTGCTGGTTCATCCGGTTGCGCGGATGATGCAAAAACTTATATGCCGCCACATCCGACTGCGGCTCCTCACCGTATTTCATGGCTGTCATGGTATCAAACAGATAGGCCACCTTCAAAGTCTCCACCTGCGCATCCGGCGCCTTGATATTCTGCAGAGAGCCTGTCATACGCAGTTCTTTCAGATCCCGCAGCATATAAGAGATATTTTTCATCACTTCGGAATCCAGATCACAATTCTCACGCAGCATACGGTAGCCTTCCTCTTTGCAGCGCTCGATCACCTCCAGATCCTCATCTGTCAACTCTTTCGTCTTTTTATGCGCAATCGCCGCCGGAACAGAAAGCGAGCCGATATCATGCAGCAAAGCCGAGATCACCACATATCGCTGGCGTTCCGCATTGTGCGTCAGTTTCCCGTAGATCGCCGCCGAAAGGATCGCAACATTCAGGGAATGCTTGTATACATTATCCTCCGGGCTGCGCAGGTTTTGCGTAAACCCGATCTTGTCCACATTGTTGCCGAAACGGCGCACCACTTCTGCCGCCAGCTGCTCCAGTTTCCGCGGGCGGTTGCCGTTTGCGATATCCTGCATGATCTCCTGCAGCGTAAAGACGGACATGGTCTGGAAACGCTCAAATTCCCTGTCCGCTTCCGTAAAGGGCGGCAGCGGTTCTGCCGGCTCCAGGATATACAATCCGATCAGCCCGAAATTCCTGACACTCTGGATCCCTTGTGTAGTCAGCTTGGAATTACGCTCATACAGCATGACGCCCTGCTTGTTATAGATCGGTTTTGCCAGACGCATGCCTTTTTTTAATTTCTCCGTTGCCACAAAGATCATATTATCAGCCCCTTTTGATATCTGTATATATTCCGTAAACAGTCGTATTGATGCCTGATTTTGAACAGCAGCCGGTCTGTCCGCCGATCCTGCAAGTATAACTTCTATCAGCAATTAATAAGTCTGATCAGTATAAGTATACCAAATCGGGCACTGTTTGTATATCTTTCCCGCAACATTTCTTTGCTTTTATCTGGAACTTTTTTTGCGCGAAAATCCCCGGCAGCGTTCTACAGATAGCATAATTTTACTTTCCCGATCTCTATCTCATCCTCCTTCTCAAGCATCACTTTTTCCTCAGCCTCCAGCTGTACGCCGTTTAAATATGTACCGTTGGTGGAATGGCAATCCTGCAGATAGGCCTTTCCGTTCTGCATCAGTATCCGCGCATGGATACGGCTGACAGAACTGTCCGATAACGCCAGATCCACGCATTCCCTCCGTTTGCCTATGGTATAGGGAAAGTGATCCATCCGGTACTCCTTTTTCTTTCCCTTCTCCACCAGGATATTTTCCACCGCTGCATCCGTCTCTCCGATAAATACGGTCTTGCCATACTCTTCTTCTGTTCCGCTCTCTTTGGTCTGCACCGGCGCTTTCTCCTCTGTGATACGCGCTTTTTTTATATCTGCCTGAGCCCGGTGCCCATCCGAAATGCGGCCGCCAACGGTATCCGGCTCCTCCAGATCCGCAAATACCGCATCAAAATCCCATGTTTCCCCCTTCTTCCCAGGCATTTTTATGCTTCCGGGCTTCCCTGCGGCAGGCATCCCCTTCCTCTGTACGTTTTGCGGCTGCCATTCCCACGCGTCCTCCTCTTTTTCTTTCGCTTTTTGCGTCCTCTCTGTCATTTTCTCCTCTAAATGCACTTTTTTAATATCTGACTGTGTACGGTGCCGATCCCGTAACCGACCTGAAGAACGGTCGCTAACGGCATCCGGCGCTGCCGTTTTCTCTTTTTCCGCTTTCTTTTTCCTGATGATCTGCAGCCCCAATAAGGCGATCCCCGCCAGCATGACCGCAGCAGCCACGAGTTTCCCTGCGCCGTCCAGGTATATCCCCGGCAAAGTGCCGCTGCACATCACGGCCCCTGCCAGGATCATTACCGCAGCCAGCACATAAGCCGCATATCCCGACTCTTTCTTCTCCTCCTGCGGCGCCGTCCCCGTTTCAAAAGCCGTCTCCTCTTCTTCCCATCCTTTTGAAAAATCTTCCTCACCTCTCAAACTGCCGTTAGAAGCATATTTCGGCTCTTGCACCGCAAGCGCTGCCTCCTCCCCGGCAAACACCGATTTATATCTGGCCTGCTCCGGCCGGTTGCCGATCCCGTAGCCGGCCAAAGAACGGCCGCTAACGGTATCCGGCTCCTGTCCGACCTCCTCCATGGCTTCTGCCCGCGGCAGCCGTTTCGTGTCCTCCCCGTTCTCCTTCCGCTCCACGGCACCGCGCAACTCCGCCATCACGTAATTTCCCTTTCGCACCGCCTGGTAAAACTGGTATGCTCCCAGCGCCGCGGCGGCATCCCTATGATCCGCATGCTCCATAAAAAATTCCGCCAGGGCAAGCATGACATTTTCCTCCTCCGCTGCGGCCGGCAGGAACAGCAGGCGCAGTTCCTTTGTTTCGGGATCCGTAAAAATATACCCGGGATCCAGCAGAACATGCTCTTCGTCCAAAAGGTAATCCTGCATGCCGGCGAGCACATCCAGCACTGCGCCTACGATATGACGGATCTCCTCTCCTGACAGTTCTTTCCTGTCATAGATCCTGGCCAGCGGCTGCATGGAACTGATCTCATAATACAGTTCTTTCCTTCCCTCCCGCAGTTTTA
>JAFUUX010000298.1 GCA_017471325.1 Lachnospiraceae bacterium | reverse complement strand
TCTTGGCAGCCGCATCGTCCGGTACCTGTGCCGGATCATCAAAGTCGATGCCGGTGTACTCTTTTACCGCATCCGCCATGCGCAGCCGCTTAAACGGCTTGCCGAAGTCCAGTTCGATATCACCGTATTTAAACGTGGTCGTTCCTAGTACGCTCTGCGCCAGATGTCTGAACATCTCCTCAGTCAGATCCATCATGCCGTTGTAATCGGTATAGGCCTGATACAACTCCATCAGGGTAAACTCCGGATTGTGTCTGGTATCCACGCCCTCATTCCTGAACACGCGTCCGATCTCGAATACTCTTTCCATGCCGCCTACGATCAGTCTCTTCAGATACAGTTCCAAAGAGATGCGCAGTTTCAGATCCTCATCCAGCGCATTGAAGTGGGTCATGAAAGGCCTTGCCGCCGCACCGCCGGCATTTGCCACCAGCATCGGAGTTTCTACCTCCATGAAATCTTTACCTGCCAGGAATTTACGGATCTCCCAGATGATCTTTGACCGTTTCACAAAAACATCCCGCGAATCCAGATTCATGGTCAGATCCACATATCTCTGACGATAACGGGTATCCGTGTCCGTCAGGCCATGAAATTTTTCCGGAAGCACCTGCAGGGACTTGGAAAGCAGTGTCATCCCGGTCGCATGGATCGAGATCTCACCGGTCATGGTACGGAACACATAGCCCTTCACACCGTAGATATCACCGATATCGCTCTTCTTAAAGTCCGCATACGCCTCATCGCCCAGTGCATCCCTGGAAACATAGACCTGGATATCGCCGTTGCGGTCACGGAAATTGGCAAAGGAAGCCTTGCCCATCACACGCTTAAACATCATACGGCCTGCCACCGACACGTTGATCGGAGATGCATCCAGCACGGCGCGTCTTGCTTCATACGCTGCCTTCTTCGATGCGCGGTAAGCCGCGATCGTGTCATTGTCGGCACCTTCTGCCGGTTCCGGCAGCACTTCCAATTCCTTATAATCTTTCAGGATCTCTTTTTCATGCTCCTCATACAAGCGGATCGCTTCATCCGAATGATGCGTCTGATCATATTTCGTGATCACGAAAGGATCTTTTCCGGCCTCCTGCAGCGCTGCCAGTTTCTCACGGCGCACCTTCCTAAGCTGATTCAGATCCTGCTCCTGCACTTTATTTTGTATATTCTTTTCCTGATCGCCCAAAATCATTCTCCTGCCTGTTACTTAATCTCCAAAATCTCATATTTGATCATGCCGGCAGGTGCATCCACTTCCACAATATCACCTGCTTTATGCCCCAGCAATGCTTTTCCCAGCGGGGAAATATTGGATATCTTTCCATTTAGAGCGTCTGCTTCACTGGCACCCTTGATCGCATAAGTCACCACTTCCGGCTTCGGCTGCAGATCCAGATCCTTTACCGTCACCTTACTGCCAAAATGTACTATAGTGCTGTCACCGGTCTGCTCATCAATGACCTCGACATTCTTCAGCATGTTCTCAAGATATTCAATACGTGCCTCGATCTCACGCTGCTCATCACGCGCAGCATCATACTCAGCATTTTCCGAAAGGT
>JAFUUX010000297.1 GCA_017471325.1 Lachnospiraceae bacterium | reverse complement strand
TTGGGATCTCCCACCAGAAACAGTGCGCCTTCCCGCAGCCTGGTATGTTCTGCATCTCCGGGATCAGTTGCCAGACGATAGATAAAGGACTCCTGCATGCGGTCCGTATCCTGAAATTCGTCCACAAAAAAGTATCGGTATTTATCCGCAAAAAAAGCATGCGCTCTTCCATCTTCCTGCAAAAGCAGATCCCGCGTCCTCTCCAGAAGCCTCTCATTTGATATCTTCTGAAGTTCGGCATGCCCCCGGTAATACTCCCGTGCTTCCATCGCATGATGAAGTACATCTGCAAAATACACTTCATTTCTGCCCAGCACGGCAAGCCGTTCCGTCAATGCGGCATGGTTCTCGCCGCCGTCCTCTTTCAGTTTTTTTATCCATTCCCTGTTTTTCCCGATCAGTTCGTGTTCCGCCTCACTCAGGATACTGCGGATCTTATTTTGAAATCTTTCCTCCGCACCATCGATCTTCTCCTTATCCAGAGGACTTTTGGCTTTGCTTTTAAGAAACAGCCTGACCGGATCCAGCAATTCCAGACAAAGAGCGTCATAGTCCCTCGGCTCCGCTTCCAGACAGCCTTGTATCCTCTTTAATGCATCCGAGGCAAAACTGCCCTCCCACATCCCGGTCAGTTCCGCCAGGCTTTGCACCTCCCATGGCTTTTTTTGTGCTTTTTCACTGTCAACGCATTCTTTTGCCGCAAGCAGTATGTTTTCTTCCAAAGCTGTTTTTCCGGACACGGTATCCCCGTCGATCCATGCCCTTATCTTATCCAGTATCCTCGTCAGGTCTGCAGCCATCGTATCCGCTTTCGGCTGATGGATCACCATGTCCTTAGGCAGTTCTGCGATCTTTGTATACAGCGCTGCAATATGATTTCGGATCTTGTACCGCTCCCCCTTTTTATCGCCATCCTCTTCCAGTTTTTTCCAGTCCGCCCTTTTTAAAGTACGCAGGTAGGCATTCAATGCCGCCTCCTTCTGCTCCCGGTTCTCTTTCTCTTCCATTACCGTGATCCCCTGCGGCAGCCCCGCCAGCAGTCCCTGCTCCTGCAGCAGCACCATGCAGAAACTATGGATCGTGGATATGTTCATCCTGTCCAGCCGAAGAAACTTTTCCCGCAATGCGGTATCCTTTGCCGCTTCCTCTGCCAGGCGGTCTGTCAGCCGCCTGCGCAATTCCTCTGCTGCCGCGTTGGTAAATGTGATCACAACGATCTCGGCCGGATCTGCGCCCTGCTTCAGCAGATTCATCACGCGCTCAACGATCATCGTTGTCTTTCCGGCACCGGCACCGGCTTCTACAAACATATTTTTTGACAGATCCGTAATGATCTCCTTACGCATTTCCTCTTCCGTCATATCCAGCACTTCCATTACTCTTCCTCCTCTTGCGTCTGATCATATCCTACCCACTTACGGCATATCCCCGTATATGGGCAATAGTTGTTCCCGCAGAATTCCTTCATGCCGGCATCTGCCTTTTCCTGCCTCAATGCCTCCAGTTTTCCCGCGATCGTGCGATCCATCTCCTTCAATGCTCCCTCAGGCTGTTCATCCATCCATAATCCGGAAATGCGATATATCTGGCACCTTGCCGCTTCATCAAACTCCATTTTCTTTGCCTCGTCCGTCGTATCCAGAAAATACAGTTCCTCCTTTGTTTCGGATACCGCTTCCGCATCTGTTTTCGTATAAGGAAAGGCATAGCCCGCCCACTCGATCTCACAGCCGTCAAAATCCGTCTTTCCCTGTTTCTCCAGTTCCCTGCCAAACATCTCCCGCAATGCCGCCCGGCCTTCTGCCCCCTCGTAATACCGCTTTGCGGCCATTGCATACACGATATGCTGGATCTGCGTCCCTCCCATGATCTTTTCCGCCAGTTTATCCTTCTTTCCTGTCTTATAATCAATGATCCTGTAGTACAGGCAGCCATTTTCTCCCAGGCGGGCATCCAGCCGGTCTATGGATCCGTTCAGCATCAGCCGGTATGCCGCCGGCTCCGCATCCGCCATGTCCGTTTTTTGGGAAACATCCTCTTCCTGCTCTTCCTCATCATCCTTCACCGCCCTGCCTTCATAGATGACTTCCGTCTTTTTCTCTTCCGGATCTGCTGTCTCGCCGAATTTTAATTCCGCGCCGACCAGTTTCCAATATTTGCCCGCTCTTGCATCGGCAGCCCATTTTTCATGCTCGTACGCCACATAGTCATGCGTCAGTTCCCTGTAATAGTCTTTTTCCTGTTCAAATACCGCCTCCGATGGATACGGTTCCTCCTGCACCATCCTCTTTACTGCATTCTCATAACATGCCTCAAACACGGCCTCGTCTATCTTCTCCTGCAGTTCATGCTCACCGTTCTGTGCTTTATCCATATATTCTTCCATAAAATAATGGAACAGGTTTCCTTTCTGCGCAAATCCCAGCCACTGGTGCGCGGCCGGCAGCAGCTGCTCACTCAGATATATATGTTTATGATACTGGTAGTAATACTTCAGCGGACACTCCAGCAGTGTCCGTATCCCGGTGGAACTGATCGGCTTTGCCTGTGTCTGCGGAACCGGCGCCGGATTTTTCTCCGCCGCCGCAGGCATATCTGCCTCGATCTCCGCCTGCTCTTCCTCCGCGGAATAAACCGCTTCCGGCTGCTGTCCCGTCTCTTCTTTTGGTTTTCCGTATTTTTCCCGGCGCTTTTCCCGTTCTGCTTTTAACACGGCGATCCGCTCCCGTGTCTCCTCTTTCAGGTTCTCCTTTTCGATCCTGAAATCCCGGTCACCGAGATACCCTGCCCACTTTTCAAAGCCCTCCGCCCGGGACAGTGCATGATCCCCCCGCCTCTCGCGGAAAAATACCGATTCCGCGGTTTCCCGCATGTTCACGGTATCATAATAACAATAGGAATAGTCCACCTGTACCTGCTCCCCCTCTGCTGTACAGAATGTACAAAGGCTCTGCTCCAGCGCCTCTCTTCTTTCCTGATTCCGTTCCGATGCCAGCCGGACCTTCACTCTTTCCGTATCCTCTCCTATGATATACCTTCTTTTTTCCGCATCCGACAGCACGGGAGACTGGCTATCCTCTACGCCAAAAGACACGGCGGAAAGCCCCAGGATATACACCTGTTCATACTCCATGATGCTTACGCCGTCGATCGGCAGGATCTCTACCGCGTTTTCCTGTTCTATCTCCCCTGCATGCAGTGTTTCAAGATCCGTGCGCAGAAAATGCAGTTTTTCTTTCAGAGAGACGGCATCACTCTCCACATACTGCAATTCCTTCTCCCTCTCCTGAAAAGCCGCCTTCAGCATGGCCCGTTCCCTGTTTTTCTTATAAGTATACTTATCCGCAAACTCCCATGTTTTATGGCAGATCTCCGCGATCGTATCCTTTTCTTCATATAACAGCGCAAAATCTCTCATGCACACAGCAAAGGCCCTGTTATTCCCGTCTTTCTCTCTCTCGTAGTAATCCAGATATCTCTGTTTTCCCCAGCCAATACCTGCGCGTATGCCCTTATAATAACTGTCCGCGGCCCCGGGGACACGCTCCCCCTCTTCCGCCGCGTTTTGCAGCGTCGCGCAGCGGCTGGTAAGCGCCATTTCCAATGCGGCATACAGATGATCCTCCTCAGCCGCCTGCAGGACTGCCAGCATAAATTTCATCAGATCCAGTTCCAGTGCGCTCCGCCCCTCTGCAAGATGATATGCTATCCCTGCCAGGTCAAATTCCGCCCTGATATGGTTTAAGTATGCCGGAGATGAATAATAAACCGCCACCTTCCGCGGATCCGCTTTCATTTTGCCGCTTTGCATATCCCTGAGTTCCTTTACCACCCTGCGTACTTCATTTGCGACGCCATATGCACCGAAAAAGCGTTCCCTGATCACGCCATTCCTCCGTGCGTCACGCAGATAACACAGTTTCTGAAGTTCCGCTTCCTGTCCAGCCTTTTTGGCAAAACTTTCCAGCAGGCGCCACTCCAGTTTACAAAAGCGCTCCGTTTCGAGATAACCTGTCCTGACGCCATCCGCCCAGGGCAGCAGCAGAGACAGGTTATCGCACTCCTCCAATACTCTGAGCGCTTTCTCCAGGCAGGCTGCCTTATCATATAAGCCTCTGCCCTTCAGTTCCGCCTCAAAAGCCTCCTTGATCTGCCAGAGTTCCTTCAGGCGGTTTTGCGCATCCCTGTCCTTCCCAAAAGCATCCGTCACCCCGTTTTCACGCATTTCAGAAACACACTGCAGCACATCCGCTACCGTTTCTTTTGACAGAACCTCCTTCGGAAACAGCGTCCGATCCCCTTTCTGCAGCACGCGCAGCATCAGCCGGCTGGCACTGCCAAAGGATATCACACTGCACGCATCCTCATTCTTCTTTGCTGCGTCCGCACAGACCAGTTCCTTTGCCAGTTCCATCGGTGTGATGCACCTGATGTTCCAGGACGGTATCCCCATGCTTATGTTGCGCTGCCGCAGCAGCGCGTTCCCGTTTGCGATCTTTCCGGTAAAAAACAGCCGCATACCGCCACCGTCCGTTTTCAAAAAATCTTCTATCCGCATCTCTTTATGTCGATATACTGTTTCCGCCATTTTTTACCTCTCCTTTTTATACCCTTTTCTGCTTACATTTTATCATGGATCTTTTATTCTATTATGGATCTTTTATTCTATCATGGATCTTTTATTCTATATATGTATCTTTTATTCTATTATGGATTTTTTATTCTATCCGGACAGATCTGTCTTTTTTTCTTTCTGCTATTCCGCCCATTCCCGTACCAGCTGCTTTAAGATCTCTATGGTTGCCTCCATCTCATCCACGCACAGATACTCATGCTTTCCGTGAAAGTTCCCGCCTCCGGTGCACAGATTAGGGCACGGCAGCCCCATAAACGTAAGCCTTGCTCCGTCCGTGCCGCCGCGGATGGGTTCCTCTCTGGGCACCACGGCTGTTTTTTTCATCGCGGTGATCGCCTTCTGCATGACCTCCGGATGTGCCGCCAGACGTCCGCGCATATTGTAATACTGATCCTCCACGTCTGCCGTCAGCGTACCCTCGCCGTACTTTGCATTGATCTGCTCCACTGCTTTTTGAAACAGCGCCTTCTTTTCCTCAAACTTTGCATCATCATGATCCCGGATGATATACTCCGCCGCAGCCGTTTCCACATTTCCCTGCAGTTGTGTCAGATGATAAAAACCTTCATGCCCTCTTGTGTGCTCCGGCCGTTCCTTTTCCGGCAGCAATGCATGAAAGTCCGTCAAAACCTGCAGCGCATTGATCATCACACCATACGCATCACCCGGATGCACGCTCCTTCCCTGCGCGCGCAGTTTTGCCCCTGCCGCATTAAAGGTTTCCCCGGAAATATCCCCCAGCTCCCCGCCGTCCACGGTATAAGCATAATGCGCGCCAAAGCCTGCCACATCAAAATAATCCACGCCGCGTCCGGTCTCTTCTTCTGCAGTAAAAGCTATGCAGATGGTGCCGTGCTTCTCATTGGGATGCGTGCAGAAATACTGTGCCATCTCCATGATCTCCGTCACACCGGCTTTATCATCCGCCCCCAGAAGCGTAGTTCCGTCTGTCACGACCAGACGCTTGCCTTTCAGTTCCCGCATCTGCGGAAAATCCTCCATGCGTGTCACGATCCCCAGCGCCGCATTGAGCACGATATCTTCACCGTCAAAATCATCGATCACTCTGGGTTTCACACCCCTGCCGCTCATCGCCTCCGAAGTGTCCACATGCGCGATAAAGCCGATGGCCGGCAGCGGCTTTGTCAGGTCATTCGCCGGGATGGTGGCATACACATATCCGAAATGCCGGTCCTGCCGCACATCTGCTACGCCCATTTCCCGCAGCTGCTCCCGCAGATGGTCCAGCAGTTCCCGCTGCCCCTGCGTGCTGGGATAACTGTCGATATCACTCCTCGACATGGTATCAAATCCTACATATTCCATAAATCTTTCCAATGCTGTCATCTTCACCATTCCTCCCTAAAACGGCATTCCGCCCTATATAGAAAAGGCCTGCATCCTTACGGACGCAAGCCTTCGTTCTCTTCCCGTCTTCCCTTACCCCGTGATACCGCCGGTGCGTGCCATGCTCTGTTCCACTTCCACTTTCAGGATCATGCTGGTCGGAAACATCAGTTTTACCGGTGCACGCCGGCCTTCCAGCGCATCCACGATCACGTTGAGCATACCGTCATTCACACTATGCTTTCCTTTAAAAACCACATACTGCATCCCGGTTTCCGGATCCTGCTGCAGTTCTCCATAGCGGTACAGATACCCCAGAAATGCCGGATCGTCGCTGATGTGCGCAAACAATACTTTGATCAGTTCCATGTTTTTTCCCCTTATTATATGTTATTTTATTGTGATATCTTCCAAGTCTGATATCTTAAATGCAGTTCTTTTTCATTTTACCATTTTCCTCTGCCATTTACAACTTTTACTTAAATATTGCCGCATCTTTTTTCGATGCGGCAATATCTGACACGATAAAACCATCTTCCGGAAATTACGTTTGCCGATTCTTTTTTATCCCCTTACGGCCGTCAGCGTCTCTCCCTGCTGCACGATCCGTATGGTATCCCCCTGGGCGATCTGTCCCGAAAGGATCAGTTTGGCGGCCAGGGTTTCCACTGTTTTCTGGATGTAACGCTTTAACGGCCTTGCGCCATAGATCGGGTCATAGCCGTTCTCCACCACAAAGCGTTCCGCTGCCGGCTCCAGTTCCACGCGCACCTCTTTGTCTGCCAGCCGCTCATTGAGCGATTTCATGATCAGGCTCACGATGCCGCCGATATTCTCTTTTGTGAGCGGCTTAAAGAGGATGATCTCATCCAGGCGGTTCAGAAACTCCGGCCGGAAATGCATCCGCAGCTGCTCTGTTGCATCCGCCTCCGCTTCCGCCGTGATGTTGCCCTCCGCGTCTATGCCGTCCAGCAGTGTCTGCGCGCCGATATTGGACGTCATGATCAGGATCGTATTCTTAAAGTCTACCGTCCGCCCCTGGGAATCGGTGATGCGCCCGTCATCCAACACCTGCAGCAGGATATTAAATACATCCGGATGCGCTTTTTCCACCTCATCAAACAATACCACGGAATACGGCTTGCGGCGTACTGCCTCCGTCAGCTGGCCGCCCTCATCATAGCCCACATATCCCGGAGGCGCTCCGATCAGACGGGATACGGAATGCTTCTCCATATACTCGCTCATATCGATACGCACCATATTGGATTCATCATCAAAAAGCGTATCTGCCAGGGATTTGGCCAGTTCTGTTTTTCCGACACCCGTAGGCCCCAGAAACAGGAAAGAACCGATGGGCTTGGAAGGATCCTTGATCCCCGCTTTGGAACGGATGATGGCCTCGCTTACCTTTGTCACCGCCTCATCCTGTCCGATCACCCGCTTGTGCAGTTCCTCGTCCAGGTGCAGCGTCTTATTGCGCTCACTCTCATTCAGTTTGCTGACCGGTATCCCGGTCCAGCGCGAGATGGTCCGTGCGATCTCATCCTCCGATACATTCTCATGCACCAGGCGCGACTCCTTCTTTCCGGCCAGATCCTCCTCGATCTCCAGTTGTTTTTTCAACTCCGGCAGCGTACCATAAGACAACTCCCCGGCCTTTTCATAATTGCCTTCCCGCTGCGCGATCTGGATCTCGTTATTCACGCTCTCGATCTGTTCACGGATCTTCGATACCTTATCCACGGCAGCCTTTTCGTTCTCCCACTGTGCCTTCTGGTTTTCAAAGGCCTCCTTTTCCTCAGCCAGTTCCTTCGACAAACTCTCCAGACGCTCCCGGCTTAAATTATCATCCTCCTTCTTTAACGCCGCCACTTCGATCTCCATCTGCATGATGCGCCGCTGCGCCTCATCCAGTTCTGTCGGCATGGTATCCAGTTCTGTTTTGATCAGCGCGCAGGCCTCATCCACCAGGTCGATGGCCTTATCCGGCAGGAAACGGTCACTGATATAGCGGTTGGAAAGCACTGCCGCACTCACCAGCGCGTTGTCCAGGATCTTCACGCCATGATATACTTCATAGCGTTCCTTTAAGCCTCTCAAAATAGAGATGGTATCCTCCACTGTGGGTTCATCCACCATGACCGGCTGGAAACGCCGCTCCAGTGCCGGATCCTTCTCGATATATTTGCGGTACTCATCCAGCGTGGTGGCACCGATGCAGTGCAGGTCACCCCTTGCCAGCATGGGATTTAGCATAGTGCCGGCATCCATGGCGCCGTCTGTCTTGCCCGCGCCCACGATGGTATGCAGTTCATCGATGAAGAGGATGATCCGGCCCTCGGATTTCTTTACTTCCTCCAGCACCGCTTTCAGCCTTTCCTCAAATTCTCCGCGGTACTTCGCTCCCGCTACCAATGCGCCCATATCCAGTGAGAACAGTTTCTTATCCTTCAGTCCCCCCGGCACATCCCCGCGCACGATACGCTGCGCCAGGCCTTCCACCACGGCGGTCTTGCCCACACCCGGCTCACCGATCAGCACCGGGTTATTCTTTGTCTTACGGGAAAGGATGCGGATCACATTGCGGATCTCGGCGTCACGGCCGATCACCGGATCCAGTTTCTGCTGCCTTGCCCGTTCCACCAGATCCTGCCCGTATTTTGCCAGCGTATCGTAGGTCGCCTCCGGGTTGTCCGTGGTCACGCGCTGATTGCCGCGCACCGTTGCCAGCGCCCCCAGGAAACGCTCTCTCGTAAATCCGTATTCATTAAACAGTGCCTTGATCTCGCGGTTCGGATGACGGATCATCGAGAGCATCAGATGCTCCACGGAAACGTAATCGTCTCCCATGGCCTTTGCTTCATCCTCCGCGCTGATCAGCACTTTGTTCAGGTCTGCGCCGATGCGCAGGTCACCGCCCTGTACCTTCACGCGCTTCTCCAGCGCCTGTTTCGCACGGTCCACAAAATGCTCCGTGTTGATCTCCATCTTCTCCACCAGCTTCAGGATCAGGGAATCCTGCAGTTTCAGCAGCGCATACAGCAGATGCTCCTGCTCGATCTCCTGGTTGCCGTATTCCACCGCCAGTTTTTCGCAGTCCTGCACGGCCTGCATGGAATTCTGCGTAAATTTCTGTATGTTCATAAACTTCACCTCCCCTGCACAAATGTGTGTGTGCAACGCAAAAGCGTAAGGCTTTTAAACCTTACGCTTACAATATAACACTTTTGTTAGCACTCGTCAATAGAGAGTGCTAACAATTTGCTTTTTCTTTCAAAATTCCCTTTATTTACGGTACTTTCGGGGTTTTCGTTTCTTTGCTTTTTTGCCCAAAATATGGTTTTACACCAAATTACACCATTTTAGATAACAGCATTCAGTTTCTCCATCTCTCTGATGACACGTTCTTTTCCGCACACATGATTGTAGATCCCCATCGTTACAGGGATTTCTTTTTGTTAAGATTTATGAATATATGTATGTTGCGTACTGTTGCGTACTTGTGTATAATACTTATATAGTGATCCCGATTTTCTGCCGGTATATGGAGGAACACAAGTAATGTACCTTCAACAAAGTACGAACAGTTCTGGCAAGGTGTATCTTTCTTTTGTACAAGGGTACCGCCAGAATGGAAAGGTAAAACATAAGACCTTTCAGTACAAGCAGAGGTTCATAAATGCTGAGTTCAATCTGAACAGTATTTTTAGTCTGCTCACATACAACCGTTTTTTATTCCCATCTTCAATAAAGCACGCATAAGATGTACATACAGGAGAGTTGGAATGAATTTACAAAGAGAACGCAGACGTAGCTTAAATAGTCTTTCTCTATGCGGGACCGGCGCTATTGGTCTTGGGTTATGGTCAGTTATAAAAACCATAATGACGTTTTTCACGAATAGGAACTATATCGCAGAAATGATCAGCGATATCTATACTAATTCAGGAGTCTCAAAGGAAGAAGTAAGTCTTAAAGCAGTAGCATTTATAACGTACCTCTTAATTTCAGCTTTTTTGGTATTGGTTTTTTCTATTCATCTATACGTTGGCAAATGTGCAAATGCAGAGGCTAAAAAAGGGAAAAAAAGATATCTTTATTTGATAATCGCACTTTTAGCAAGCTTCTTATATATATATTCCTGCTATTTGGGGATTCTCTCAATCAGAGATTTAACTTTTAATGAGGCTAGTTTAACAGATGACATTAACCATTCTATTGATCAGATTGCAGAGTTTCTTTTGGATTTGTCATCTGCAGGAGTATTGCTGGCACTGTTTTTTTCCGCAATCAGATCCCGAATTCTTTCCAATATGATCAGTAAACAGGAGGCAGCCCATGAACATTGATTTTCACTATTATGCTACCTACCTGGCAGCAATTATTGCAGGATATTCTCATGAAGAAAGCAGTGAAATAGCGTATTCTGCGCAATTTGTTGATTGTTGTACAAGAACTTTTTTAACAAGCATCAAAGCCCCTTTGTCCGCAGCTACAACTCAGTCACAGGTAGAGCTGATAAATGCTCGTGCAGACCTTCTGGTGCTTCAGGATATAACCAGAATATGGTCCAGCTTCCATTTTCTGCCGCAGGATCTTTATGCTGAAAAAAAATGGTGTACCAGAGGATATAGAAACAAATATCGTCTTATCTGCGGTCCAAATGGCGATCTGTTGGCGGAGACTGTAAAGCTTGCAAAAGGCAAGTCTCTTGAGTCAGTAGGGCTAGCCATGCACGTTTTGGCTGATACCTGGGCACACCGCAATTTTGCAGGGACACCTTCTCTTGTCATCAATAATACCGACTATTATTTCTATGAGATTTTTAGCGGTGATGCCGGAGAATTTGAAAAGAAAATAACATTTCGGCACAGTACTTCAACTCCGGATGATCTTAACAGAAGCATATATACTAACAGTCTTTTCCAGACCAGTGAGAATTCCATAATGAATCTGGGACATGGGAGAGCCGGGCATCTTCCGGATTATAGCTTTATCAAATATAAGTATTTGCCTGCATGGGGGGATTTTACGGAGATTGTAAAAGACAATCCATCTGACTACTATCATGCCTTTTGTCAGATGGTTTATGCCATGAGGTATTTAAGGGGGAATATCAGCTCTTTTGACAAAGATACTTACGACTTTGAAATTGTTAGTCCTTATGAAGCTCAAATAAAAGAAATCATAAATAAACGGCAGATTGACTCCTGCGCTGACTGGAAAGCTTTAGGTGAAAAAATTTCCGGCAATATAATTGATGATTTTGATGTCTACAGATATAAAGATGAGTACCTGGCAGCCAGAAAAGAAGCTAAAGACGATACTGTTCTTGGTAGATTTTTTGTGGCTGCGTTAAGACAAAAGAGCATGGTCACCAATAAGATTTATAAATCAGGCAACATGCTGGCTGGCTTTTCTGCAGATTTTGCAGAGAAAGGTTTTGTGGGTATAAAAGATTTCAAAAAGCTGGTAGAAGTTGCTACTTCCGGAGGCGAAAAGCATGACCAGAATGCAAAAGATTAGAAGTATATTTGTGGCTATCATAACTATTCTTGCCAGTATATTTATGATAGTTGAGCCGGATTACGGTCTGATTACTATGGCTTTAATCCTCAGTATTGCTCTTGTCACCATGGGACTTAAATACCTCATCTACTATTTTACAATGGCGAGACATATGGTAGGCGGAAAAGGAATCCTTTTTTATGGCCTGATAGTGTTTGATTTTGGTCTTTTCACATTGTCACTCTCGGACATTCCAAAACTGTATCTGGTGTTGTACCTTGTCGTCATCAATGGATTTGGCGCAGCTGTAACAATCTTAAGAGGGCTTGATGCCAAAAAAATGCACAGCGCCTCCTGGAGATTATCCATCAGCCATGGTATTCTCAATCTTGCGCTGGCATTTTTTTGCATAATATTTGTCAGGTCCACTTCTGTTGTAGTTTATGTATACTGCTTTGGACTTATTTACAGTTCTATCATCAGAATAATATCTGCATTTAGAAAAACTGCTGTCGTGTATATTCAGTAATAAAGCAATC
>JAFUUX010000296.1 GCA_017471325.1 Lachnospiraceae bacterium | reverse complement strand
TACGCTCTCTAAGCAGGAACTTGTATGCGCGATTACGACCCAAAACATTCCGGGAGAGAAGGGTTTTGCCCATCGCCGCAGGCGATTTTCATTGGCAAAACCCGTTACTATCACAGCACGAAGGGCTGTGAATAGTAACCAGATTTTGTTTTGTGAGAACTATCCGGGAGTATACCTTGTGATCCCGTAACGGGTTTACAGACGTAGAGGAGGCTTGAAGATGGCAGTATATACAACGAAGCAGATCATGGAGATCATTCCGCACAGATCCCCTTTTTTGCTCATCGATACGATCGAGGAACTGGAGCCGGGCGTGCGCGCCGTGGGGAAAAAGTGCGTGAGTTTTAATGAACCGTATTTTGCAGGGCATTTTCCGGGAAATCCCGTGATGCCGGGCGTTCTGCTGATCGAGGCCATGGCGCAGACCGGGGCGGTAGCCATGCTCGGACTGCCTGCATGGCAGGGCAAGACCGCATATTTTGCAGGGATCGATAAGGCGCGTTTTAAACGGAAGGTGCTTCCCGGTGATGTGGTTTTTTTTGAGGTGAAGATCATAAAACAAAAAGGACCGATCGGCGTGGCGGAAGCAGTGGCTGTCGTAGAGGGCGAAGTGGCAGCCAGGGCAGAGATTTCTTTTGCAGTGGGAGACTGATGAACATGATGTGGCAGAAATTGTGGAACCGTAACAACAAAGGTTCCGAGGCGGATAAGGAAATCGCACCGGAACTGATCCACTGTCCTAAATGCGGAAAGATGGTAGAAAAACAGCGGGTAGCAAAGCGCAGGTATATCTGTTATGAATGCGAAGGATACTTCCGGGTAAAAACAGGAAACCGGCTGCGCATGGTAGCCGATCCCGGTACTTTTGAGGAATGGTACGCGGGGGTAGAGGAGCGTAATCCGCTGCAGTATGAGGGATATGAGGAAAAACTTGCGGAAGCCAGGGAGAAGACCGGGTTAAGCGAAGCGTTTACAGCGGGAAAGTGCAGGATATTCGGTGAGGAAGCGGTGGTCGGGATCTGTGATCCGCGTTTTATGATGGCAAGCATGGGCTCTGTATTTGGAGAAAGAGTAACGGCTGTGATCGAGCGTGCCACCAGAGAGGGGCTGCCGGTATTTCTGTTCTGCGCATCCGGTGGGGCCAGGATGCAGGAAGGGATCATTTCCCTGATGCAGATGGCGAAAACGGCAGCTGCGATCAAGCGGCACGGGGAAGCAGGGCTGCTCTATTGCAGTATACTTACAGATCCGACGACAGGAGGCGTGACAGCCAGTTTTGCCATGCTGGGGGATGTGATCATGGCAGAACCGGGCGCGCTGATCGGTTTTGCCGGTCCCCGGGTGATCCGGCAGACCATCGGCCAGGAACTGCCGGAAGGGTTTCAGACGGCGGAATTTTTGCTGGAACACGGTTTCGTGGATGGGATCGTATTGCGCAAAAACCTGAAAAAGACATTGTATTTTCTGATCCATGCGCACCGGTGCAGCGGCAAGCGCAGTTGGGCGGATTTTCAGGGGAAGGATTTCCATTTTCATATGACCGAGATCCTGAAAGAGCGCGTGTGGTATGAGCAACCCAAGACGGCATGGGAAAAGGTAAAAGGCGTGAGGAAGATGGAGAGGCCATCGGCGCTGGATTACATGGACAGGATCTTTGACAGTTTTGTGGAAGCGCACGGAGACCGGAATTTTGCGGATGATAAGGCGATCGTGGGCGGCATCGGCTTTATTGCGGACCAGCCGGTCACGGTGATCGCGGATGTGCGCGGCTCCACGGTGAATGAATGTAAGGAGAGAAATTTTGGCATGCCGAAACCGGAGGGCTACAGGAAAGCGCTGCGTCTGATGCAGCAGGCGGAAAAATTTAACAGACCGGTCATCAGTTTTGTAAATACCTGCGGTGCTTTTTGCGGGATCGAGGCGGAAGAACGCGGGCAGGGCGAGGCGATCGCACGTAACCTGATGGAGATGTCGGCATTAAAAGTCCCGATCCTGTGCATCCTGATCGGGGAAGGCGGCAGCGGGGGCGCACTGGCTACGGCAGTGGGAAATGAAGTGTGGATGCTGGAAAATGCCACTTATTCCATCTTGTCTCCGGAGGGCTTTGCGTCGATCTTGTGGAAAGATGCAGGCAGGGCAAAGGAAGCCAGCGAGGTTATGAATATCACGGCGCAGGACTTAAAACGCCTGCAGGTGATCGAGGAGATCATACCGGAGTTTGGCGGAGCCGGAAAGGAAACAGCAGCAGCGATCGGTGACTATTTAAAGGAAAAGATCATGGCGTTTCTGGCAAAACAGGAAGGAAAGGAGCCGGAACAGATCGCGGCCGAGAGGTATGAGCGCTTCCGGGCATTCTGACGGGAAAGGGTTTTGTAGGAAGATGACGATAAAGATTAGCGGTACCGGCAGTGCTCTGCCGGAAAAAAGATTGACCAATAAAGAACTGGAGCAGATGGTAGACACATCGGATGCGTGGATCAGGGAGCGGACGGGGATACAGGAGCGCCATATCGCAGAGGGGGACAGTGTGGTGAGCCTGGCAGCCAAAGCATGCCAAAGGGCGCTGGCGGATGCGGGGAGGACTGCAGAGGAAGTGGATCTGATCCTGCTGGCAACCTGCTCTGCGGAGATGCTGCTTCCCTGCAGTGCAGCGCAGGTGCAGGGGGAGCTCGGAGCGGTAAATGCCGTGGCATTTGACATAAATGCTGCCTGTGCCGGTTTTCTCTTTGCGCTTCAGACAGCCAGGGCTTATATTACCGGCGGGATGTACCAAAATGCCCTGGTCATCGGCGCGGAGGTGCTCTCAAAGATCGTCGACTGGGAAGACCGCGGTACCTGTGTGCTGTTTGGAGATGGTGCCGGCGCGGTATTTGTGGAAAAAAGTGAAGAAGAGGACAGAGGAATCCTGAGCATGGTGCAGGGGAGCGATGGCAGCAGAGGCGGTGTATTGTACTGCCGGACGAGACCGCAGGAAACGGAGGACGCTTTTGCGGGCAGGGATGCGTTTGTGCATATGAACGGTGGGGAAGTCTACAAATTTGCTGTGCGGCAGGTGCCGGACTGCATCGAAAATGCATTAAAAAAAGCAGGACTTACGGTGGCGGATATCGACCTGTTTGTACTGCACCAGGCAAATGTGCGCATCATAGAGGCCATTGCGAAAAGGCTGCGTGCCGGCATGGAACATTTTCCGGTCAATGCAGACCGGGTAGGCAATACATCTTCGGCAGCGATACCATTGCTGCTTGATGAATTGCGGAAAAGTGGTAAAATACAGGTAGGGCAGAGGCTGGTGCTTTCCGGATTTGGCGCGGGATTGACCTACGGAGCCTGCGTGATGCGCTGGTAGAACGCAGGCGTGGATCGGCAAATACTGGAAGTTCTTAATATCCGGGCTTTGGATGTTTTGAACTTCTGCATATGCCGCGTGGTGTAACATACAGGATTCCATTTATATATTTGCGCGAGTATAGACAGAGGGGAAGAGTATGGCAAAGAGAAATACCATGGCACTGAATGAACTGCTGGTCAACCTGTTCAACCGGGTGATGGATGCGGAGTCCAAGGCAGTGATCACGGAGGAATACCGGGACATCTCGAATAACGATATGCATATCATAGAGGCGATCGGTGTAGGAGATCCGCAGAATATGTCTGCCATCGCGGCAAAACTGTATGTCACGGTGGGAACGCTCACGGTCAATATGAACAGCCTGGAGAAAAAAGGATATATTGAACGCAGGCGCAGCACCGAGGATAAGAGAGTGGTGCTGGTGACGCTGACGGAAAAGGGAAGGAAAGCTTTTTTTCATCACCGGGATTTTCACAAGGCCATGATCCGCGCTGCGGTACGCAATCTGGAACAGGACGAGATGGAAGCTTTGCTGAACTGCCTGAACAAACTGAACACTTTTTTTGAAGATACGCTCCAGGAGAAAACATGACAAAAGCCTTGCGGAAAATGCGCTTTTGGAGAATAAGCAAAAGGGGGGAGAATAGGCAAAAGGGGGAGGAAAGGAGTAAAGATTGACGATCCGTGAATTGATCGGGCATTGCAAAGACCATAAGATCTACATACAAACACATAATTTTCCGGATCCGGATGCCATCGGCTCTGCATATGGATTACAGAGGCTCTTTGGTCTTTTTGGCGTGGAGAGTGAGCTGGTCTATGTGGGGAGGATCGACCGGGTAAACACACGGAAGATGATGGAACTGTGCGGCATACAGATGAGATCCTATCAGGAAACGGAAACGGAAATGAAAAAAGAAGACCTGATCATCTGCGTGGATTCCCAAAAGGGCGCCGGCAATATCCAGGATCTGAAAGGGGATGAGATCGCCTGCATCGACCATCATCCCTATGTTCCCGCAGAGGGGATGATCTTTCATGATGTGCGTATGGTGGGGAGCTGTGCAACGATCATCGGGAGTTATTATGAGGAACTGCAGTGTATTCCGGATGCCGTGACGGCGACTGCATTGCTGTATGGCTTAAAAACGGATACGCTGAATTTTACACGTGGTGTGCAGGCAGAGGATATCCTGGCATTTTCGAGACTGTACGCTGCCTGCGACCGGGATATTTTATCCCAGCTCGAACATGTCAATATGGAATTTGAGGATCTGAAGGCATATGGTACTGCCATTCAGAATATCGAATTGTACGGAAACCTAGGGCTTGCCATGATCCCGTTTCCCTGTCCGGATGCGTTGATCGCGACCATATCCGATTTTATCCTGGCGCTGGATGCGGTAGAGGTGGCAGTGGTGTATGCCAAGCGGAAAGACGGCATCAAGTTTTCCGCTCGTTCGGAGGTGACAGAGCAGGTGGATGCCGGGGAATTATTGAAAAATGCCCTGGAAGGGTACGGCAACGGCGGCGGTCATGCCTTTATGGCCGGCGGACTGATCCCGGCGGAAAATGTGGGCTTGCTGGGGAATGATATCGCCGCAAAGATCAGGGAGATGATCATTGCGTTTGTGAATATGGAAAAATGAGAAGCCGGAACTTTTTCAGATAAAATACAGGAAATGATATTTTGGGGCGAATGATGGGCATAAAGCAGATATTTCATGCCGGAGAGTATTATCATAAAATGATGTAACTGTTCAGAACCCCCTGGGTTCTGACAGTTACGCATTTCCGCCATGCATAATCTCGCAGCTAACGCATACAGTCCTGCTAAATTCGCTACGCTCATTAAGCAGGAACTGGTATTCGCTCGATGGCGGAAATGCCGT
>JAFUUX010000295.1 GCA_017471325.1 Lachnospiraceae bacterium | reverse complement strand
CGGTCGCAGCGCAGTTTTACGGTTCTGATCATGAGTTCGCTGATCGCGGTGTTTGTCCTGAAGAATCTCTATCTTTTCCTGCAGCAGAAGGTGCTGTACCGTTTCGTGTATACCAACCAGTTTCGCACATCGGAACGGATGATGAAAAATTATATGCGGCGGAGTTACGAGTATTTCCTGAATGCGGATACGGCGGTGATCCAGCGCAGCATCACTTCCGATGTAAACAATATGTACGCGCTGATCCTGTCGATCCTGCAGCTTCTGTCTGAAAGCATTGTATTTGTTTTTCTGGCAGTGGTGCTCTTTATCGCGGAGCCGATGATGACGCTGATGATCTCCGCGCTGTTGCTCGTTACCCTTTTTATCATCAAACTGGTGCTGAAGCCCATCATGCATAAGGCCGGTGAGGATAACCAGAATTATTATTCCCGCCTGTTTAAATGGATCAGCCAGTCCGTGACGGGCATCAAGGAGGTCAAGATCGGCGGACATGAGGCGTATTTTGTAGATGAGTATATCCGCTGCGGCAGGGGCTATGTGGATGCCGTACAGAAGTACACGCTTTACAGCAATATGCCCAGGCTTCTGATCGAAACGGTCTGCGTGGCGGCCATGGTGCTTTATATGCTGATCCTGATGCTGGAGGGCAGGGATACCTCACAGATGATGGCGATCATCGGAGCGTTTGGCATTGCCGTAGTGCGGCTGATGCCCTGCGCCAACCGGATCAATAACCAGTTGAATAATATCGCGTATTTTGAACCCTTCCTGATGGGGGTTTCCGACAACCTGCAGGACGAGATCGGCAGCAGCCGCACGGATATGACGGAGTTTGCGCCGGTGGAGGAGAAACTGCCGGTGAAGGAAAAGATCGAACTGAAGGATATCTGCTACCACTATCCGAATACGGAGGCGCAGATCTTTGACCATGCGGAACTGACGGTGCCGGTGGGCGCCAGCGTGGGGATCGTGGGTGCCAGCGGGGCAGGAAAGTCCACGATCGTGGATGTGCTGCTGGGGCTTTTGCGGATGCAGCAGGGCAGCATTACGGCGGATGGCCGTGATGTGATGGCGAAAGAAAATTACCGCAGGTGGCTGAAAAATGTGGGGTATATCCCGCAGACGATCTTTATGCTGGATGACAGCATCCGCAGGAATGTGGCATTTGGCATCCCGGAAGAGGAGATCGATGAGGAACGCTTATGGAAAGCGCTGCAGGAGGCGCAGCTGGATACTTTCGTGAAGGGCCTGCCGGAGGGACTGGAAACCGGGATCGGTGAGCGGGGTGTGCGGCTGTCCGGAGGGCAGCGCCAGAGGATCGGTATTGCCAGGGCATTGTATGAAGATCCGGAGGTGCTGATCCTGGACGAAGCGACCAGCGCGCTGGATAATGACACGGAGAGTGCCATCATGGATTCCATCAACCGTTTCCAGGGGGAAAAGACGCTGATCATCATCGCGCACCGGCTGCAGACCATAGAGAAATGCGACATGGTATACCGGGTGGAGGGCGGAAAGATCCGCAGGGAAAGGTGAGATATGGAGGAGAAGAGCAGTACAGGCACATGCTGGAAAAAATGGTGAAACCACTGCTGGCGTGGTATGAAAAGAATAAGCGTATCCTGCCCTGGCGGGAGGATCCGTCCCCCTACCATGTGTGGGTATCGGAGATCATGCTGCAGCAGACCAGGGTGGAGGCGGTAAAAGGCTATTATGCCCGTTTCCTTGCAGAACTGCCGGATATCCGTGCATTGGCGGAAGTACCGGAGGAGAAACTGTTAAAACTCTGGGAAGGGCTGGGGTATTATAACCGTGCCCGAAATCTGCAGAAAGCCGCGCAGATGATAATGCGGGAATACGGCGGGAGCATGCCGTCCGCATATGAAGCACTGCTGAAACTGCCGGGGATCGGCGCATATACGGCCGGGGCCGTGGCCTCGATCGCGTTCGGACAGCCGGTGGCAGCAGTGGATGGTAATGTGCTGCGCGTCACGGCAAGGTTTTTAGCGGATGGGACGGATATTTCGGATGAGGCGCTGAAGGTGCGGCGCAAGGCGGAACTGGAGCGCATCATGCCAGAGCAGAGGGCGGGGATCTTTAACCAGGCCCTGATGGATCTGGGGGCAATGGTATGTCTGCCAAACGGTGTGCCGAAGTGCGGGAACTGTCCGTTAAAACGAAACTGCATGGCAATGGCGGAGGGGCGCGTGGAGGAACTGCCCTGTAAAGCGCCCAGAGCAAAGCGGCGGATCGAGGAGAAGACCGTGTTTGTGCTGCAGTATCAGGATAAGGTGCTGCTGCACAAAAGACCGGCGAAAGGGCTGCTGGCAGGTTTATACGAACTGCCCTCGGCTGCAGGCCGGCTTTCGGAGAAAGAGGCGCTGGCCTATGTGGAGGAACTGGGGTTTTCACCGCTGCATATCGAGCCGCTGCCGGAAAGCAGGCATATCTTTACGCATCTGGAGTGGCGCATGTGCGGATATCTGGTGCGGGCGGACGAACTGGCGCAACCGGCGGGGGCGGTGCCGGAAACTTATCGGCTGGAAACGCCGGGGACGGTGGACCGGAATTATCCGATCCCGTCAGCATTTGCGGCTTATGCGCCGTATATCAGGAAGAAAGCGGGGACAAAGGAATGAAGGGCTGCGGTTCCCTGGTGAATAAGAGTTATAGAAAAAAACTATAACGGACTCTAAAAAAGTAATGTTAGACTTTAATGCTGAAAAAGAGTAATATAGAGATATTGGTTTGGGCAGGGTTCTGCCAAAGCAAAGGAGAGAAACAGACATATGAAGATATCGGAAATCTTAAACAGCGGACAGCCAACATTATCACTGGAGGTATTTCCGCCCAAGACCAGTGAAGTATTTGACAGTGTTGAAAAAGCGACTAATGAGATCGCGGCGCTAAAGCCGGATTTTATGAGCGTGACTTATGGCGCGGCCGGCAGCACGCGTACCTATACCACAGCGATCGCGTCCAATAGTGAAAAGGCAGGCGTGACGGCGCTGGCACACCTGACCTGCGTGAATGCATCAGAGGATACCATCCGCGATCAGGTGGAGGCGTTGAAAAAGGCCGGGATCGAGAATATCCTGGCACTGCGCGGCGATCTGCCGGAAGGCGTGGAGAGCACGGAGGACTGGATCTATAAGCATGCCAGTGAACTGATCCCGGTGATCAAAAAATATGGGGATTTCTGCATCGGCGGTGCCTGCTATCCGGAGAAGCATCCGGAGGCGGCAGACTTAAAGACGGATATCCGCAATATGAAGAAAAAGGTGGATGCAGGCTGTGAGTTCCTGACCACGCAGATGTTTTTTGATAACAATCTGTTTTACAACTATCTGTACCGCCTGCGGGAGGGAGGCGTGAGTGTGCCGGTGGTAGCCGGGATCATGCCGGTGACCAATGCAAAGCAGATGGCACGCATCATCAAGCTTTCCCAGGCGTTTATCCCCAGGCGTTATGTGGCACTGCTGGATCGTTTTTCCGATGATCCGGCAGCGTTAAAGCAGGCGGCCATTGCCTATGCGACGGATCAGATCATCGACCTGCTGGCAAACGGCGTGGAGCACATCCATATCTATACAATGAATAAGCCGGAGGTAGCAGAGCAGATCCAGAGGAATCTGTCAGAGATCATACCTTCCTGCAGGAAAGCGTGAGAGCGGTTTTATGGCATATCCGGTCATGACATATATCCCGGCGCAGGAGACGCTGGAGATATCTGAAAAAGAGGCTGTCCGTTATCTGGGGTATGGCAGGAGCGTGCTTTCCGAAACGGATAAGGCACTCATCGGCAAGGGCATGGAGACCATAAAGAAAACGATGGCAGGCAAAGCGTGTTATTCACGCTTTCCTGTCTGTTTTCGTGATACATCCCGTATCGTCATGCCATACGGAGAGATCAGCAGCAGCCATCTGTACCGTCAGCTTGCCGGCTGCAGTGAGATCTATATCTTTGCCGCAACGATCGGCGCAGAGACCGACCGGATCATACGCAGGCTGCGCCATACGTCCATGGCGGAGGCGGCAGTGCTGCAGGCCTGCGGCGCGGCAGCCATCGAAGCGGTGTGTGATGCGCTAAACACAAAACTGGAAACGGAGGCGGCAGCGGAGGGGAAAAAACTGCGGCGCCGTTTCAGCCCCGGATACGGGGATCTGTCACTGGAGAACCAGAAGGGGATCTTTGAGGTGTTAAACCCGCCGAAATACATCGGACTGACGCTGATGGATACGCTGATCATGTCGCCGGAGAAATCCGTGACGGCGGTCATCGGGGTGGAAGATGGGCAGAATAGCATAGCATAGAATAGAATAGCATAGAATAGATAGAATGCTTGCATATTATTGCTGATCTGTGTTACAATCATACAAATATAGTAAACGACAAAACTATTTTCGTTTTGTCGTTTACTGCGCCGGATTTTGGCCGCTGAAAGCGGCATATTTCCTTACAAAATCCGTGCGCATCCTCGCGGAGCGTTATAGTAAGCGCAATTATTTATTGCGCTT
>JAFUUX010000294.1 GCA_017471325.1 Lachnospiraceae bacterium | reverse complement strand
GCAAATGCAGCCGGATGATTTAGAGGCGCCTCTTCCTGAATATAAAAAGATCCGCTTTCTGTATGTTGATTCAGACAATGCAAAGATTAAGGAGCAGAAGGGATATATTTCTGACATCGTTGAAAAAACGGAATATTTTGATGTTTCCTGTCCGATCATCAAAGAAAGGTTTAAAAATAAGGAAGAGTTAAATAGACGGCCGGATATGACCTGGTTGGATCATGAGCACATAAAAATGGATGAGGCTTCGGCTGGCGCCGGCGGTATTCGCCAGATAGGGCGTTTCCTTTTGATTGATAAGCTGGATCAGTTTTATCAGAAACTCAAGAGTGCTATATCCGGGGCATTAGTTGGTTCTAATGTGATCCATGTACATGTTATTGCAGGTATTTCAGGCGGAACCGGCAGTGGAACATTTTTGGATGTATGCTACCTGGTACGCCATGCATTAAAGGAACTCGGACAGGCAAGCGGAAAGGTATACGGATATTTCTTCCTGCCGGATGTTAATCTTTCGGTACCTGCTGTTGCTTCAAATACCAGTAAATCCAGTTATATTAAATATAATGGATATTCCGCATTGCAGGAGTTGGATTACTGCATGAATCTTGAACGGAATAAGGACTTTTTTGAGCAGCGTTATGCGACATTTACAGTAAGAACGCAGGAGCAGCCTGTGGATCTCTGTTATCTTGTTTCTACGACCAATGCAGATGGGATGCCTGTGCCAAATGGCTATGAGTACGCAATGGGTGTGGTGACAGATTATATCATCTCTTTCCTTGCAAAGGTGGAGTCTCCGAAGACCAGCGAGGATGGAAAGGATGAAGGAAGCCAGGGGATCACACTGCTTGGCCATATATCAAACCTGAATTCTGATAAAGCAAACATAAAAATGTCTCATGGTGCGGGAATTGATTATAATATTCTTGGTGCATCTGTGGCAGAAGTGCCGCTTTCTGAAATTGCAACCTATTTAGGCGCCAAACTGTTTGAGGCATATACGCATATCTTTGATCTGGTACCGAGTGAAAAAGACAGGGACGCATTTGTAAAGGCGGTACATCTGACATACGATGAATTGCGCAATGAGTTGACAAAGGGCTGCAAAGGTGTAATGCAGTTTTCTGACCGTTTTGATGCGGAAGCATATAAAAAGAGCGGAAATGCGATGTTTGTGCAGCATGCGGATGAATTTCTGGCAGCTAATATTGGTCAGATGGAAGCGAATGCGAAGACCATGAAAAATGAAGATGCGCTGAAGGATAATAAGATCCCTGAGAATGCGTCCTCATTGCTCAGCAGAGTATTTAAAAAATTATGTGAAGATTATGCAAGCAAGATTGAATATGGACCGATTTTTGCGCACTTGCTTTTGACAGGAGGTACCAATAAGAACCTGATCCACTGGACAGATGGTTTGATCGCGCATAATCAGGAATTGTGGGATGCGGAAGCGAGACAGACGAATCTGCGTGTAGATAGCTACAAGGATGCAGATGAAAGAATGAAAAATGCAGGGCTTTTGAATAAAGGCAGCCGTATACAGGATTACAGGAACGCTTTGAATAATCTGTACGTACATCATTATAAGATGGATATGTATCAAAAATTGGATGATGTACTGAAGAGATTTAAGAAGTTGGTTACAGATTTGGATAGTTCTTTCTTTGCTGTTTTACAGGATGTTATGTTTACGCTGAGGGACACTTTCAAGAAGAATATTGAAATCTTAACACAGAAGGGTGTTGAAGACCGGTCTTATAATTGGAAGATCCTCTCTATTAATGAGGTTATTGATGGACTGAACGAAGAGGTAAAGAAACTGGATGTGGAACAAACTCTCTATCGGCTGATGGTTGGTATGTTTGAGCATGTCAGTGATTGGAAAAGCAATGATGAGTCAAAGATCGCTAAGATTATATCCACTTTTGTGCTGGATGAGTTTTCAGAAGCAACGAAAAAGACGATCACAGATTATCTGAAAGAGAAATACCACGAAACCGATATCGTTCGGCTGGCAGACAAGATTGAGCAGGATATTATGCGTGATAAATTAGCCGTAAAAGCTCAGCCGATGTTTTGGCAGGATATGGCCTATGGTGGTACGCTCAGTAAATTAAATTACCTGACGGTTCCTTTTGATTCAAAAGAGATAGTGACTGCCGCAGAGAAACATATAGAAGGAAATTCTTCTTTTGCAATCCGTAAATCACAGATTACGGATAAATTATCCATGATGTGTTTCCATAGTGGCATGCCTTTGTACGCATACCAGGGGCTGAAGGAATTTGAGCGTGTGTATGAACAAAGTAAGATGGCGGGCAAGCACTTGTTCGGAAAAGGCGAAAAAGACTGGAATGAATTGCTGCCGTCGCCTATTCCGGAAAGTGCCAGAGAGAATCTGGATACGCCGAGGATTCAGGAGAAAAATAAAAAGTTGAAAGAACTGTTCCAACGGGCACTGGAGTCAGGAATCATCACCGTAGACGAGCAGAAGAAGCATCATATACGTGTGACAGCCGATCTGGATATGGATTCCTACAATGCCTCAATTGAGGAAAACAGTGGAAATATTGCTAAACTCACCCAGATCCAGAAAGAACTGGAGGAGAGACAGGTAGCATTTAAAGAAGGGGAAGTAAAAGAAATAGTTGATATTCCCTATGGAAATCCGATCACAGATCTGGAAGAGCGTGTTACGGAGGACTTCTTTATCCTGTCACCGGTGATGAATAAAATGGTTGAGAAAGAGGTAGAAAAGCGGAACCGGATAGAGGAAGCAATTCATAAGGTAAAAGATGCAATCGTAGTCGGTGGTGTTGGGGGAAGGATGAAGAAAGATTTCCTTGAGGCTATCTTTACGGGTGTACTAAAGTATGGAAAGAGCATTTCCTATGAGTATGAGGAATTTGGTATGCCCAAGAAAGTGGTACTGCAGGACAATACGATGGGAGACCTTGCTGATACGGGCGCATTCTTTGCTTTTGAGAAATTTAAGGAAATAGATGAAAAAATTCGTCAGAAGATCCGCGATGAGGCAAATAAAAGGATGAATATGGATGAATGCCCGGAAATGGATGCAGCCATTGCCGACCTGGAGGCGAAAATGCCGCAGAGGATTCAGGCGTATTTGATGAGACATGATGAAACAACATTAGAGCATAATGACTTAACAGCATATTATGAGAATTTCATGAAAGAGTTAGCTGCCTTTAAGTTACAGGTAACGGTCTAAATCAGGGGATAGATTAGTACAACATCATTTAAAGGATTAAAACAAGCAGGACAGGAAAATGAAGCAAAAAGAGATGGAAAATGGAAGAAAACTGTTAAATGCATGCATCGAGAAAATGCAGGAAAACAGAAGTGGTAAAACGGGTGGAAATCTGGCTCTTTATCCTGTACTGCTTGTTTTTCTTGGTGAAAAATGCAGTGAACATGCAGAAGATGTGAAGAGGATCCTGGATGATAATTGGAATAATTCCAGGTTTTTGACTTATGTCAGTATCACCGGAAGCAGGGATTCCTGGAAAGCGGAAACAATCTGCAGGGACAGTGAACAGGAAATCTATACAGATGAAAAACCGCAGAAAGTGATCGATAAATGCATTATGGAAATGTTGGAGACGGAGGACGACATTTTCCGTCTTAGAACATTGATTAAAATGGAGTTTTTTATCGAGTCTTCGGAAGAAGCGGGAGCGGATCTGTATGATCTGTATCGTTCCTTGAACGCAGGAAAAAATAATGCATCCTTAAAAAGCATTTACCTCATGCTGAATGAGGGGAATGAGTGTCTGGAAAGTTCCGATCAATTCTTGAAATATATCCGCAGTCAGGTTGTAAAGGATAATAAACCGGATCGGATCTGTATTATCAGTGACAAATTGAGTTCCAATAAACGTTTATCAGCCAAGGAGATTCATAAGAATTACCGGCTTGCCGCGGATATTATTTTGTTAAACAGTAATAACAGTCAGCAGGATCGGAAGCTGCATGGAGACCAGGGGACGATCGGATCACAAAAAAGCATCTTTGGATCCGGATTCTATACAGCATCCTATGCATTGAAGGAAAAACCTTTCCGTGATATCGCTGTAGTATCCTTACAGGCTTTATTGGAAGAGATGTACCGACAGGAAGAGGAGATTTTTAAAGAAGAACTGACACACCAGAAGATACTGGAACGTTTGGGAATTGATGCCGGTGGGCAATTAAAGGATGCGGAAGAAGCATATCAGAAGGAAATAAAGCCCAAATTGCCGGAATCCTGGCAGATGAAATATCTGCCCTTTCGGGATGCTAAAGAAATGGATCGAATACTGAAGGCCAGGCAGGTATCGGAAAAAGAACTGGATACGGCGACCTGCGGTATGTGGGAACAATATAAACAGCAAAAGATACGGCAGATCATAGAGAGATATCTGGGCAGGGCAGATAATAAAGAGTTCATGAATACTCAAATGGAGGAAAAGGCTGCCAGATCCTTTTCTTTTTTGGAATATCTAAAAATGCTGCCGGAAAAGGAAGAGATTCTGGAGTTAGTGAATGCACCCGTCAAAGACAGCGGACTGACCGGAAGCGAAGGGATCATGGGTCTGCACAGAGCGGCAGAGAATAAAGCAAGGACGTTTTACTATTCGGAATTAAAAGAGATGCTGGCCCAGCATATCGGGAGGAAGATAGATGCGTCCCTGATTTTTGATGAAAATTATAAGAAGATTCAGGATGAAGTGGAAAATGAAAGTCTGATCAAGGGCGAAATCGACTCTTCCGTGCAAAGGATCTATCCGAGGATCGTAAAAGAATTTGTAGAAAAAAACAGAAAGATCAATAAACTTGAAAGTGCTTTTCCGAAAGTGTTTGAATCTGAAAATGATAAAAGTGCGATCATAGAGGAAGTATGGAATGTATTTCAGCTTATGCTGAGCAAACAGGAGGAGTTTAAACTGGATTTTGAAAAAGAACTGACTATGCGCCTGGAACAGATGAATGAGGAAAGGACCAGACAGTATATACGGGAAACGATTGAAAAAGAAATCTCCCAAAATACGCGTCTGGGCATGATGCTGTATAACAGCGTAAATCCTACCCCGCTCGGACAGAGTTATTACCTGATCAATAAAGATGCAGGATATGCAAAAGAATTGCAGGGAAGGGAAGACTATATACTGTTTGATAATAACAGGACCGACTGCATCGAGGAACTCCAGATCTATAAGATTCCGGAAGAACGTTTGGAGATGTTGCAATTAATAGATGATACGGAGGCGGAAAATGAGAATCAGTGAGTATGATCCGAAATATCGTCTGGAAAAACTGGATGCGAAAAAAGACCAGGACAAGATCATCATCAGTTGGAAATACAAGCAGGGGGATTCTTTTCTGATCTGTGTATATGACAGAAGAAAAGAAATGAACCTGCAGACAGTAGAGGATATGATCAATAATGAAAGTCTCAGTGATGAGGATATCTGGAAATCGGAGTCCGGTAGACCCATTGTCAAATTAAATGAAACAACGATGCTCTTTTTTGTCAGTAAAAATGCATTTGACAGACAGACAAGGAGTGCCGGCGGATATTTGATATACAACACTATGCTGACAAGCGGGGTGGCGTATGGCATACAGGTGTATATCTGCAATATGGAAGAAGACATATTAAAAGTATATACGCCGAAGGAAAACGAGTGCCAGTGCTATATACCGACTATAGTCAGATATAGGGTCAGTTATAAAGATAAGATATTTACCGGAGATAAGATCTGTACGATTCGTGTCGAAAAGATGGAAGGATATCAAAATGGTGCTGTCACATACCGGATTGACGGGTTGCACGAAGGGAATGTACCGGAGTATCCGCTCGCCGAGACGGCGCTTGGAAAGAATCTGTACATTCTGATCCCAAGAAAGGCAAGCGTATATTTAAAGGTGGCAGAAGAGTATAAACAGCAGTATAAGCTGAGTTGATGAGGAGGAGAACAGGATCAATGGCAGGAGTAAAATTGTGTAAATGTCCTTATTGCTTTGAGCGGTTTAAACCAAACTGGGCACTGTTTAAGGCATCAACGGTGTTTGAAAAGATGGATGAAAAGAAAGGCACCGAGCAGCTGTACAACAAGCGGACCGACAGGAAACTGCAAGAGTTTAGGAACAAATTTCCCGGCACAGACTGGCACGGGAATGATTTAGATGATGAGGATAATTACGATGATCATCTGCTTCTGTGTGTGCATAACCAGCAAGTGGATTTTCCCAGTAAGCGGACAGAAGATGATGATATAGATTATTCAGAGTTTGAAGATAAGGATGTGATAATGCGCGGGGTATGGGAAAAGGAACTGGCTGACGACAGTGATGAATTTGTACCCTACCTGATGGATCGATATTCCCATAAAACCACTGTCAGGGTGTGCCCGCATTGCCACAATCGTCTTCCACTTGAATTCGGAAAATATGAAACCAAGTATATCGCTGTGGTAGGGATTACCAGTTCCGGAAAAACGGTGTATTTATCACAGCTGTTTAAAAATATTGACAGGTATCTGGCGCATGCGGACCTGGTCCGGTTGAGCATGAACAGTGAAATGGATCAGTTTGTAAAGAATCATCCGGTCAAAGCCGGCGAAAAGCTGCCGCAAGGTACCGGTGCTGCGCATTTTACCATGCCGATCCCGATCGTTGTGCAGAATTCGACAACAAAACAGAAGTATATGCTGATCTTTTACGATATCGCAGGTGAAAACTGCATCAATCCGGAACAGATGAGGAAGTTTGGTTCATTTATATGCAATGCGGACGGGATCATTATGATCACAGATCCGAGACAGCTGGATGAACTGTTTCTGGTAGGAAAAAACAATGATGACGACGATGATGCGCCGGCGCCGGGGCGTGTTTTGAATGCGATGTATGATGCTTTTCTATCGGAATACGGCGATGGGACGAAAGTGCCGCCTGTAGCGGCCGCGATATCCAAGAGTGACCTGCTGCGTGACGTAATCCCTGAAAATTCGTATATTTTCCGAAATACAGACTTCAATAAATACAATGGCCAGAATGGTTTTCCTTATGATGACTTTAATAATGTAAACACCGAATTGGGACAGAAACTCGGTACGACCAGAGGTGATGTAGGACAGGGTGGTATTTATAAAAAAGCACTGGAAGCCAATTTTAAGGATTATGCGTTCTTTGCCTTTTCCGCGCTAAACTGTGAACCGCCGAAAAGTTCGGATGAGGAGTTGCAGGAAACTCCGGATCCGCTCCGTCTGGAGGATCCCCTGATCTGGCTGATGTATAAACTGGGCATGGTAAACGAGATCAGGAAAACACCTGTAAAACCACGTAAGAAAGGTCTTTTTTGGTAGAAAGAGAGGGAGATAAAATGGATTTTTATCAGGCAGGATATTTCAGGGTCGGAAAGCAGGGGGCGAGTTCCGGATGGAAAGTGGTATCTCCTTCGGAAGGAATGTCCAAATCCGCAAGGGAGGGTTTTGGAGGGATCGCTTCCAACCTGACGGAACTGAAGAGGAAGATATCAGCAAATACCACTGTGGCATCCGGTGTTTTTCGCCACGAGAATCTAGTATACCTGGTGCATGTGAATTATGCCGCGGAGGGTGAGGATACGAGAGGGGTTTCGTATACCCATGGTTTCTGCATGAGCCTGCAGGACTATACGGAGTTGTGCAGAAATCCGGAGCAGATTTTTGGTATTCCGGAGCGCACTTTCCCCTTTGAATATGATGCATCTGCGGGAAACTATCCGGTTGCGAAGGAACTGCCATACGATCATATGGATCCCGGAGCAATCATGACAAAATATGGCTTTACGGATGATACCTACAGACAGTTGATCTATTCTGCTCTGTGTGCAGTGGATGAGTATACCAAACCGCTCTGCATCGTATTTGATCCGAATGTTGCAGACATGTATGAACTGTACAGGGATATCATGTTCCTGGTCATGAATGCTCTGCCGTTGCAGCTCAGGGCCAAAACGACATTTTTCTCGGCAGGCGGGACCATGGCGAAGATTTATTTTTCGCTGGAGCCGGAAGGGGATAATTATTTCGACCTGAGAACACAGAGCGGAGTCTGCGACCATTCCAGATTAAGTAATTTTAAATTTGTCAATCTGTATAAGATCACCCCGGGCGCGGGCACGCAGAGAAAACAGATTTTTGAGCAGTTGGATCTGTACAAGGTGGATGTATCCGTATTGGAAGCAAACTGCAGCCATGTAGAGGACAGTTTCCATCGTCTGAGTATGTTTTTAAAAAAAACAGGACAGGAGATCAGCGGGGCGGAGATAAACGGCGTGGAAGCAGCGGCACTGCTGGAAAAGTACCTTTCCTTCCCGGAACAGAAAAGCGAGTCTGATTATGAATATATACAGTATCTGCTGTCATATATCAACAGAGACCGGGCGGTGCTGTCAGGTGATGGCGTACTGAATAAACTGCAGGACAGACTGAAAAAGATGCCCGTTCAGGTGGACTGGCGAGAATATATCAGCTTGTCAATACGCAGTATGAAAGAAAAGGAAGACAGGAAGGAAGTATACGAGCAGATCAACAAATATGTTGACGATCCTGTGCTGCAGCCAGTCTTTTTCCAGGTATGCGGTGAGGAAGATCTGGAGTTGCTGAGTGAATATTACCTGAATGAGTATATGAGGAGAACGCTGAAGGATGTCAAGACCATCAGCGAGTTTATCAGGAGTAATGTTCTTACGATCCAGAATGACAAACGTTATTATGACAAACTTGTGGAACTGTCGGAAAAGCTGGCAAAGCGCAGGATCGAGAATGCCGAATCATTCAGGGATCGCATGAAGCAGGCGGAAAACATATCCGAGATTCCACTGAATATTCAGGGATATGAGAATGGTTACAGAAAGTTCAGATCACATGTGAACGGTTATTTTTTGGAATCGGTCAGAGTGGAAAATTTCCGGATCGAGGAGGTAAGTGATTACCTGAAGAACAGTGATGCTCTCTTCCGTAACGAAAAACTGGATTCCAATATGGAGTTGCGTAACAATATAGAAAACGTACTTGCGCTGGCGGACATGGTATCTGATCTGGCAGATCCGGAATCGAAACGGACGATGGAGAGGGTGTTTATCCTGAACAAAGTTTTTCCTGATATTGCCAGTTTGAATCAGTTTTCAAAGAGTTTTCGTGAGTATTTAAAGACAAAAAGTTCGTCGCTTAAAGTTGTTGATGGAATGGATTATATGTTGGGATTGTATTATGAACCCTCGGGTAAACAGTTTCAGATCCCTGATATGATCAGATATTTGGTGAAGAGTGGAAGAGCCGGGTGGCTGGACGGAAACCAACTGCTGCTGTGGGCGCAGAAATCGCAACTCGCTAAAAAGCACAAAGATCAACTATTGTCGATCACGGAAGAGGAGTTGCGGAATAAGAGCGAGTACATTGGCAATGGGGAAAAGCAGACCTGGCAGTATATTAAGGCGTTGAATGCAGCATTAAAAGGAAAGGCGGCAGGAGGAAGTATGGAGCGAAATGAAGAGGTGATTTATTCAGCACACCGCGTGGCATTGATGATCTACGCGGTCATGGGTATGATCTTTATGGCGAACGCTTTTAACAAGGGATCATATATAGATAATGAAACGTTGAAGCTTGTTATCTTTATCCTGGTACCCGTGTTATTCCTTGGAATGATCATTTTGAACATCGTTTACCTTGGCGGTCTGCCGTTCTCATTTGAGGGCACCGGAGATGTGCTCCGTTTCGGAGGAACTGTTTTGATCGCACTGCTGCTGGCGACACTGACGATTGTTTTCTTCTTCAGTGCGTTTGCATCGGAGGGCGGTACTGCAATGCTTGTCCTGGGGGCTGTTACACTAGTGATCAATTATGTATTTTTACAGATCATAACATCTTCGGCAATGGTGGAGGAATAAAAAATGGGAAAGATATCTTTAAAGATGCTCATTGTAAGCATACTTGGCGGTTTGATTTATGGTTTTCTTGGAGAGATCCTGTATGGTATACTGCATCTCTTTTTGCCCAGACCGGTGGTGACATTGATCTATTTTGCCGGATTGTTTCTGTTTGTTGCACTGGCACTGGGGTTGGCTAAGGCTATGATGTACAGTGGCAGCAAAGGCAAGGTACATGTGGGTAAAGTGATCATACTGTTTCTGATCCTGCTGGCATCGTCTGCACTTTTGGAGTTTATTTATGATGTAGTGCGCAAGCCGGAGAGGATAGAAGCGGAATCCTATATTTTTGTGATCGATCGCTCAGGTTCCATGAACAATAATGATCCAAACGGGTACAGTTATCAAGCGTTGGAGAATCTGCTGGATTCAAAGAGTGATAAATTTCAATATGCAGTATATCTGTTTGCTGATGAACCGGAACTGATCAGGAATATGCAGCCGAACAGTGTACCATTGGATCTGCCGTTAATCGTAAATGACGGAGGTACCGGAATTCAGACAACATTGGATCAGATTCTGAAAGATATTGATAATGGCACTTTAAAGACTGGGAAGAATACAAAAGTGATCTTTATGACGGATGGCTGGCCGACAGATTTTGACGGCACAAGTGCGTCAGACAGACGCAATTTCATGAATACTACATTAGCGGAGTATGCAGCCAGAGAGATCCCTATCAGCGCGGTAGGTCTGATGGATGCAGATGATTCACTGATGGAGATGATCGCTGAAAAAACAAATGGCAGTTATACAGATGTCAGGGATGCGGCAATGTTGGATGATGCATTTAAAAAAGCCGGTTCTACTGATGTTTCCCTGCGTAATCTGTTGAATTTCCGTGAGCCTACGGATATGAATGTGGTATTGGCAATCCTGCGTATTCTGTTTTTTGTGATCTTATGTATGATCATTGCAGTGGCAAAGACAGAATTGTGTGAAAATTTCAGGAATACAACGCCTGTATTGATCAGTTCTGCGATTGGTGGAACGTTGGCTGGTATCGCAGTAGAACTGGGAATGAATGCATTTGCCATTTCGCCGATCACGATGCGGGTAATCGCCTGTGTATTGATCGCCTTTACCCTGTTGGGTGAAGATCAGCGTAAATTATATGATGATACAGAAAATGCAAAAATATATTAAGTAAACAAAAGCCATTGAAACTCTATAATATAAAAAGCAGAGAGCACTTACTATGAAAAAATGTCCGGTATGTAACAATAATCTGGAAGACAGCAGTATGCTCTGTCCTTTTTGCGGAAGTCAATTGCAGGCAGAAAGCGTTTCCGAAGTGATCGTGGAGGAAACGTCTTCTGCCAAACCGATTACATCAAAGAAAAAGGGGATCATCTGGGTTTTTTTAGGTATTGCGGTCGTAGCAGCGGCGGTAGCTTTTTTGATATTTTTGAAAGTGGCAGGGCTGCCTGGTGATGATTCTTCGGATGACGGTGAGCGCAGAATCCGCCAGAGAAAGACGGAAACTGGTACGGAAACTGAAGAAACGGAAGAAGCAGTGCCCGGCAGTGAAGCGGGGGCGGTAGCGACATCATCTACAGTGGTGACCGGTGACTGTTCCATTCATGGCGTTGTGTGGGATGCGGCGGATCAATCCTCACTGGGGAGCGTGCAGTTGATTCTCACATCTTATGATATCGCCGGATTAAGTTATCAGGCAGAGACGGATCCGGACGGAAAATTTGTGATTGAAAATATACCGGAAGGACAGTATAAAGTGGAAGCGGTGCTGAACGGGTACGAGGATCTGACGGAAAATATCCTGGTGGAAGAGGCGGAATATACGTATATAGGTGAAATGACGCCGGAGGTTACAGTAACAGTCGATCCTGAATCGGAGCCGAAACAGGAACAATACATTCTTCCAGAGAGTGATTCACGGTACTATTCTGAAAGCGAGTTGGACGGCCTATCAGAGTTTGAGATCAAACTGGCCAGAAATGAACTGTATGCACGGCATGGCAGGAAATTTGATACGCCGGAGGTACAGGCGTATTTTGACAGTTGCGACTGGTACACAGGGATCATGAGTGCATCGGATTATGATAAGCAGCTTGGTGATACTGTATTTAATGAATATGAGATAGCTAATAAGAACCTGATCATCAATTATGAAAAAAAATATCACTTAAATGGTAAATAATGTGGGGGAGAGAAAATCATGAAATGCCCGGTTTGTCAAAGTAATTTAAAGGATGGAACTGTATTTTGTACATATTGTGGTACAAAACTGGATGGTTCGGTACCATTGCCGGATCTGACGGAACCGGAACCGAGTCCGATGAATCCCCAAAAAAAGAATAAAGGGGCGTTGATCGCGATCATCGTCATCCTTTTTTTGGTGGTTATTATAGGGATCGTGCTCGCAGTGGTACTGGGGGCCGGGAAAAAAGAAAGCAGAGGTAGAAAAGAGGAGGAATCCGATTCACAGAATTCGGAAGAAAAAGCATCGGAAGAAAATACAGTTTCCGGACCGACCGGTTCCATTCTGGAGATAAAAGTTCAGGATGCGGATGGTAATGTACTCCCGGATGCAAGTGTCATTGTTTATGTGAGCGGTACGTCTGATGAGACGGCTGAGGAGACCACAGACGAAAACGGTATGGTTAGTTTTGATCTGGAGCCACAGTCCTATCATATTGTAGGTGCCAAGGAGGGTTATGTCTCCGCGGAAGTGGATCTGAATATGTCCGGTGGGGATCCGAAATTCAGTACGATCTTAACAATAGAAAGGGAACCGGCAAAGATCACGGCATATACCATACTTGCAACGGATGATTCTCAAAAGATGGCGGGTGTAACCGTACGAGTAAAATCCCCCACTGGTCAGGAGATCGCTTCGGCTGTGACAAGCGCAGACGGCTATACGGAACTGCCTGATATTCCGTATGGGGAATATACGGTCGTATTTGAGTGTGATGGATATTACAGCATGGAAAAGGCATTAACGGTAGATGAAAACAGGGAAAAAGTTTTCCAGCAGATGGTACCGACCGGAAGACCTGCGGGAAAAAATTCTGTATTGTTTATGGTGGAATGGGAAGGTGATCAGGATCTGGATCTCTGCCTCTTCAATTCCGGAACGAAAGAGTATGTAACGATCTCCAATACAATGGATGATGACGGTAATTTCCTCTATGCCGATCATAAGGGCGAAGGGGATATGAAATACGAGCTGATCTGCATGAGAGACAAGACGCTGAAAGTGGCGCAGACACTGTATGTTCTGGATACCAAGAAAGCGCAGCTGGGCGAAGTCTCAGATATGGAGCGCCTGGGTGTAAAGGTCACGGTTTTTGACGGGGATGATATCGATGTCTATCAGGCCAAGGAATCCGAGAATGCAGCGGTATGGCAGTTATTCTATTATTACATGGGGTCGAGATACGAAGACAATCATGATTACATCGGTGCAGACCAGATGGATCAGGTATCTTGGGTCAGGACGATCAAGAAATAACCCGTTGGGCAGAAAAGATGCGTGATATCAGCAGAAAAACAATAATAGTCGGAGCGCTCTGCCTGCTTTTATGCACAATGGTCTCCTGCGGAAAAAAGGATCCGGAGATCGTTGACCTGTATCCGGTGAAAGGCAGCTATCCGAACCCACTGAGTGAAACGGAGGAGGAGACGGGGGAGGGGGCGGAACAACGGGAAAGCAGGGAAAGGATTCCAGCAGCGGAACAGCCGGAAGATGTTGACATTGAGGAAGAGGCAGAGGAGCATGAGGAACCTGAGGAGACTGCATCGGCGGAGATCACAAAAAAAGAAGTCTATGTGACGAAGGAGTTGGAATACGCTGATTTTTCAAAGGTAAAATCCGGTGCCGCCATACTGTATACAAATCCGGATCCGAACAGAGGCAGTTATGTCATTTGCGTGAATGCCGGACATGGTTCCAGGGAGGCAGCCAGAGAAAAGACACTTTGCCACCCGGACGGGACACCCAAAGTAACAGGGGGATCTACCGCGGCCGGATCCACGACTGCAGTTGCCGCATCCGGCGGCATGGCATTTCCGGATGGAACCGGTGAGGGAGTGGTAACATTACAGCAATCCATTGTTTTAAGGGATGTTCTGTTGGATGCCGGATACAGTGTGCTGATGATCCGGGAGACAGAAGACGTATCACTGGATAATATCGCCAGAACAGTGCTTGCAAATAAGTACGCTGATTGCCATATTGCGATCCACTGGGACAGTTCCGAGACGGATAAAGGCGCGTTTTACTGTTCCGTTCCCAATATCGAGAGTTACCGGAAGATGGAACCGGTAGCATCCACGTGGCAAAAGAGCCATGCACTGGGCGACAGTATCATAGACGGGCTGCGGGAGGCAGGAGTAACAATTTACGGAAACGGTGCCGTACCGCTGGATCTGACACAGACATCTTATTCCACGGTGGCCAGTATCGATCTGGAACTGGGGGATAAAGCGAGCGACAGATCGGAGGCGATGTTAAGGAAAAATGCAGACGGCATATTGGCTGGACTGGATCAGTATTTTCAAATAGAGCAGAGCGAGTGAGGAAAAGTAGAGATCATGAAATTGTGTCCGGAATGTCAGAATATGATAGATGATAGCCAGGGAATGTGCATGATTTGCGGACATATCTTCCGGCAGGCACCTGCTGTACAGGAACCGGGTCAACCGCAGGATGCAGATACACAGTCGGCGGCACAGACACCTCCGCCGGCAGACACACAGCCGGGACAGATCCCGAAGAGTGTGCCGCCTGTATACACGAACCAGCCGTCGGATGCCGGAAAAACCGTGACAGTAAAAGTTGGTGGCAAAAGCAAAAAAAGGGTGTTTACCGTGATCGGAGTGTTAGCCGGGCTGGTTCTGTTTGGCATGGTTGTGCGTGGGATCACCAGTCGTACGGACGATACGGATGATTCTGAAGAACGGCGCAGTAGAAGAGAGGAACGGGCGAGGGATGAGTCAGCAGCTGCTACGGAGGATAGTTCGGATAAAACGGCGGGGGGCATAGATGTTTCGGAAACAATTGCTGAAACGGAAGACGGGCGCACCCCGGAGAATCAGCCTTCTTCGGATGCAGATGCCGGAGAAGTCGGAGTCGATAGAACGGCAGCGGAGGGAGAGGCAATTTCCGAAGAACCTCAACATGAAGAGCGGTATGAACTGTATGGAGCTGACATGACCTGGACAGAGGCAAATGAGTACGCTCAGCAGTTAGGTGGACACTTGGCGACGATTACGTCACAGGATGAGATGGATTATCTCTCGGATTTTGCACAAGACAGTGGACTGACTTATATATGGCTGGGAGGATTGACATATACACAGGGAGGATCGGTATATGGAGAGTGGATTACCGGAGAATATTTCGGATACAGCGCATGGACAAAGAATGAACCATCCGGTGTAGATCTGGATGGAACTGCCGAGACCTATATGATGCTGTGGAAATATAGAGACGAATGGGGTTGGAATGATCAGCGTGACGATCCGATTTCAGCAGCACCCTATATTGCCGGGAAACTGGGTTTCTTTGTAGAATACGATGATGCACCGTATCCCTGGCTGGGATACGCAGTAGATTGACGATCGGAACAGAAATGGATCATACATGAAGCAGGATCATTAGAAACTATGACTGATAGGGAAAAAAAGAAAAACCTAAGAAGGAAACAGAGAAAGAAGAGGCAGTTTGTTCTTGTGATCGCTGCATCGTTATTTGCAGTATTCCTGATCATTATGGTCACACTGGTTCTGTTGACCGGGAAGAAAGAAAAGGTGCCGGATGAGGAAAATAGTGGAACTGTTGTTGAGGAGTATAGTACGGACTTGATCGCCGGGATCGGTGCAGCTGCCATGACAGACAGAATGGAAATGGATTTTGCCGGAGCAGATGAACCCGGAAGTGTACCCGATGCGGCGGTTGGGACAGTGGTGCAAATGGCAGCCCCCAGGACAGATACAGAACCGGTTCGGATTCGGCCGGGCGAAACTGTTTCGGAGAATCAGGCGGTTGATAAGGCGGCAGAGGAAAACGTGTACGATGAAAAGGTGGAGACATTGCTGCAGGAGATGACGCTGCATGAAAAGGTGTGCCAGATGATCGTAGTAACGCCGGAGGCTCTGACAGGTGTCAATGTTGCGACTGCTGCGGGTGCAATGACACAGCAGGGGCTGCAGAGTATGCCTGTGGGCGGGATCTGCTTTCTGGCACAGAATCTGGAGACTCCCGAACAGACCAGAACTATGATCGCTAACATGCAGTCTTTTGCGAAAGAGGATCATGGAATCGGTTTGCTGATCACTCTGGATGAAGAAGGAGGAAAAGTAGCGCGTGTAGCCGGAAAACTGGGAACAACCCAATTTTCACCCATGTATGAGTATCGGAACGACGGGGTAGAGACCGCGCGGCAGAACGCAAAGACCATTGCAGCGGATATTTATTCCATGGGGGTGAATCTTGATCTGGCACCGGTTGCGGATGTATGGACGAATCGTGAAAATACGGTGATCGGAAAAAGAGCATATAGCGATGATCCTGAGCAGGCAGCGGAGCTGGTGGCAGCGGCTGTCGGAGGATTCCATGAGGGTGGCGTCATGTGTACCTTAAAGCATTTTCCGGGGCATGGTGATACCAAAGAAGACAGTCATACAGGTACGGCATACAGTTATAAGACCTTGGAGGAATTACGGCAAACAGAATTCCTGCCGTTTATTTCAGGGATCGATGCGGGGGCAGATATCGTCATGAGCAGTCATGTAACGATGCCGCAGGTCGACCCTACCCGGCTTCCGACGACTTTGTCACCCGTGATCCTTTCCATTCTGAGAGATGAACTGGGCTTTCAGGGCGTGATCATGACGGACTCCCTGTCGATGAAAGCGTTAACAGACCATTACGGATACGCAAAGATTGGTGTAATGGCTGTACAGGCGGGGAATGATATCCTGCTTTGCCAGTTGGGGATGCGGGAGATGGTCGCGGCGATCGAAGAAGCGGTCATAAAGGGGGAGATCACGGAAGAAAGGATCGATCAGAGTGTAGGAAGGATCCTGGCACTGAAACTGAAATACGGACTGATCGAATAAAGGAGTTTATTATGGGAAAAGAAATCATTATACCAGTCATCATAGCGGTCGTTTTGATTCTGAGCCTGGTTATTGTACTGCTTGTCAGGGGATCAAAGAAAAAGAAGGAAAATCAGGAGATCAAACAGGTTGCACAGGATAAAAAAAGAATGAATAACCTGGATGGATATATTTTAAATCCAAATGCTGACCAAGCGGAGCTGCGTTCATCAGCGGCGAGAGCGGATGTGGTGAAATATGCGGACAATGTGAATACGATCACAGCAAAAGAGATCGAGTATAGAAACGGATTGTTGCTGCGGATAGAAGAGATCAGTGAAATGTCAAATCGTACATATAACCTGGATCCGGCAAATGGGATCACGATCGGTTCCGGACCCAAAAACACAATCTCGCTTACGGATACATCGGTGGATAAAAATCAATGCGAGATCGGGTTTGCTACAGGAAATGTAAAACTGGTACAGATCAAGAATCTCGGCAGGAAAGGAAAAGTCAAAGTTCAGAGGAAGAAAGAGACGATCACCATTGGCGAAGAACCGCTCCGTTTGATGGACGGCGATGTGATCAGGATCGGAAATGAAAAACTGATAGTGACTTTTATAAGTATGGCATAAAATAATTTCTGGGGGGCTGATATGAGTTACGTTTTATCCGTATATAGTGCAGAAGCATACAAGGAAATACTGATGCCTGCGATCAATGATTCGGATTTTGAACTGGATCTTTCAAAGGATCTGTTTGGCCTGTCCGAAGATGCCTCGTTACAGATGGAGGTAATGGGCGGTGCATGGAGGATCGTGGAATCTGCAGATTATACTGCTGTGTATACACAGAATCGTCATCGCTGTGAAGATCTCATCCTGAAAGACGAAGATATGATATCTGTCACATTATTTGACAGGGATCAGATCTTTATCACAGTCAGGGAAACGGAAGCCTCCTTTTCGGTGTATGAAAAATACAGTCTGGAAAATATTGAAAGACTGACAATCGGAACGTCAGAGGATAGCCATCTGCGCTATGACCGCAAGATCAATGATAAAAACCTGATCACCATGCATCATGCTGAAATACGGAAAAAGGACGATGAATATATTCTGCTCGACACATCCACAAACGGAACATTTCTCAATGAAAAAAGAGTCAGCGGCAGTGAACAGGAATTGCATTTCGGGGATCTGATCAATATTTACGGATTAAAGATCATTTTCCTGAAAGATCTGATCGCTGTGAACGCTGAGATCAAGGGCTTAAAGATCATGGAGGATTGCATACATCCCTATGTTCAACCGGTGAACGAAGAGGCGGATGAAGAAACGAAACAGCCCCAAAAGGACGGACTGTTTCACCGTTCTCCCCGTAATATACCAAAGATCGAGAGTGAACCGATCGAAATAGAAGCTCCGCCGGCAGCAAAGGAGAATGTAACGATGCCGACATTTATGGCGATCGGGCCATCCCTCACGATGGCATTGCCGATGCTGCTGGGAACCAGCCTCTCCATCACGGCATCCATGCACAGTAACGGTACATTTAACGCGATGATGCTTACCGGTATCGTCACGGCGCTGGGGTCTTCCACGATAGGTACATTTTGGTCCATCAAAAACATGAGGGCACAGAAGAAGAAAAATCGTGAAGATGAGATGAAGCGTTTTGAAATGTACAGCGAGTATCTGATCCGTACGGCAAATGAGATCAAGGCAAAGTATGAGAATAATACAGAGGCTCTGAATCAAATGTATCATCCCGCGGCGGAATGCAGCCTGATTGACCGCAGTAATATCGAATTATGGAACCGCAACAGCAGACATGACGATTTTTTGAAACATCGCCTGGGACTTGGACAGATACCGTTTCAGGTGGCAATCAATGTGCCGAAGGAACGTTTCAGTATGATCAATGATGCCCTGAATGAACGTCCCAGGATGATGAAAGAAAGTTATAAAATGCTTTATGAGGTTCCGGTATGCGTGGATCTTTTCAGGAACAAACTGATCGGTCTGATCGGCGGAGATAACTATACGGGCTGTTATCAGATCATGCACGATCTGGTAGCGCAGATCGCGTCTTCAGACTGTTATACGGATGTAAAACTGGCATTTGTATTTGATTCCAACGGGGATGAGAAAAGCGAAGAGTGGGCATTTGCAAAATGGCTGCCACATGTATGGAGCGAAGACGGAAAGGCCAGATATGTGGCAACGGATAAAGCCGGTGCCGGCGATGTCTTTTATGAGATCACAAATGTGCTGCGGTTCCGTGCGGAGGAAAAACAGAACAATTTTTCAAAAAATGAGACGATCTACAAGCCATACTATATCCTCTTTTTACAAAATCCAGAGATGCTGGAAGGGGAACTGCTCGCAAAATATGTATACGGCTCGGGCGAAAACTATGGCATCACCACGATATTGATGGTGCACAGTTATGATGAACTGCCGAATGCCTGCGAATTTATCATAGAAAATACGGATCGCTATCAGGGAATGTACAGTGTGACGGACGGCGAAGATGAAAGGATCCCGATCACCTATGACATGGTGGCAGGAAATCAGCTGGAACGGATGGCCAGAACGCTTGCACCGATCAAGGTAAAAGAAGAAACATCCGGCGGCGAGATCCCGAATGCGCTCACTTTCTTTGATATGTACGGGATCAATTATCTGGAGGAATTAAATGTTCTGGACCGCTGGCGAAAAAACCGTACTTATGAGTCTTTAAAGGCTCTGGTGGGGCAGAAATCCGGAGGCGTGGACTGCTATCTGGATGTTCACGAGAAATACCACGGACCTCATGGGCTGGTAGCGGGCACGACAGGATCCGGTAAATCCGAGACCCTGCAGACATATATGCTGTCTCTTGCGATCAACTACAGCCCTGATGATATCGGCTTCTTTATCATTGACTATAAGGGTGGCGGTATGGCAAATCTGTTCAATGGTCTGCCGCATATGATCGGACAGATTTCGAATCTGTCCGGTAATCAGGTGCACCGTGCCATGGTTTCCATCAAGAGCGAAAACATGCGCAGACAGCGTATCTTTAATGAACATGGTGTAAATAATATTAATCTCTATACCAGGCTTTACAAAAATAATGAGGCTACGATCCCCGTACCGCATATGTTTATCATTATAGACGAGTTTGCAGAATTGAAGCGTGAAGAACCGGATTTCATGAGGGAGCTGATCTCGGTAGCGCAGGTAGGACGTTCATTGGGGGTACACCTGATTCTCGCGACACAGAAACCTGCCGGGACGGTAGACGATAATATCTGGAGTAACTCAAAGTTTCGGCTGTGCCTGCGCGTGCAGGATCGTCAGGACAGTATGGATATGCTGCACAAACCGGATGCTGCCTATATCACGCAGGCAGGACGCTGTTATATGCAGGTCGGTAATGATGAATTATATGAACTGTTCCAATCCGGCTGGAGTGGGGCCGTATATGATGAAAACGGTGGAGGACAGGCTGATATAGCACGGATGCTGGGTGACAACGGAAAAGCAGCGCTGGTGGGAAGTCACGCGCAGCTAGTAAGAAAGGAAAGAATAAGAAACGAATGGATATCGCAACTGATCGAAATCGCGGATCACGCCGCAGAGGTGATTGGTTGTACCATCGGGGAAGCAGCCGCAGATAAGAGCCTGGAGAATAATCTGGTAAAAGAATTTTTCAATGAAGTGACCAGAAGAGAGATCGAATATCCGGAAAGCGAGAGCAACATGCACAGGGTAAGGGATTTTGTGGAGGTATATGCAGCCTGCATGAAAACTCCGGAGTTCCAGGAGGGTAAGGAGAATCTGCCTGCCCTGATCAATACTGTCGCATTTGCACAGAGAAAAAAACTGCCGGAAGCAGCAGAGAAAACACAGTTAGATGCGATCGTGGAGTATTTGGCAAAGCTCGCAGATGCCAATGGTTATGATCATAACCTGCAGTTGTGGCTGCCTGTTCTGCCGGAAAAACTGTACCTGGATCAACTGGACGGATACAAGGCTAAGGCTTTTGACGGAGAGCAGTGGCACGCGCCCGGGAAGCGTTTTACACTGGAAACAATGATCGGTCTGTATGATGATCCGGAAAATCAGGCGCAGAATCCCGTTGTGGTGGATCTTGCGGAAAGTGGAAATCTGGCAGTGGTCGGTATGCCGATGACAGGGAAGAGTACCTTCCTGCTGAGTATGTTATATGCTATGGCAGAGTGTTATTCTCCGGAAGTGTTCAATATCTATGCTTTGGATTTCAGCAGCAAAATGCTGGGTGCACTGGCGGAGTTTCCCCATACCGGCGGCATTATGTTTGAAGAGGATGAAAAAACGATCGAGAAGTTCTTTACGTTCCTTTCCCGCAGCCTGCAGGAGAGAAAGAAACTGATGCAGGGTGGTAATTATCATCAATACGTGCAGGCAAACGGCTACCGTCTGCCCGCAATGGTGGTGGCGATCGATAATTATGCATCGTTCCATGCGAAAACGGAAAACAGGTATGACAGTCTGATGATGAGCATGATGAAGGAAGCGAACGCGTACGGGATCTACTTTATGCTTTCCGCAGGCGGGTTTTCCGCGGGGGAGATCCCCGGAAAACTTTCGGAGCTGATCCGCTCTACCTTTGCGTTGGAATTGACAGAGCGGTATGCATACAGTGATGTGCTGCATCAGCTGCATCTGAATGTCCTGCCGGAATCCAATGTAAGAGGTCGCGGTCTTGTACGTATCGGTGAAGCGATACTGGAGTTTCAGACAGCGCTGTGCCTTGAGGCAGAGGATGACTTTGCGCGCAGTGAGCAGTTGAAGGAGAGGGCTGCGCTGTATTGCCGGAAATGGAATGGGAAGCATGCAAAACCTATCCCGACGATACCGGAGAATCCGATCTGGGGTGATTATATGAAGCTGGATGAAGTCATACAGATGGCAAGGGGACAGGAATATCTGCCATTGGGTTACGACCAGCGTACGGCTGCCATATACGGCTTGGATCTGAAAAAAACTTATAAGTTTATCGTATCCGGAAAATCACGCACCGGAAAATCCAACATGATGAAGATCCTGATGGCATCTGCTGCAATGTCCGAAATTGAAATAACTGTCATTGATTTCAAGTCGGAGCTGAAGAGCATGGCAGAGACCATGAAAGCGGAGCATATTGGTACGGATGAATTATTGACGAAGTTTACCAAAGATCTGCTGCCGGATTTTGTGGCCCGCAATAAACTGAAGAAACAATGTGTGGAACTGGGGATGACGGATCAGGAACGTTATCAGAAGATGCAGGTATTTCCGAAACGGGTGATTCTGATTCTGGATCTGGTTGATTTTGTGACGCATGTACAGAGCCATGCAGCAGAGAATATGCCGGCATTCCTCTGCAACCTGTTTTCCAATGGCGCGCTCCACAATATCTACTGGTTTGCGGCGCTGAATCAGGAATTGATGTCCTCGGTAAGCAGCACGGATGTATTTCGTGAATTTACCAGGGAAAAGGTCGGGATCCATCTCGGGGGCAACGTGCAGGGACAGAACCTGCTGGCATTTGACGGCCTGAATTATAAAGAAGCGGCAAAGAAACAGCCGGTAGGATTCGGTATGCTGACATCCCACGACTGGGATGATACCAGCGTGGTTGTAACGCCGTTCTACCGCCTGCAGCAGATGGGAGGTGTATTATGATCCTGGTAGATATTTATATACCGAGTGTAGATAAAACATACGATTTTCAGATAAATGAACAGATCCGGATCTCTACAGTGGTAGAGGAGATCACGGAAATGATCGGGCAGAAAGAGCGTTCCAGGATTGTGGGGGATATCAGCAAACTGTTATTGTGTGAATATAGCACAGGCAGCGTGCTGGATCCGGAGACCACACTGGAACAGGCAGGGATCGGGACAGGCGAAAAGCTGCTTTTGGTATAAAGGTGCGATAGCAGATATTTCAGAGAGTGGATGAAAAGAATGAAGGCAAAGAAAATGGAAGAAAGGAAAAGCCAGATGTTTCATGTGACCACATCATCGTTGTACACAGCAGAAACGCAGATGAGAGAGCAGTTAAATGAGCGGTATCGTATTTTGATGGAGATAGATGACTGCGCCAGGATATTGGATGAAATGGAAGAACTGGAGGGGGAAGCACAAAAGGTTTTCAAGGTAGAGGATCAGGTTTCCGAGGAAAATTATTTCATGCAATTGCTGGTCATGGCTGCCGATGATATCCGGATGAGATATGAAACAGCAGAAAAACTGTCGCTTGAATCCGCACAGAGCTGTCCAAGGAGTTATAGAGAGGTCGAAGCATCCGGAATCCAGATTTCGGTGTACGAAAATGGTGTAGTACGTTCGGTCAGCGGATGAAAAATATACCAAATATATAATAAGGAGGAGAAGATGAGCAAAGAGATTGCAATCAACACCACGACACTGCAGAGCGACATTGATAAGTTGAATCAGGCACTTGAGCAGGTGAGGAAAAGCATTGATGAAGCCTATACGGCCACATTTGAACTGGATAAAATGTGGGACGGACCGGCCAATATTGCTTTTCAGACGGCGTTTCGAAAGGATCAGAACGATATGGAGGAGATATGTAAGGTGGTCGAGAGCATGATCCGGTCCATGAGTCTGTCAAAGACGGAATATGAGAAATGTGAGGCAGATGTAAACACGATCATAGAAAGCATCAAAATTTAAAGGAGGTAAATGCAGATGACAGTTGGGGACTTCCTGGGCGGAGGGCATACGCTCAGTGTAAATACGGATGTGTTGATCACCAAAGCAAATGAGGTGGAAGATAAGGTAAAGGAAATGCGTACCCAGTTTGATCAGATGACCGCTCTGATCGACGGTACCAGGAATTACTGGATTGGTGAGGCAGGTGATATGCACCGCAATCTTTATAATGGGCATAAAGAAGATATTGAAAAGAAATTGCAGGATCTGGAAGCGCATCCTGTCAATCTCCGGGAAGTAGCGAACAGGGTATATGGTGGATTAGTAAGTGAAATTAAGGAGACTGTTGAGGCGCTGCCCGGAGATGCGATCTCATAATTTACAGAAAGGATGAAATGCCATGGGAGTAATAGATATTGATTTTAGCAAGGCCAGAGCACAGGCAGGGAAACTGCGGCAATTGAGCTCGGATCTGAGCCAGTTGATCGATAATGAATATGCAGAGACGATAGAGCAGATCAGGGGAAACTGGACCGGAGAGAGTGCAAATGCATACCTGAACAAGGCGGTATTGCTGGATGGGGAGATGCAGGCAACAGCGACAAAGATCAAGGAAATTGCGGACAGTATCGATGACAAGCTGGATAAATTGGAGAAGGCGCAGAAAGATGCGCAGGCCATCATATCCGGCAAAAACTATTAAGCAATGTTATGTGGCGGAAGCTGCGTGATATAAAGGAAACCAAAAACAAAAAAACAGGAGGAAGAAGAAATGGCAACTATCTATGTGAACTGGCAGGAGCTGGAAAACAAGGCAACAGAACTGGAAGGCTTCAACACAAAACTGATCAGTGAGTGTGATGCATACAAAGCAAATGCAGACGCACTGAAGGGCAGTTTTGAGGGTGATGTGGCAACGGACTTCTATAAGGAAGCACAGGAGCATCAGGACAAAATGAAGTTGTTTACCGATCTGGTGAGCAAGTATGTAAAAGCGATGAGAGACATGGCTGAAACTGCCAGAAAGAAAGAGATGGAAGCACAGAGTGTTATTGCTCAGAAGAACTGATGATGGGGATTTGAAACGTATAGCAAAGTCATTCAAAACAGAAAAGGAGAATCATTATCATGGCAGAACAGACAATTTTAAGAGTATCTACAGAAGAATTGACAAAAACAGTAGGCAATTTCAACGGAAATCTGAGCACAGTGACAAACCTGACCAGCTCGATGCTGCAGTTGATCCAGGGCCTTGGCAGCGTCATCAATGGTGAAGGCTATGACAATTTCAGGACCAAAGCAGAAGGATTGAGCAACGACATGGATCAGGTGAAGAAAATGATCGAAGGCCATATGAGAGAAATCGAGCAGGTGAAGACAATCATGGATGGTTTGATCGCCGATAACAACAATGTAGTTAACGGTCTTCCGGCAGATGCGATTTCATAATTTATAGAAATGAACCCCATAATATCCTATATCCGGATATTATGGGGTATTACGAAACGGGAAAAAGGAAATGAGGTTTAAAACAGTAGTAGCGGCTATTATTTTGGGGATCACCCTGTTTGGATGTGGAAGGGATAGTGAAGGAGAAAAAAGCGGCATGGATCAGGAAAACATTTTGACAGAGAATACGGAGATCGCAGAAGATGCAGAGATCGCAACATATGTACTGACAGAGGAAGAGGAGAGGCTGTTGTGTGAAGTATATGTGGATGAAGATCGTATCCGGGAAGGGAAACTGTATGGCTATCAGCTTGAAGTATTAGAGGAAATGCGTGCCGCAAGAGAATATATAGAAAAGAAATATCCGGGGGCCGCCTTTGCGTTTACGGCGTATACCCCGATCACCCGAGCGAACAGTATCGGGCGGATTGCTTTTCATACCGTGGATGATCCGGATAAGTACTATGAGATGAGTCTTCAGAAAACGGAGAACGACCTGATGATCAAAGATAATTTTTACGCTGAGCTTGTCCGGGAAGATTATGACAGGGCGGTCCGGAATATGATAAAGGATGCATTGGGGATTGATTGCCTGGTATATACGGATTTTTATGATCTAAAAGGGATGGAGGTCACAGGGGAAACAACAACACAGGAGTTGATCGATATGAAGGATGGTCTGTCCAGAAAAGGCTGTTTGTTTTTCCGAAGTGATGATGTCGATCAGATTCAGGTCGAGGCGGAATTAAAACATCTGTTTACATCGGAAGGTTTGTACGGTTCCTATACGGTATTTACAGGACAGGAACTGATTGACCATGAAAAGACGGCAGAGGAATTGTATAAGGGTATCTCGACATTTGGAAAAGAAGAAGTGACCGTAAACTATTTTAATTGTTTTGACATTCAATAAGCGGAGGACGGAGTATGAGCAGCTTAAACACGGAAGAGGTTTTATTGCTTGAAAATATGATGTATATGGAGGATAATGCTCCGTTAAGTAAGCCGCAGGAAGGGCAGTCTGTTGAGGCGTGGCTGAATAGCATTGATATCAGCAAGATCGACCCTGCCAAAGAGTATGGATCTTATATGACGGGGCAGGATTATATCTCGATGATAAACGAGATTAAAGAAAATCATCCCAATCTGATGGATATGCGGGTGGCAAATACACATGTTGACAATGAGCCCGGTGGCGGAGGCGGGTACAGCGCGATCTTTGTCAATGAAAATACGGGTGATGCTGTGGTTGCTTTCAGGGGAACAGCCGGCGATGAATGGAAAGATAATTTTACGGGTGGCGGAAGAACAGATTGTCCTGATGGTGTATCGACAGCGCAGCAGCAAAATGCATTGGACTGGTATCAGGATCAATATAAAGAATTGGGATTGGAAAAATATGAGATCACGGTTACCGGTCATTCCAAAGGCGGTAATAAGGCCAAGTATATAACGATCATGGATGATACCATTGATAATTGCGTATCATTTGACGGTCAGGGCTTTTCAGATGAATTTGTGGCAAAATATGCGGACAGGATCGCGGAAAGACAGGCATATATAGAAAATCATAATGTGGATTATGATTATGTGAATTTTCTTCTGAATGATGTAGGGGAGACCACATATTATCATGGATATGAGTATGGTGATGGAGGTTTTTTGGAAAACCACTGTCCGAATACGTTTTTTACCAAAGATGAAAACGGCAATCTGATCATGGCAGAGAATCCGAATGGTCAGGCTGTTGAGATAAAAGAGCTGGACAGGTTCTTAAACAGCTGCATGAGATCTGTAGACGGCGACAAGAAAAGAGAACTGCTGGATCTGATCGGAACAATGGTACAGGGAGGTTTTTCCGGTGATACAGACAAAGCTGCTTTTTTCAGAGAGCTGATGTCTGATCCAGACAATCAGGAGATGGTCTCATACCTGCTGGCGTATACCATTAAATATGAACAGGCGAATCCGGATTTTATGAATGCCGTAAGAGGTGTGATGCACGAATTCGGCATGGGTGATTTTGTTGGTATTGTAGATACGGTAGATGCTGTTCTGAACTGGGAACATTTTGATAAATTATATAATGTGCTTAGTGGCCTGGGAAACTATGTGGTAAACAGCAATGGTATTCTCAGTGGATTTCTGGTAGACCAGTTGCTGGATTATTTGAAAGGGAAGGGGATTAATCTGACCAAAGACGATCTGAAGATGATCTTTGGCGTTCTTGGAATCGTCAATGCGGATCTGGATCAGATCACTGTGGAACCAAACAGTGGTGAAGATATCAAGGTAGGCAGTGCGGCGGGGGGCAGACCGGCAAGATTCCATGTGCAGACGCAGCCTATGAAAGATGCGGCAGAGAAACTGGAGCAAATCTGCGGCCGGATGGACAGCATCATAGAAGAGATTTCAGATGTTCACAATGCACTTATATTATATGAGATCCTTTCCCTGTGGCGGATCAAGAGGCTGGGGATTGACCTTGGGAAGGAACGTCAGAAATGTGAAAAGATGAAAAACGCTCTTTCTGCCGTTGCCGGGTTGTATGAAAAATACGAAAATAAGATCATTGCCATCATACCCGGATGATTTAACTGGAGTCAAAGGGGGAATATAGAGAAAACATGAGTGAATTTTCAGTAAAAACGAATATACTGGACCGGGGAATTGATGGAATAGAAGAGTTCGTGGTTAAGTTACGGGAAAAAAGAGCTGAATTACAGGAAGTAGAACAGCATTTGGATTTATACTTTTATCGTGAAAACAGCAGCTTAAACAGTAGCCATGATGATCTAACGGATGAAATAAAAAAGAATAACAGGATGATGTATTCTTTACAATACATTAGAGATCTATATGAAAATACGGAAAATCATATTCTTGGGATAGAACAGACAGAAAACATTCCCGGAGCGGTTGTCATTGATAGTACGGGGGATGTAGAAGAACAGCAGAATTGGGCCGAGCGCTTGTGGCAAAATAGCAAAGATGGTTTTTGGGATTATTTCAGGGATTATTGTTTAGAGGCAGGTGGCAATGGTCTGGTACGTCTTAGTGGCTGGATTAATTTTATTACCAGAATCGGACAAAGTGCAGGAGCTAAAAACGGTTTTATCATACTGGATCCCAATGTAGTAAGTACTACCGGAGCGTTGGCAAAATGGGGGGGCAGACTGGCTACCGGTTGTAAGTATGGATTGCCGGTTTTGGGAGGAATTCTCGATTATCTGTCTTTGCGAATGGATGGAAAAGATGTGGGAGAAGCGTTGACCAAAGCAAGTGCTCATCTTGCAATTGGAGTAGCCGGTGGTGCTGCTGGAGCCAAGATCGGTGCTATAGCGGGAACTGCACTGGGTTCAGTATTTCCGGGACTTGGAAATGTTGCCGGTGCTGCAATCGGAGGGGCAATCGGGTTTGTCAGTGGCTTCGCGATTACGATCATCGGAAATACAGCATTTGATACTTTATATGACAACTGGGATTCAATAACAGAAGGAGCACGGGAATTAGCAGAATCTGCGGGAGAGTTTATTGCTGAAAAGGCAGAAGAAGTGAAAGATACGGTTGTTGAAATTGGAGAAAATCTGTATGAGGGAGGAAAAAATATTATAGATGGAATAGGTGATGCATGCAATGCCGGCAGAGCATGGTTAGGAGCAGTATTTTCATATTAAAGAGGAGGATGAATGATGGAACGAGTATTACCACTAGGATCTGTAGTGACACTAAAAAGCGGAAATAAGAAGTTAATGATTGTCAGCAGGGCGCCATTGTATAATAATCGTGGAACGATAGGGTATTTCGATTATTCTGCATATTTATATCCTACAGGACAGGCAGATGAACAGGCTTTTTTCTTCAATGAAGAGGATATTGAAGAAGTTCATTTTGAAGGTTACAGAGATGAAGATGAAGAGAGGTTTTGCGAGATTTACAATGAAATGATTGCAAAATGTAAATATCCGCATCTTCGGCTGGAAAGAAAGGGTGAGGAGTTGAGTGAATGAAAGGTAAATGGCCGAAAGCATTTATTTTTCTTTTCCTTATATCGGCCACTTTAGGATCGATAGTTTTTATGTCACCATGGAAAGGAATTTTATATGGATTGATTTTTTCGGTACTTTTCATTATTGTGTTGTTCCTGTTTGATTATTTTTCATATAATAAAAAAAAATTTCAAGAAAAGCTTCCCAGGTTGGAAGAGGGAGAAATCCTATTAGAGCAGGCATCAGCAAATTGTTGGGTGAGTCCAATAATGTTGGGAGGGTATTTATTTCTGACGAACAGAAGATTATATTTTACTGCACATCATTTTTTTCAGAGCCCAATGGAAAAGGAGATTTTTGTAGATCAGATCAATGATGTGAGGACAAATGGAAAGATCAATCAGATTGAAGTATGTTTAAGCAATGATACGATCATATTTGTAGTTGATGAAAAAGAAAAATGGGTAAGATGTATTAAAAATTGCATACATTAACAGTACATATAGTGAATACAGATTAGAGACTCTTTGGGAGAGTGGAGACTTTTATGGACGAAATGAACAATAATGAAATGCAGGAAAAAAAGGGTGGTTCAAAAAAACTTGTCAAGATCCTGATCCCGGTAGTTGCGGCAGTGCTGATATTGCTGTTGGCAGTACTGAATGCGGAAGTAATCATGAACGGGGTGCAGAAGACATTCAGTTCACCTGAAAAATACTGCCAGTATGTTTTAAAGAAAAATCTGGCGAATACCAGTTTTGTTTCAAATGTATATAATAATATGATATACAGCAGAATGAAGCAGTCCGGGGACAGTAGGATCACAAATGAAGTGGCGTGGAAACTGTCGGACGATGCACTGGATATGATAGCAGATCAGACGGGATTGGATACGGATGATATCAGTGGACTGGCAGATATCAGCATCAGTTGTAAAAGTGACAGCAAGGGAAACCAAAAAGCTGCGGAAATCAGTTTTTCGGCTGGGAAAGAGCAGTTTTTAACTGCACAGTTAATGTTTGATGGGGATAAAGATGCGCTATATGTCTGCGTTCCGGAATTAAACAGTACATTTGCAAAAATACAGCTGGATGAAATGTTTGATGATGATGAAATCGAAGAGATCGGAAAGGTTTTGGAATACTCCGGAAGCATAGCAGAGATACTGCCGGATGAGAAGACCGTGCAGAAAATGTATGAGCGTTATATGAACGCTGCGATCGCTGAGATCGATCAGGTGGAAAAAGACAAAGAGGAGCTGCAGGCAGGTGATATAGAGCAGTCAGTAGCAACTCTGACAATAGATATTGATGAGATCATGCTGACCAATATCGTATATGCGCTCTGTGATATGGCAATAGAGGATCAGGAGCTGGAGGATCTGATCGTGAAAGCGGCGGATGCAGCAATAGAACTTGGCACAGACGGTTATTATGATGATGGTGAAGAAGTCTGGGATGACTTTGTTGATGTGCTGGATGAGTTTTGTGATGAAACAGAGTATGTTCTTTCTGATGGCAGTTCTTATGAGATGACACTGTATGTATCCGGAAAAGGCCGTATCCAGGGATTTCATTATGTCATTAAGGGGGATGACAGAAAAGTCGAAGATGATTTTTCAGCGTTTTATGTGAAGAAGGGTGGAAGATTTGCTTGTGAAGTATCTTATTCCTATAGTAAACAAAATTGGTTTGAGATCACGGGAGAAGGAAAGACAACAGCCGGAAAACTGAGCGGGGATTTTGATATCGAAGTGGATGGAGAAAAAGTTTCATTTTCAATTGATAAGTTGGATATTGCCGGTTTGAAAAAAGGAAATCTGCAGGGATGCTTCCGGATGGGAATGAAGCAGTTTAAAGATGTGCTGGAAATGGCGGGACTTAAAGAATTAGGACTTAAAGAATTAAGAAATAAGGAGCTGGAGATCAGTTTTGTATTTGGTGATAAGAAAAACGAGTTGTCTGTTGCATTGAAAGAGGAGAAGGATATATATGCCGGTATATCCTACAGCCTGAAAACAGAAAAAGCGGAAAATATTATAATACCAAGTGATTCCCAATGTGCGATCATTGAAGACGATGACGCATTGATGGAGTATATGGAAGATTGTGATTTTGAAGGACTGGCAGACACGTTGTATGAGCTGTATATGCCGGAGGATCTGGTAGATCTCGTCAGTTCGGGCGGAGAGTTTGGCAGATATATCGACAACAGTAAATACAGTGCAGACGTGCAGCTGGCAGATTCCATCTATACAGCGGTACTGACAGCTATGATGGATCCTGAGATAGTAAATTCATGGGATTATAATGATGCATTTGAAGATATGTCAAACGGGATCGATCTGACGGAATGTTCCAGATGGGATAACAGTATTTTAGGTGGTGCTGCGGAAATACTGGGAATAAAAGACGATTTCTATGAACTGAAGGACATGATCAAATCGTCCGGCGCGACAGGCAGGATCTGGGTGACGATCGAGAGTCCGCACAGCCTGTCTGTAGAGATCGAGGGTTTGTCAGACAGATATGGGGATCCGTTGATCGTTCGATGATCTTTGATGTGGTGGATGCTTCTGCCAATACGTGTGAATAGATCTTATAACAGGAGATTGAGCGGCAATGAACAGCAGTATTCAGTGGATCGTTCTTTATATCGGTGCAGCAGTTCTGATCGGGATTCTGGTCATTATACTGGTGCTGATCAGGATCCGAGAACGGAATGAGCAAAAAGAGAGAGAGGTATGGAGGTTTCTTCCGGACAGAAAAGCGATGGGAAAGTTGGTATTATGCTGTCGGAGCGATCAAAAAAAGTTTCAATGTATGCTGAAGGACCGAATGGTGATAGGCAGATCAAAAGAAGCGGACGTGGTGCTTGACTTTGATCGTGCGGTGTCTGAAAGACATTGTGAGATCATGAAAAAGGGGGAAGAGTATTATGTCAGGGATCTGGACTCCAGCAACGGTACTTTGTACAATCAGAAACCGGTCATAAAGGAGAACCGGATTTCGAATGGTGGAATATTATCCTTGGGCCACGAAGAATATGAATTGGAAATTGAGACCTGACTGTGTGAGGATGTGATCATTGGAGACTGAAGAAATAAAGCTGGAAGGATATGTGCTGACGCATGAAGGAAAGGTCAGGAGCAATAACGAGGATAATTATTCTCTTTTTGGCAAGATCAAGGAAGATACCACACAAAATCAGGCACAGTCTTATGATCATGTACAGGGGGAAATGTTCGCGGCTGGAATATATGACGGGGTCGGAGGGGAGGAAGACGGTGAAGTGGCCTCTTTGATCGCGGCAAAAAGTATTCAGGCCTGCCCTCTGGAGAATGTACTATCGGAGGCAATGAAACAGCTTCAGGAAGCGAACCGGAAGATCTGTGAATTAAATCAGAGGAACGGCTTGTTTATGGGAAGTACAGCAGCACAGATCTATTTCAGTAAAGGGAGTGCGATCTGTGTGAACCTTGGTGACAGCCGGGGGTATTTTTTTCGTGACGGCAGGCTACTCCTGTTATCTAAGGATCACAGTGAAGGACAAAGGATGATCGATATGGGGATCGTCACACAGGAGGAGGCAAGAAAAAGCAGAAACTGGCACGTATTAACACAATATTTGGGGATCGATCCGAAAGAATTTCTGATTGAGCCGTATTTCAGTGATGAGATCATATTGAAGAAGGATGACCTGTTTCTTCTGGCTTCTGATGGTCTGACTGATATGATGCCGGATGAAGAATTACGGAAGGTTTTGCATGTTTCCAGCCGGAAGGACCTGAAATCCATCTCAGAAGAGCTTTTTACCGGGGCGATGCAAAACGGGGGAAAAGATAATATCACGATTATGATGGTAAGAGTTTTATAGCACCAATTCAATATAGAAGGGAAAGTATCAATGGAATTTGAGTATTATAAATCACTGCAGCCTTTTTGGGGAAAATGGGTAATTGCGGAAGAATGTCCTTTGGGATCGGGATCTTACGGGAAAGTATATAAGATAAAGCAGACGGACTTTGAGGAGATCACGGCGGCCTTAAAGATCATAACCATACCCCAGTCGGAAAGTGAGTGGAACCAGGCATTGTCCAATGGTATGGATCGCGGCTCTGTAACACAATACTTTAAGGGCGTGGTAGATGAGATAAAACAGGAAGTCAAACTCATGGGTAAACTGAGAGGGCATGAAAACATTGTGGCTTACGAAGACCATGATATTATTGAACATGCTGACGGTCATGGGTGGGATATCCTAATCCGGATGGAATTGCTGAAATCCATTCAGGAGAAGACCATGGATGACCATTTTATGTCGAGATCTGAGGTACTGCGACTGGGCATAGAGATATGCAAGGCTTTGGAGTATTGTGAAGCACGCTCCATCATCCATCGGGATATTAAACCGGAAAACCTTTTCGTGTCGGAAACAGGGACGTATAAACTCGGAGATTTCGGCGTAGCCAGGACCATCGATCAAATGGATGGTGCAAAGTCTAAAAAAGGCGCGGATCTGTATATGGCTCCGGAAGTGTATAAAGGTGAGAAATACGGCATTACCGTGGATATCTATTCCCTGGGCATTGTTTTGTATAAATTGATGAATAAAAACAGGGCGCCGTTTTGGCCGGAGTATCCGCAGGCAATCATGATTTCGGATCTGGATAAGGCTCTGGCGAGAAGGATGAAAGGAGATGAGATGTACTTGCCTTCAGAGGCGCAGGATGAGTTTGGTAAGATCATCATAAAGGCGTGCGCATACAGACCGGAGGACAGATACCGGAACGCCGGGGAGTTGCGGGAAGCGTTGGAGAGGATTGAAAAATCTGCAAGTAAAGCAGCGGAAGAACCGGAAAGAGTAGAGAATGCCTCTCCACTTATCAATATTTCGCCGATCATTAGACCAGTTGGTCAGCCGGAATCTGTTTTAACGGAATTGGAGGAAGAAGATACCGGTGGGAATGATGAAAAGAGAGATACATCAGACAATATAACAGAAAAAGAGCGAGAACAAACAAAAACATATGGGGTGTTTGATACTAAAGTGGAAAACCTCTGGGGAGGTGATAAAGGGGGGAATGACCCAAAACCGGCAACCGAAAACCCACCCGGTGGAGGAAATTCACATGACGCAGGAAACGCACATAGCACAGAGGATTTACCTGGCCGGGGAGAGATATCCGATAGGGGGAATAAAAAAAACAATCCTGATTCATCCGGAGGGAAAATTTTAGTGGCAATATGGGCTCTTGTGGCAGTATTTGTGTTAGTTGCTTTAGGATTGGTATTGTTTGTAGTCATAAGTACCCGCTCTGCAAAATCCGGGGAGGATACGGGTGAGACAGAACAAATGCAGGCGCAGGGGATCGCACAGGAAAAAGAGGACCAGTTTATCAATTTCGGATGGTATGAACAGGATGGCAATACGCAAAACGGTCCCGAACAGATTAAGTGGCGGGTGATCGACACGAACGGTGAGTATGAGCTGCTGCTAAGTGAATATGTTTTGGATTGTATTCCGTATCATAATGAGGATGTGGATGTGACATGGGAATACAGTTCTTTGCGCAAATGGCTGAATAATGATTTTTTGAATACAGCGTTTAATGAGAATGAGCGCGAATTGATCGGCCGGACCACAATAGAGAATCCGGATTCTGCTGAATTCTATGAGACGCAGGGCGGTACAGGAGCGCCGGGTGGAAACAATACATTGGATCAGGTGTTTTTGCTGTCCATTCCGGAAGTATCTGAAGATGCGTTTGCCCATAAGCAGCCACAGGCGCTGGCGGAAGAAAGGATCGCATATCCAACTGCATATGCAGTAAGTAAAGGATGCTATGTTTATTCCGCGGAGGCATATAATGAGTTTGGAAAGGACAATGGTTATCCGGCAGCGTCAGTGGGCGGTACCGGCTGGTGGCTGCGTTCCCCGGGGAATGTGGCAGTCAGTGCATCCAGTGTATTGCCGAGCGGAAATGTGGACAGTTTGGACAGTGTGGGCAAAAACGGGGGAGTACGGCCTGCCCTGTGGAGAAAGAAACAATAGAGTGTAGAAAAGGAGCGATTGAAAAATGAAGATATGTCCGGAATGTGGAAATGCAGCAGGATCTGATGATGATACAATGTGCCTGTTTTGCGGCCGTATGTTTGTGGTCGCGAAAAAAGCGCCCCAAAAAACAGAACCGGATAAAACGCAGGAAAATGCAGTGGATGCGTCGGATACGGATTTACCGATGCTTCCTGTGCCAAATATGGAGAAGAGTTCCGGGACTAAAGAGGGGAAGATACAGATGAGATGGCCGGAGGAGGAAATGCCGGTCAGTAATGAGCGGAAAAGTAAGAATTCAACCGGGAAAAATCGTCTTACAGTATTCATTATTGTTTTTGTCATAGTATTTGTATTGATCATGATCGGTGCAGCACAGTAAAGGATTTGTTCATGAATAAGATTGCTTTATTATCGATGGAGTAAGAAAGTCTTTAGTGTAAGAGACAGTACAAATCATGTGTGGGGGGTTGTATACTATGAAGATATGTCCGGAATGTGGAAATGCGATAGCATCAGATGGTGAACAGATGTGTCTCATCTGTGGATGCATTTTTGGGAGGCATAAAAGTCCGGGTGAACAGACAAAAGAAACGGTTTTAGATCTTGAACCGGTAAAAGAAACGGCCGAAACAGTAGAAGAGAAAAAAAGGATGCTGCTGCGGATCATAGTAATTATCAGGTTGAAGAGCAAAAGCAGGAACAGAAGGAGAGTATTGAAGTAACAGGAACCGGGGAAGAAACAAAGAAGGAAAATACAGATATAGAAGATGTGTATGCAGAAGGAAGCGTAGTTGCCGAAGAGGATCCATACGCATATGAAGACGTATATACAGAAGAAGATACGTATGCGCAAGAAGACGCATATACAGAAGAAGATATGTATGAACAAGAAGACGCATATACAGAAGAAGATATGTATGAACAAGAAGACGTATATGCAGAAGAAGATACATATGAACAAGAAGATATATATGCAGAAGAAGATACGTATGAACAAGAAGACGCATATACAGAAGAAACATACACGCAAGAAGATGGGAATATAGACGATATAATTACTGAAGAGAAAACTGTTACAGAAAAAGCAGCAGCTATAGAACAAGCGTTAGCCATAGAAGAAGCAACTAAAAAAGTATATGATAATATTGAAAAAGCAGTTTTAAATCATAAGAGCGAAGAACAAATCCGCCCGCCAGAAACGACATTAAGACGGAAGAAATCTTTAAGGAGAAGAATAAGACTCTTTTTATTGAGAATAAGGGCGTCTTGTCTGAAATATAAGAGAGTATGTTTTTTTCTGATCATTGTGGTACTGCTGGTGGTGGTTGGTATTTACAATAAGATTTCTGAAGAAAAAGAAAATTTCAAAAAACTTACCGAGATAAATCAAAGTTTGCAGGAGGAGATTTCAAGGAATAATGATAGATATGCCGAATTAAATCAAACACTTTCAGAAACGCAAGCAGAATTGGAATCTGTGACAGAAGAAAAAGATTCACTGAAAAAGGACATCCGCGATTTAAACTCTGAATTAGGTAAGTTGAGTGAAGTCGAGCAGGAAATCGATACGATCTATAAGGGAATAAGGGAGTTAACGGTACCAAATAAAACGTTCTATACGAATCAAAATGCAGTAGTATTAAAAAGGGGGGAACGGCGAGAGATACTGGTTCATTTAACTTCAAACAGTTCCTATACAGTTTCCAGCAAAGCGGATAATTCCATTGCAACAGGAAAGTGGAATGGCTCTTTTGATAGCAGTAATAATGCAGTGTTTACTGTTACCGCGGGAGATACAGTGGGATCCACACTTTTTACATTTACAAATAATATCAATAGTTTAAGCATTCAGGTAAGAGTATTTGTAATAGATGATGATACCACTTATAATCCCATTTCTATTTCTGACCATGACTAAAGGTTATAAAAAAGCAGGAGGGTATAAAGATGAAGAGAAAAAATAGAGGGATTATAGTTTTGATAGCTGGTGTGTGTAGTCTGGCAGTCGCTGTTTTGTTGTTGGTACTGGCTATGGCGACAGGGGAAGCAGAGGGTGAGGGAAAAAAAGAACAGACCAGAGATGAGAACAGAATTGCGGCTGAAGAGACAGTTGAGGTTGGGGAACAGAAAGAAGAAGCATCTACAGAGAATGACAGGCCGGAAAGAGATCAATCTACTCAGGAAAATCTAATAGGTAAAAATGATGTATCTGCAGAAGAAGAGAAAACAATAAAGGGTGAACAGCCTCCGGTGGATGAGCAAAATAATGAACAAGAAGAGCAGAAACAGGGGTTAGGGGATGATCTAAATAATGGAGAAATAATAGAATCACAAGGCGAGGGTGATGGTGTATATAAAAAGGAAAGAGATAATTTAATATTTGAATCAGGGGGATATACAGTTACACCTCAAGCAAATTGGGAGGGTAATGTAAACTATGATATTACTGTGAAAAATATAACTGATTCAAAAGTGGAGGCCATTACTGTTAAACTGCATGTTATATCTGGTACAGTTCAGTCTGTCAAAGGGGAGGAGATTAGTAATACAAATGGTATAGTGAATGGAGAATATATAGTAGTAACATATAAGAATTATGGGAATGGTTTTTCAGCAGGGGAGTCACATACTTTTTATATGAATGTTTCAGGAGATGGGGAGATTCAAATAGAGTAATTTTAGACACGAGGTTAATATGTCAGAGAAGCGTAAAAAAAAGAATCAGTTATTAGTGTTTCTGTTGATTACCCTTTGTGCTTGTGGAAACCAAGAGGGTACAAGGGATAATGATACCGCAACAGAATTCGTACGTGAAAGGAGAGAAAGGAAGGATTCCGGAAGCGTGGTACAGACCACAGAGAAGGATGAGCCACAAAAGATCTTATCGGATAAAAAGGAGACAGAAACTGCACATATGGATGAGCAGGATACTTCGACCTCATCCAAGCAGGTGAGTGCATCTGTTGAAATGCGGGAGAAGCCTCTGTTTCAGCCGCTGTCAGAAAAATCATCTGTAGAAAATGTTGAAAATTATGTACAAATGATAGATCATGTAAAGGCAATGACTGATCAAAATGGGTATGCCGGTGTGGGCAGTAATAATTATCATCGAACAGAATACCCGGGGGGTTATTATTACGACGAGCTGATCAGGACAGTCAGATCAAGTGGTGAAGACAGCGAACTGGACAGTCTAAACGGGAAATACGGATATTCTGATTATACCGTCACTTTTTATTATAATAATCCGGATTATGAAAACAACGAGGATATTCTGTCAGATGGTCCGATCATGATAGAAGGACTATTTAACGGCAACAAATTTCAGTATTATTTTTTCCAAAACAATATGATCAGAAGAGTGGCGGCGAATGCAGTGACAGATTAAACTGTACCCCAAAGAGTGGACAGTTGAAAGTTGAGCAGACCCGATTTTAGGACAGGCATTTATGGAGTCAGATAAGGCTTAGATGCAGAGAGAATCCACAGTATTGGACAGAGATGAGTTGTAGAATCCCAGGTAG
>JAFUUX010000293.1 GCA_017471325.1 Lachnospiraceae bacterium | reverse complement strand
TCGAATGTTGCAGTAGCCAATGCGTTATTCCCCGCATCTCCGACCTGACTGTACAGACATACACTGTGCGGGCCTTGACCATCCTGCAGGATCCAGGTACCATCAAACAGCCACTTTTCTACATCATCATATGCCGACCAGGTTCCATCCCTTCTTAATTCCAGTGCCGCGCCGCTTGGATACAGCCATGTTCCCATATACTCCGATAAGTCTGCACCTGTCTCCCCTCCGCCGGCTTCCGGCATCTGCTGTCCCTCTCCTGCCGCAAAAGATTCCCAGGGAAGCGTCTGCGTCCGGTATCCTTCCATTTTTCCCCAGAACTCCTCATCTGAAATCTTCAGTTCCTCCGATTTCTGCATGTCGGTCTCACCGGTAGTATTATGGAAGTACACCGGCTTTCCGTTCCTTTCTTCCGAAAAATAAAAATCCTTCCATACAAGTTCCTTTCCGTCCGCCCCCAGAGAGCATTCCCCAAACAGGCTGTTGGAGGCACCGCCGGAACCGAAATAATAAAATGATCCATCCCCCATCCATTGATAACTGCTCCTCGCGTATCCATCCAGAAAACAACAGGGTGCTCCCTCTGCGATGGAATATCCGCCATAGACCACTGCACACTCTCCCTCTCCCATGCTGTCTGCCGCATTTTCTCCGATCAGCAGTTCCGGAATGTCATCCCCGTTGATGTCACGGAGCAGGTATCCGACGCTCTGCTGTACCTCCTCCGTCCCACGGTACATAAGTGCTTCCATCAGGCCGGTAGGCAGATACACATAATCCTGATCATAGTCATAGCCGTTTGCGAAAATATCCTCCATTTCGGAAAACACCGGTGCGTAGACCTGCTCATGATCTTCTGCCGGCGCGCTGCTGTCCGTCTCTGTTCCCGCCGGTGTGTTATTCTCCTGTTCTTTGTTTCCCTCTTCTTTATTTCCTTCCTCTTTGCTTCCCTCTTCTTTGCTTCCCTCTTCTGTTTTTTCTTCCCGTGCCGGCTGCTCCTCCGCCGCTTCCAGCCGTCCCCTGCTGCTTTCCGCTGCCTCCTGGCAGCCGGCCAAAGACAATGCAAGCGGTATCGTTACAAATAAAGCAAATCCTCTTTTCTGCATCATGTTTTCATTCTCTCCTCATAAATCTTTTATCATATGTGCCATTTACGGTCTGCTATCCTGTTTTCTTCTCAGATGGCTTTCAAACAAAGTTTCAAAATCCATTTCGGCAGCGCTCCCCGGCAGCGGGATTTCTACCATACGTTTCTCCCAGGAGGAAAGATAGATCGCGTTGGATAACAAAAGGCTTTTCCTGCCTTCCCTTCCATCTGCCACACACTTTCCCCTGCCAAGGATCTCATCCGCAAAAGCCTGCAGCACCTTTTGATAAGGCTGTTCCTCCACCGGCGGCTGCCACTCTGTCCATTCTCCCCTGATCTTTCGGAAATGATCCCCGGAAGTACGCCGGTACTCCGCTTCCCTGCAGCCCAATTCCCCGCGGATGTCTCCGATACGGAGCACGCTGTTTTCGCAGACCAGCAGCGCTTCCTCCAGCGCGATCTCCAGCCGGTTCACGCCGGGTGCCTCTCCCGTAGATGTGATAAAAGTTCCGATCGCCCCATTTTCCCATTCCATATAGGCCGTGGCCGCATCTTCCACCACAATATGGTGGTAATGCCCCTCCTTGCAGAATCCCTGCACCCGTGACGGCATCCCGCAGATCCATTGCAGCAGGTCAAGATTGTGCGGGCACTGGTTCAGCAGGACACCCCCGCCGTCCCGGTCCCAGGTGGCTCTCCATGCCCCGGAATGGTAATATGCCTCCGGCCGGTACCAGTCCGTCACTACCCAGTTCATCCTCTTTAACGAGCCGTACACCCCGCTGCTGACCAGTTCCTTTATTTTCCGGTAGACCGGCATAGTCCTCTGGTTGAACACCATGCCAAACACCTTGCCGGAACTATCTGCCGCCGCTTCCATCCTTCCGGCCTGTCCGGAAGATACCCCGGAGGGTTTATCACACAATACGTGCAGGCCATTCCGAAATGCCCTTACCGTGATCTCCTCATGCGCCGGATGCGGTGTTGCGATGATCACGGCATCCAGCTGCAGTTCTCCCGCTTCCACGGCCTGAAAGAGTTCCTCCGCCCCCGCGTATACCGGCACGCCCTGTTCCACAGACTGCTGCAATGCTTCCCTGTATGCACTCCCGATCCTGGTCAGCGCACATAACTCCATGCCATCCACAGACTTCTCCTGCAGCAGGGCTGCATATCTGCTGCCCATATTTCCGACACCTATCACTGCTGTTCTGATCATTTTATCCCCCTTCTTATCTTACAGGGTAGTGTCAAGTCTGACACTACTTTTTTGTTTCTAAATCCTTTATTTTCGGGAGGTTCAAATAAAATGAGCATTGACCTCCCTTTTTGGTATAATGTCAACGACCAAGAAGACACCCCAGAAAGGAGCCAATGCTCATG
>JAFUUX010000292.1 GCA_017471325.1 Lachnospiraceae bacterium | reverse complement strand
TAGCAATACTATTTCACAAAATATCCCTTTTTTTTAAGCTTCACAAGCGATTTGCACATCTATAAAGCTAACGAGATAGAAAATCTATAGGAAGTTAACAGGAAAGCTGCACGTACGGTTCTGTGAGGGGTATGGGGCCCTGCATTGCGGTTTTACGGGAACTGTGGTAAGATAGCATCAAGTTTTGTTATGGAGGTGGATCATGGCAAGAGAGATAGCGATTGGTATTCAGGATTTTACAAAGATAAGAGAAAATCATATTTTTTATATTGATAAAACAGAATTTATCAGGGAATGGTGGAATAGTCGGGATGATGTCACTCTGATCACGCGCCCGCGCAGATTTGGCAAAACGCTGAACATGAGTATGCTGGAGTGCTTTTTTTCCAATAAATATGAGGGCAGGGCAGATCTGTTTGAAGGGCTGGATATCTGGGAGGATGAGGAGTTCCGAAAATTACAGGGTACTTATCCTGTCATTTTCCTGTCATTTGCGGGAGTGAAATTTACGGATTACAGAGATACAAGAGTGGCTTTAAACGGTATGATCGCAGATCTGTATAACCAATATGAATGGATGCTCAAAGAGCAGAAGTTTACGGATGCAGACAGGGAAGCGTTTAAGGAAGTGTCGAAGAAGATGGATGACCCGACTGCAGCATTGTCGTTGAACCGGTTGTGTAAATGGCTCTATAGATATTATGGGAAAAAATGCATTGTACTGCTGGACGAGTATGACACGCCCATGCAGGAAGCCTATATCAACGGTTATTGGAATGAACTTACGGCCTATATCAGGGCGCTGTTCAACAATACTTTCAAGACAAATCCGTCCCTGGAGCGGGCGGTTATGACCGGGATCACGAGAGTCAGCAAAGAGTCCATTTTTTCTGATCTGAACAACCTTGCAGTAGTCACTACAACATCAGACCGATACGCAACTGCTTTTGGATTTACGGAAACTGAAGTCTTTGCCGCTATGGATGAACAGGGGATACCGGAGTCAGAAAAGGAAAAAGTGAAGTTTTGGTATGATGGCTTCACCTTTGGCAAAGTGAAGGATATATATAATCCGTGGTCAGTGACGCTGTATCTGGACGAGAGAAAGTACGATACCTACTGGGCGAATACCAGCGGAAACGGTCTGGTCGGCAAACTGATCAGGGAAGGAAATCCTGATATTAAGTCGGATTTTGAGGAATTGCTTAAAGGTGGGATTCTTGAGGCAGAGATCGACGAGCAGATTGTATATAACCAGCTTGATGAGGATGATAATGCAATCTGGAGTCTTCTGCTTGCATCGGGTTACTTAAAGGTGGACGGTATCATCCGCCCGGAACCGGAGGATGAGTCGCTTTACCGGCTTTCCATTACAAATTATGAAGTTCGACGGATGTTTGGCAAGATGGTTAAAGGCTGGTTCCGGAAAGACAGGGCATTGTCTAAATTTGTGTCGGCTATGTTCAGAGGGGATCCAGAAGAGATGGATGTGTATATGAACAAGGTAGCACTCAATACCTTCAGCTATTTTGATGTGGCTAATAAACCTATAGATAGTAAAGAACCGGAACGCTTTTATCATGGTTTTGTGCTGGGACTGATCGTGGACAGATCTGATGACTATATGGTGAAATCTAATCGTGAAAGTGGTCTTGGCCGGTATGATGTAGTCATGGAACCGAAAGACACAAAGAATGTTGCAGTTATCATGGAATTTAAGGTATTGAATAAGAAAGCGGGGGAAGAATCCCTGGAGGATACCGCAGCCAATGCCTTAAAGCAAATTGAGGAAAAAAAATATGATGCCGACCTGCTGCAGAGGGGGATACCGGCAGAGAATATCCTAAAATATGGGTTTGCCTTTGAAGGAGAGAAGTGTTTGATCAGAAAGGCATAGCGTTTTTGGAGATTGGAGATAGAGCATGGCGGTCTCACGGAAACTATGATAAGATAACATTAAGCTTCGTTTATGGAGGTGTATCATGGCAAGAGAGATAGCAACGGGAGTTCAGGATTTCAGAGAAATAAGGGAAAAAAATGCATTTTACGTGGATAAGACTGCATTTATAAGGGAATGGTGGAATGAGTTGGATTCTGTCACTCTGATCACGCGCCCGCGCAGATTTGGTAAAACGCTGAACATGAGTATGCTGGAATGCTTTTTTTCCAATAAATATGAAGGCAGAGCAGATCTGTTTGAAGGACTGGATATCTGGGAGGATGAGGAGTTCCGAAAATTACAGGGTACTTATCCTGTCATTTTCCTGTCATTTGCGGGAGTGAAATTTACGGATTACAGAGATACAAGAGTGGCATTAAACAGTGTGATCGCAGATCTGTATAACCAATATGAATGGATGCTAAAAGAGCAGAAGTTTACGGATGCAGACAGGGAAGCGTTTAAGGAAGTATCGAAGAAGATGGATGACCCGACTGCAGCATTGTCATTGAACCGGTTGTGTGAATGGCTCTACAGGTATTATGGAAAAAAATGCATTGTGTTGCTGGACGAGTATGACACGCCTATGCAGGAAGCCTATATAAACGGCTTTTGGGATGATCTGGTCGCATATACGAGGGCGCTGTTCAACAATACCTTCAAGACAAATCCCTCCCTGGAGCGGGCGGTTATGACCGGGATTACACGTGTCAGTAAAGAGTCCATCTTTTCTGATCTGAACAACCTTACAGTAGTCACCACAACATCAAACCGATACGCAACTGCTTTTGGATTTACGGAAACTGAAGTCTTTGCCGCTATGGATGAACAGGGGATACCGGAGTCAGAAAAGGAAAAAGTGAAGTTTTGGTATGATGGCTTCACCTTCGGCAAAGTGAAGGATATATATAATCCTTGGTCAGTGACGCTGTATCTGGACGAGAGAAAGTACGATACCCACTGGGCCAATACCAGCGGAAACGGCCTGGTCGGCAAACTGATCAGGGAGGGCGACAAAGGGATCAAGACGGAATTTGAGAAGCTCTTAAACGGAGAATCTATAGATGCAAAGATTGACGAGCAGATCATATTCAGTCAACTGACCGGGAACAGGAATGCAATCTGGAGTCTGCTTCTTGCATCGGGATATTTGAAGGTAGTAAACGCCGTGTTCAGCAGTGCCGGGAAACCGACCTATCAACTTGCCCTGACTAATTATGAAGTAAAATGTATGTTTGAAACCATGATCGAAGGCTGGTTTGCACAGACAGAGGATTTTGGTGAATTTATATCGGCCATGTTCAAAGGTGATGTAAAAAGCATGAACCATTACATGAACAAAGTGGCACTGAATACATTCAGCTACTTTGATGCCGGTAATAAACCTTCCGAACAGCGGGAGCCGGAACGCTTCTATCACGGTTTTGTACTGGGACTGATGGTGGACAGATCTGAAGACTACATGGTGAAATCTAATCGTGAAAGTGGACTTGGCCGATATGATGTAGTCATGGAACCGAAAGACACAAAGAAAGTGGCAGTCATTATGGAGTTTAAGGTGTTTGACCCTGAAGACGAGGCGGAACTGGCAGAGACCGTAGCCAATGCCTTAAAGCAGATCGAGGAGAAGAAATATGATGCTGACCTGCTGCAGAGAGGGATACCGGCAGAGAATATCCTAAAATATGGGTTTGCCTTTGAAGGTGAGAAGTGCCTGATCAGAAAGGAAGAATAAATTGCCCCGTTTGACGCTGATTTCCCAATGTGGTATACTCATCCTTGTATGTCGTAAAAAAGGTGTGATTATGATGAGGAGCAGGACATGATCTCTTTGGTGATATTTCCGGTAGCAGCGGCTTTGGCTGTATTATTAAAACGTAGATTTGAAGAAACGGTATTTCCGGCAATCGGCTTGCTTACTGTTTCCATGCTTCTTGCAGTTGCGATAGGAAAAACGGCGTTAGCGCCGTATTTTTCCGTGGTATATCTGGTAGCGGCTATCGTTCTTTTGATAGTATTCAGAGCCGGGATCAAAAAATATGTGCTTACGCCCGGGTTTGCGGCTTTTTGCGTTTACTATGCTTTCTTTATTCTGTTTTCGTTTGGCAGGTTTTTTAATACAGATGCGGCATTATCACAGTACGCACCTTCCGTATACCATTTATTTAATAAACAGACACTGCTGGATGACTGCCTGTTTTACGATCTGAACAATCCTTTCCCTTTTGGCACATTGTGGGCACTCTTTTGTAATGGGAAAGGGGAACGGCTTCAGGAATGGCTCTGTATTTTTGCTTCGGATATCCTGATCGTTTCCGGCTTCCTGCCGTTGTTTACGCAGATCGAATCCATAAAAAAAGAAACCTGGCAGTGGATCGCCATGCTGTTTGCGGTGCTGTTTTTCCCGTTGTTAAAGTATACCGGTGCATATAGCAGTTTTGATATGGTCTATCCCCAGACGGCAGTTATGGCATATACCTATATCCTGTTTTATCACATCGTATGTGAAAAACAGAAAAAAGGAGATATCCTGCTGGCGGCTTTTGGCTTATTCTGGTCATGTACATTGAGCGGTTATGGTATTTATACAGTCGTACCACTACTGATCGGTATTTCCGCGGTGATCATTTTGCAGCCGAAAAGGCATATCAAACTCATTCCGATCGTTGCAGTCGCTTTTGTGGCAACGCTTTTATGCAGCCTGTTCAGTTATTCACTGGGCAGTACGGAAGGCGTTGACTGGAAGACCGTGTCCGGTGTTTATCTGGGCTGTTTATTGACAGGCGGGATCATTTCGGCGGCAATGCTTCTATACCGAAAAGGATATCAAAAAGTGTCACTCATGGTTATCCTGGCACTGCTTGCTGTTTCGACCGGTGTGATGGTGCTGTCGCTGCAGCACGGCGTGAACAGGGAAAACGCAGTGGAGAGGTTTCTCGGGTATACCGGCAGATTATTTGAAGGAAATAATGAACATACGATCGGGAAAAATTTCCTGCCCTTTAGTGATATGGTTTTTCTGTTTGCTTTATGGGGGCTCTCCGGGATGATCGACATCAGGTTAAAAAAACAGAGCAAAAAAGCGACAGACAGGGTAAAAACCTTCCGCATTTCGTATGAACTGGGGATTGTGATTTATTTCATGGTATTATGCGTCCTTTATGTGAATGAGATATGGATGGTAAATGCAGATAAGGCGCCCTCCGTTCTGCCTTATGTGGCACCTTGCATCATTCTCTCGGCAGTCGGGCTTTTTATGAAGGGGCTTCTTACATGGAAAAAAGATGTTACCCTGGCTGTCGGCACGGTCTTCTTAACACTCTGTGTATATTCAGATCCTGTGGGGGGGATATTTGATAAGCCGGAGAAGGAAAATCCGTATCCGCTGATCCGCAGCAGTGTAGAACAGGGGGAAGTTGCATTTGGCGGTGAAGACAGGGTATTCTATATAGATAGGGATCTGTTATCGACGCTGCCGGTTTCTTTCCGATGGGAAGTATTTCCGGCGGGGGCGGAATCGATCAGCGGCATGTACTATAATCCGGATGCATACAAATGGAGCGGCGGGGAGATCGGCAGGAATCTGACTGCGGAGGAGCTGGCAGAGCTGATCAAAAAAAGGCGGTATACCTATGTTTACATAAAACATGTTGATGATTTCTTTATAGAGACCTATTATCCTGATTTTGACAATTGGGGAGCAGATATCAAGGATGATGCACTATATCATGTGGAATATGATGAAGATGGGCAGCTGCAGATCAAATATGTGACCGGTGGCGTGCAGGAAGACGGCGGGGAAGGATGAGACCATGGGAATACTGATAGTTCTGCCGATCGCTGCAGCAATTGCAATCTTGGATAGGCGTAAGATAGAGGAATTCCTTTTTGCGGCGATCGGGATCATTATCATACCGATCATTGCGGCGGGAATTTACGGAAACACTATCCCCGGAGTTTACATAGGTGTCGCGCTTGGGATCATTGCTTTCATATACTGTCTTGTAACGCTGGTGCGGGACAGGGAACGCTTTGTCAGTTGCGTGTTTACACCTGGATTGCTGGCATTCATGTTATGTTCTGTTGTTTCAGCATTTCTGTTTATCGGGACATCGGATCTGGGATCGGATAACGATTCCTTCTGGGAGCATGCGCCGCAGATCCTTAATATGTACCGGTATTCTAATCTGGGTAACGTCGGAACCAGGTTGTATACGTATAGGTTATTACATACAGCACCTACCTACACTTCCTGGTGTTACTTTTGTAATAAGTTATGGTATTGCTATTCCGATGGCATCAATATGTGGGCGAGGTATCTTTTTTCTGTAGCGGCCATGGTGCCACTGTTTTCTATGGTCGGGAAGAAAGAGGGGAAGAAATTTATACTGTTGCTTCTGTTTATCACGATAATACCCCGTATAGTAGATAAGTCATATAATTTTATGCCGGATATTCCCATGGGGGCAGCGCTGATCTATGGGACGGTCATGACCATTTCCTTTTTTCGGAGTAAAGAAAAATATAACGATGTGTGGTACCTGCTGGGGATCTGCATATGGATTCCCCTCATAGCCCTGATGAAGCGGGTGGGCTCTATGTACCTGTACGGCATCCTGGGGATTGCTGTGGTATATACCCTGGACCGCTTAAGTGATAAGGAACAAAAAGCGCATTTTGTGAAAAAGATATATCCGATGTTGTTCATGTATGCCTCAACGGCGCTTACGCTGGGATTTAGCACATACCGCTATACATATTTTGAAAAGGAAAAGTTTTATACGGCATTACCATTCGTTGCGATGGGGCTGTTTCTTGCGTTCGGCATATTCTGCCATCAGGTGATCAAATGCTTTCGGACAGGCCGGTACATTGCCATGATGTTGTTGCTGGTGAGTTTTTTTGTACTCATGCTGGTCTGGGTACAGCCCGCAGCGACTGTGGTGATCGAAATGGAAGGCAGGAATGAGGCGGGAGGGATCAAAGAAGTTTTCGTGAATTTTTTTAAGATGTGGTTTATTGGCGGTAGCGGTCGTTTCAGAACCGGATGGGATGTTTCGGATTCATTATTTGCATTGATCCTGGGGGGGGGACTGCTTGCTTTACGGGTACTTGTTTCCAGGGACAAAATATCATTTTCCGGAACAAAGGAAGATATTGATAATACGATATGCCCTGTCTTTGTGGGGTATACTGTATTTATGATGTTTTACTGCTTTCTGTATATGTACAGAAAGAATGTATACTATGCGGGAGACGGAGGTTTTAATTATTGCGTGCGTTATCTTGGCCCGGCACTGATGCTGACAGCAGGAGTAGTTGTGTATGAACTTCTGCAGATCAAAGGCTCTATCCAGGGCAGGGTTTTGATGTGCGCAGTGGCGTTTTTTGCAATCCTGCTTCCGTTTGATCCGTTTAGTTCACTGGGGCTGGAGCGGCATACAGGCTGGGAGAAATACGAGGAGTTATACAAAAGCGCGGGGCTTGAGTTAGGCGAGGATGACCGGGTGCTCGGGATCGGACCGGATCATGTTCAATATTACGCATTTCCGGCAATTTCATACAGAGATGACTATGCGGCACTTAAAAACCTGGAGATGGATGCGGAATCTTTAAGGGCAAGGGTTGTGTCGAGAAAATATAATTACCTGATCTTGGAAGATTGGTATGGCAATTTTCCTGACAAGTATCAGGAATTGTTTGAGGGTGGAAAAGAGAATATCCATAAAATGGCAGTATATGATGTGGTTATCGATGGAGAGAATGTGAAATTTGTGCTGAGATAGTTGAAGCGGATTTTTGGACCAAATGGTCATATAGCGGGAAACGGGGATCAATACAGAAGTCTGAATGAGGAATAATGATTATGTGGAAAAGGATTAGAAAATGCATACCGGTGTTTATTGTATGTATTCTGTTATTATTTTATATCATACTATGGTATAAGCAGTTTACATATTTTCACTATTCGGGAGAGAGTTTTTTTCTGAGCGATGAAAGATTAAACTCAATTGCGCAAGATGCAGAAGAAAAAGAATTTATAGTGGAGGCTGCTTTTTCTGAAAAAATAGGAAGTGTTGTTTTCTGGCCAACCATATATTCTGATATTACAGTAGAGAATAAAGGACAGGAGACAGTAGTGATCACCATTTCGGATTACGAAGGTGGTGATGTGCCATGCGCGATGGAGCCGGTCGCCATCCCGGCAGATGAGGAATATCGTTTTGTGGCGGATGGCAGAGGCAGTTACCTGATCACAGCCTACAGTTCCGTGCAGCAGGGGGCGGATGATATTCATATACAGTATGATAATCACGGGTATATGAACAGGTGGAAAAAGGCAGTCTATGCTCTTTTGGGAAGTGTAGTATTGCTGGTGTGCGTTTACATGGTTTTTACATTGGTCAAAGGGGAAAAGATATCGGCAGTCATGCCGTGGGTATATTTTGGCGGTTCTTTAGTGGCTGGCTTAAGCGGAATCGTGCTGCGGCTGAGCGGATGGGAGGATTGGAGCTATACCTGCCTGAGGTTCCTGGCGGTTTATCTGGGGGGGTTAGCCGTCTGTTCTTCCATATATAAGAGAGATACTGAATCAGCAGGGCAGAATGGGGCATCGGGAAAAAAGAAAAGTTACTTGTGTTCTTTGATCATTTCCGGAGGCGTTGCCCTGGTTTTTCATTTTTCATTTCTCACAGCAAAGAGCACTTCCATCTTGTGGCATCTGACCGGGACTTTGGATTCCGGCAGGAGGATCAAAGGATATATCATTGTATTTGTTGTATTTTTGCTGACATTCTTACTTTTAAGCAATTGCAGGTATTCTGAACGTATATTAAATCTTGTGAAATCATTTGTTCGGGACAAGGTATCTGTCTGCTCTATAATATGTATTCTATTTATCCTTTGTGATATTCATAATGAGTGGAATTTGCTGGCATTGGCAGCGTTTGTACTGCTGATAGTGTATGTGAGATTTCAGCCGGAAATCCGCATGCCCAAATGGTGGTGGACGCTCTATTATGGCGTGATAGTTCTTTTGATTGCAGCAGACCATTGTGTTGTAGATTTTTGGGGAATCCATGGTGGAGGGGCTGTATATCATACGGGAACTTTTTATCATTCCATCTATTACGTGGCAAACGGATTGCCGTTTGGTGGCGGATTAAATCAGATGTACGGTCATTTTGCATTGTTTTATAAGCTGCCGCTGATGCTTTTTGGAAATAATATGCTTACGGTCGGTATGACCACGGCTTTCTTCAGTGGGATTGCGGCATGTTGTCTTTTGATTTTCTTATATAGGGTTTTGAGGAATGACGGTTCCCGTTTGATCGCCGGCGTGGTTGTTTTAAATTGTTTTGTTATCGGGATGATATATCTTCAGACATTCCCGTTGCGGATGCTGTGGCCTTTTGCTCTGATGCTGTATTGTACGTTGATAAAAAATGAGAATGCAAATATCAGAGTTCGCCTGGGCGGATATGTCATCTGTATTTTGGCAATCGTATGGAATATGGAAAGCGGTTTGGTTTGTGCAGTTGCCTGGGCGGTATGTATGGCAGTATGGGGACAGAAGAAGTGCAGGACACAGGATTATCTGCTTGGAATGATACGGGAATTGATATTTGTGGTGGCTGAGGTTGGCATCGCGTATCTGCTTGTAAAATGTTATAATACGTCATGTATGGATGCGGCAGGACGTATGGATGAATTATTAAACTGGAAGAAGGAAAT